>CAIOZS010000068.1 GCA_903862845.1 uncultured Thermoleophilia bacterium
CAAGACAGTGCACTACTACCTCATGCACGCCACCGGCGGCGACACGGCCGACCACGACCACGAGGTCAGCGAAGCGCGCTGGGTGAGCCTGCGAGAGGCGCTGCGGCTCATGACGTACCCCAACGAGCGGGAGATGGTGCGACGCGCCGCCGAGGCGCTGGGCGCAGCGCTCGACGCCTGAATGCTCAGGACCAGTTGAGGGGCTCGTGGACCGCGCGCGCGCGCTGCATGCCGTGGTCGAGCGCCTCGAGCATCTCACCGGCGTTGACGTCCACGTAGTCGTAGTGCGCCAAGGCGAACAGGAAGCTCGGGGACGCGGAGATACCGCCGGAGGCGCCCAGCTCGCGCCGCAGGCGCTCGGCGGCGCCGGCCAGACCGCGGCGGCTGATATCGGGCAGCACAAGCAGAAAGCCGCCGTCGGAGGTGAGGCCGATGCTGTCGTAGCGGCGCAGGTTCTCGCGCACGCACTCGCCCACCACGTGCAGCGCGCCCCGGTAGTCGTCGCGCGCGAAGGACGAGGCGGCGACGCCGGCCGGCTCTTCCAGGACGAGCTCGAGCAGTCCCAGCGAGAGTCCCATGCGCTGACAGCGGTTCACCTCGAGGGACAACTGCTCAACGATCTCGTCGGGCTTCATGGCGCCCGTCGAGAGGTCGAGCGGCGACGCATCTTCGGCGTCGCGTCGCAGGTGAACGATTGTCTCTTCGAGACCGGCGGAGTAGCCGGTGGCGATGCGCGTGAGGGCCACGTTCTCGAGGCCGACGAGAAGACGGCACGCTTCGCGCGCCTCGGGCGTGCCCAGTGCCTGCAAGCCGTCGCAGAGAGCCTTGCTCCCGTTGGTGAACGCATCGAGCAGAACGGCCACCGACACGCTTTGACTGAGGCCGGCGCTGCGGGCCACATCCTCGAATGCGGCGAGCAAAGGAGGCTCGTCGCCGCCGCTCACGAAGCGGGCCAGATGAGAAACGGCCGGCTCCCACAGACTGCGGCCTACCTCGCCCAGCTCAAGACTGCCATACACGATCAAGATAGGCTCGTCCACGACAAGAGCTCCCTTCGGCACGAACCCCCGGTAGCGGGTGTCTCCTATCTTGATTCTACCGATATGCTGCACACTACACACACGTTGTGCCGGCGCCGCGGCGAAAGGTGGGCGATCTATGCGCGTGACTCTCATGGGGACGAGCGGCTGGATGCCGAGTGACCAGCGCGAGACCACCTGTTTCGGTTGTTGCGCCGGTGAAAGCCTGTTCATCTTCGACGCGGGCACGGGCTTGCGCCGCCTGCGCGAACCCGCCCAGGCGGCGCTGCTCGACGGCGCCCGCGACGTGCACCTCTTTCTGACGCACTATCACCTCGACCACGTGTGCGGCCTCGCGTACCTGCCCGGCGTGCTGCCGGGCCGCGCGCTCGTGATCCACGCCCCAGCCGCCGAGCTCACCGGCGTGGACCCCGAGCGCGCCCTGGCCGGCCTGCTGCGCAGGCCCTACAACCCGCGCGACTGGGAGGACCTTGCCGACCTGCGCCTCGAGCCCGTCGTCGCGGGTGCCAACGAGATTGCCGGCCACATCGTGCGCGTGCGCGCTCAGCGGCACTCGGATGTGAGCGTCGCCTACCGCGTGGACGACGCCTTCGTGCTCGCCACAGACACCAGGGCCGATCCGGCGACCGCCGAGCTCGCCGAGGGCGTCGGCCTTCTGCTTCACGAGACCTGGTACAACGCCGCTGACCCGCGCACCGACGAGACGCAGGAGGAGCTGCGGGCCGGCTACGCCGCGCACAGCGAAGTCGGGGCAGTCGCCGGCCTGGCCGCCGACGCGGGTGTGGGCCGGCTCGTGCTGATGCACCTCAACCCGCTGTATGACGAGAGCTACTACGCCTCCATGGAGGCCGCCGCGCGCGCCGTCTTCCCGCGCAGCGACGTGCTCCCGGACGGCGCGGTCGTCGACACGGAGGGCGTCGCTTGACACCCTTGAGCACAGCCCCAGACAGGCTCCCGGAGGTCCTGGCTTGATCCGCTTCCGCAGCAAGAAGCTTCTGGTCGTCGCCCTGGTGCTCGCCGCGCTCGTCGTGTTTCTGCTGCCCGCGTTCGTGGCGTTCCGCTATACCGCGTCGAGCCAGCGGGGCGACTTCGTTCGGCACCCCTGGCGCGGCTGGAGCTTTGCTTTCGCGGCCCTCGCCGTGCCCGGCGACGCCCAGCTCAAGACCTCGGGCATGGCGCTCCGCAAGGCCGACTGGGTGTTCAAGAACACCGCCATCGACCCCCGCGAGGTCCAGCTGTTGTTCGTGCCCGCAGGCAGGCCGTACCGCTTCACGCACAGCATCGACGGACGCGTGGTCACGGGCTCCGTCGTGCCGAGCTATCGGTTTATCTGGCAGGTCGAGGGCGTCATCGACACGATCTCAGACCGCAGCGCCGCGCTCGTAGCGCTGCTCGACTACGACACCGGGCGCGTGCTCTACGACGTGCGCGACGACCTGCCGCCCTCGCAGCTCACCCCGGAGCCCACATCATCGCCGCTGCCTGAGCCTTCGCCCTCGGGCACCCCGTGAGGGGCAAAAAGCCATGGGCTTGATCGCCGTCGCGTTCTACCAGACCTCCTGGTTCAGGGCCGTCGTCTACGTCCTCATCACGATCGTCGCGGCGCGCGTCGTCGACTTCTTCCTCGCGCGTCGCGACGCGGCGATGAACAAGCTTCTCGGCAAGACGCCCGACAGGGCCGACCGCACCCGCTACATGATGATACGCCGCCTCATCCAGGCAACGATCCTCATCATCGGCGTCGCCATGGCCCTCTTCCAGTTCCCCTTCTTCCAGGCCCTCAGCGGTGCCATCCTCGCCTCGGCGGCCATTATCTCGGGCGTCATCGGAATCGCCGCGCGAGCACCACTCGCCAACCTCGTCAGTGGCGTCATGATCGCCTTCTCACAGCCTGTGCGCCTCGGCGACTACATCAGCGTCGAAGACGTGTTCGGCACCGTCGAGGAGATCCGCTTCACGTACACCTATATCCGCACGCCCGACAATCGCAGGGTCGTCATCCCCAACGAAGCTTTCGCCAGCCAGGTCGTGAACAACTACTCGCTGGGATCGCCCGGCAGCATGGTCGCCGTGGACTTCGTGGTGCCTCTCGCGGCCGACATCGCAGCGGCGCGCAGCGCAGCGCTGGAGATCGCCGCCGACCTGGCCCCGGCACCCGAGGGCAAGAGCAACAGCGTGACCGTGGAAGAGCTGGGCGCCTCCGACGTCGGCTTGAGGCTGCACGCCTGGGTGCACGACCCTCAGGCGCGGCGCGACGTCACCAGCGACCTGCGCGCCGCGATCGTGTGCCGGCTTCGCGACGACGGCGTGCTGGGCGCCGCGCGGGAGGCGAGCGGCGCTGCCGACTGACGTCGAGCGGGTGGCTGCCGGCACGGCCACGACGCGCCCGCTGGCCCGGGCCGTCGCCGTCGCCGCCGGCAGTCGCGTGCTCATCTTCGCCGCCGCCTTCGCCACCGCGACCTTCGTCGGCATCCAGGGACTGCCCATCGGCTGGCGCTTCCCGGTGCGCGCCGAGGTGTTCCATGGGGTGCTCGGCCATCTGATGAATCCATGGGCCCACTGGGACGGCGTCTGGTACATCAAGATCGCCACCGGCGGCTACGCCGACGGCGACGGCAGCACCGCGTTCTTCCCGCTGTTCCCCATGCTGCTCCGCTACGTCGGCCTGGTCTTCCGCGGCAATCTCGTGACCACCGGCATTGTCATCTCGCTGGTCTGCTACGCCGGCTGCGTGTGGCTTCTCTACCGGCTCGTGCGGTCGGACTTCGGCGACGAAGTGGCGTCGCGGGCGGTCGTCTACCTCGCCATCGGCCCGCTGTCCTTCTTCCTGCAGGCGGTGTACACGGAGTCGCTCTTTCTCCTCCTCACTCTGGCCTGCTTCGTCTTCGCCCGCGAAGGCCGCTGGCGCCTCGCGGGCATCATGGGGCTGCTGGCCACCCTGACCCGCAGCACGGGGGTGCTGCTGCTCGTCCCCATGGTGTACTACTACTACGAGCGCCGCGGATGGAAGCTGCGGCGCACCGATTCTCACGTCGCGAACCTCCTCATGGTGGTGGAGGGCATCCTCGTGTGGATGACGTATCTGAGCCTTGCTTTCGGCAAGCCTTTGCTCTTCTCGTCGGCTCAGGCGCAGTGGGAGCGTGGGTTCGCCTTCCCCAACTACACCGTGGCCCGCGCTGTCGTCAGCGCCTTGTGGGGCCTCAGAAGGATGATCTCGGCCGAGTTCTACCGCGTCTTCTGGGAGGTCCCTCGGCCGGGGTCTGCGTACGGTAACGTCGGCACGAACCTGCTTAATTTGGCGTTCTTCACCGGCGCCGCACTGCTGCTCTGGTACGGCGCCCGGCGGCTGCCGCGCGCGTACTCCTGGTATGCCTTGGCCGCGCTTGCGTATCCGCTCTTCTTCCCTTCGCAGTACGTGCCGCTGATGTCGTACCCGCGCTTCACGCTCACCGTGTTTCCGCTGTACGTTGCCTTGGCCCTGTACACCCGCGAAAGGCCGCGTGCGCACACCGTGGTGGTGATCGTCGGCCTCGTGCTGCTGGTAGCGCTCACCGCCAAGTTCGCGGCGTTCAGCTGGGTGGCCTGAGCGCCCTCGACGGCTAGGGCGTCGGGGAGACCCCCGGCGTGGGCGTCGCTCGAGGCACGCCGCCGCCCTGCGTCGCTGCCGGGCTGGCTGCGACTCGCTTGAAGACGTACACGCCATCCTTGGCGAAGACCGAGACGAAGCGGTTGTCGAGCACCAGTCTGCCGAGCGCGAGTTGATGCATCCTCGCGTCTTCCTTGTCGTAGAAGAACGGGTGCTGCTCGTCCACCAGCACCCAGTCGGCGCCGGCGAAGTACGGGAACACGTAGGCGACCCGCCGCGCCGCAAGCTGCGCGCCGGCGTTGTTGTTGGCGGAGACTTTGGCGCCCGCCGGGATCATCCGTACTGCCTCATCGAGCACGGCGTCGTGCGCAGTCTTCGCGTAGTACTTGCCTCCGTAGGCGGCGCCGGGCAGCGAGAACGGCAGCGGCCCCATGAAGTAGTTGCCGGCGAGCGCCGCGAGCAGCACCAGCAGAGCCAGGGTCTCGCGGCGCGCGCGCTGCCCGGCCATCGCCTTCTCGGCGCGCCGGAAGCCGCCGCCCAGCCAGCGCCAGAGGCGCATCACGCCGAGCACCGCGGCGGCAAAGAGGAAGGGGATTTCCAGCGCCGTGTAATGGAACTCAATGCGGCGCTGGAACGTCGTCGCCGAGAGCGCATTGAGCAGGAGCTCGGGGGCCGCGATGAGCACCGTGAGTGGGCTGAGCAGAGACGCGAAGCCGAGCGGCCACAGGAGCCTGAGCCAGTAGCGGAGATTGTCCTGTGCGGCGAGATCCGTGACGGTCTGGGCCGGATGCGTGAGCGCCGTCTTGACCACCTCGCCGGCACCCTGCCCGTAGTCGCCGTAGCGGGAAATGAAGGCGCTCTGGTCGCCGTTGTAGTGCGGGATGATCCCCCACACCGCGATCGCGAAGTAGGCGGCCGCGGCAGCCGTGAGGATGAGCGGCCGCCACGAGCGTCTACGGATCGCGAAGTACACGCCCATCATGCCGATCACCAGCGGCACGGTCTCTTTGCAGGCCGCCGCCAGCAGGAGAAACGGCAGCGCCCACAGCCAGCGGCTCTCCTCGACGTACAGAAATGCCCAGAGCAGGAGCGGCGTGGCGAGAGCCACCGGATGGAACTCGTTGAGCACGAGGAAACCCAGGGCCGGGTAGAGCAGGTAGGCGCCGGCGAGCAGCGCCGCGGCGCGCGGGTCGCGGGTGACCCGCGTGCCCAGGCGATAAGCCGGCCAGGCGCCCGTGGCGACGATGACGGCCTGGAGCACGAGGAGCATTGTGGGGCTCGGCCACACGAGCCAGGGGAGCGCGAAGAGCGCCAAGATCGGGTCGACGTGCGAGCCGAGCCGCGACATCTGCCGCGGCTTGAGCTCGCCGCTCGTAATCTCGAGAAAGTGCCCGTGAGCGGTGTTGTACACCGCCTGGACCATGTTGCCCAGGTCAAAACGGGCATCCATGTAGGCGCGGTACTTGAGCCACGAGAGCAGGGCGTAGATCGCCGCGAACAACACCGCGCCGACGACGACGTAGACGGCGTTGCGGCGGAATAGCCGGGCGCGCTCGGCGTCGTCAAGCTCGGTGAGCGGCGCGAGTGCCCAGAGCCGGGCGGCGCGGCGCCCTGCCGCGGCCGTACCGGCCGCGGATCGCCGCCGCGCCGCCTTCTCGCGGCGTCCACTCACGCCGTGCCCTTTCTCCGCTGCAGGAGCCCCGCGCCAGCCACGACCAGACCCACGAAGACGAGCTCGATCACAATCACCCACACCCGCAGAAGAAGCGCCCAGGCCAGCGCGACGCCGCCGGGGAGCAGCCTCGAGAGGGACGCGGTGAACACGGCCTCGCGCACGCCGATGCCGCTGGGGAAGACGAACGCCACCATGCCCACAACGTAGGCTAGGGCGTTGGTGACGATGACCAGCGGCATCGCGTCAACGGCCAGACCGGTCACGGCCCGCGCCAGCAGCCATGCGCCGGCGCCGGCCACAAACCAGCTGACCACGAAACCGCCGAGTAGCGCGAGCACCGCAGCGAAGCCCAGAGTGACGTCAAGCGGAGGGCGCCGGAGCAGCCGCAGAGCCCACGCCGAGAGCGGCGCGAAGACCCGAGGGTGCAGAAGCGCCATGAGGACGGGGATGGCAACGAGGCTCAGCGCGGTCGCGCCGGGATGGTACTCCCAAAACGGGAACAGGAGTGCCATGGCGACCAGCGCCGAGCACACCCCAAGGGCCTGCTCGTACACCATGGCCGCGGTCACCCGGTCCACGGGTAACCCCTGGGCGTGGCACAGCCAGGCGCGGCTCAGGTACATGAAGACGTTGCCGGGGATGTAACGCGCGAGGATCGACTTGGCCCACGTGGCGGCGGCTGTCGGGAACGGGCTGTGCAGGGCGAACCCGCGAAGCAGTAGCCACCAGAAGACGGCTTGCATGAAGTAGAACAGCAGAAACGCCACGGCGGAGAGCGCGAGCCAGCCGGGGCGCAACGTCCAGTCGTAGTCCTTGACGCTCGCCCACGAGCGCACCAGATAGGCCCCGAGGAAGTACACGGCGGCCGCCACCAGGAGGACCTGGGCGACGCGCAGCAGCGGCCGGAGCCACGGGCGCGCCGCGCGCGGCGACGCGTCAGGCCGCGTGGTCGGCGACGGACCGGCAGACGACGGCTCCGGGACGTCGCTCACATCGTCTCCAGCGCGGCAAGCAGCTCGCCGGCGACGAGTGGCGGCGTGAGCGCCCGCCGGTAGAGTGCGAGCGCGGCGGCGCCGAGCCGGCGGCGCTCGTCGAGGACGAGCAGGCGCCGCAGCGCCGCCGCCAGGGCGGCGCCGTCGGCGGCCGGCACCAGAAGCGCGTCCTCGCCGTTGTGCAGTAGCTCACGGGAGCCCCGCGTGCCGGCCGTCACCACCGGGCGGCCGCAAGCCAGCGCTTCGTACACCTTGTTCGGGACTACCCGCGCGGCCTTGTCGGAACCGCCGAAGACGCCGAGGCAGATGTCGGCGGCCAGAGTGTGAGCGCGGAGCGCGGCCGGCGACACCGCGCCGAGCCACTCCACGTTTGTGAGGCCGCGACGCGCGATCCTGGCGCGAAGCGCGGCCGAGAGCTGCCCTTCGCCGGCGAGCACGAAGCGGAAAGGCTCCGCGCGGAGCAGCTCCGCCGCCGCGAGGACGGCGTCGACGCCGTGGAGCGGGCTCCACTTGCCGTACTGAAACACGGTGAGCGGCTTGCCGCGCTCGAGGGCGCGAGCGCCGCCGGTGGCCTGCGGCGCCGGGAGCGCCCCCACAGGCACCACGGCGAGCTTGCGACGAGGGAGCGCGAACTCGGCTTCGTAGTAGGACGCGTGCGCCCACGTGTCGGCGAGCACGAGGTCGGGAAAGGCGAAGGCGGCGCCGTCCACGGCGCGCGCCGCCGCCGCTTTCCAGCCGCCGGCTGCCACCAGGCCACGGTCGCCGGCAAAGGTGTCCCAGAGCGACACCAGTGGGTCGAACACCAGCCGCGCGTGCCGCAGGGCGGCCAGCAGGCGGCCGAACGGCACCAGAAAGTGCCCCGGGTAGCCGACCACAACCGCGTCGCACTCGAGGCGGCGACGGTGCTGCGCGAGCAGCCGGACATGAGCCTCGACGACCCCGGCCGCCAGCCGCGCGGCGCCGCGGGGAGTCGCCATCTGCGCGGCCGTGAGCGCCGGCAGCGGCGCCCGGAGCTCGAGCACCGAGACGCCCAGCTCTCGCAGTCCGGCGATGAGCACGGCGTTGCGCGGATAGACGGGGTCGTACGTGCCGAAGTAGGCGACGGTGCGGGTCACGGCTTGTCGGCGGCCCCCGGGACGAGAGCCGCGGCGACCGCGGCGCCTCCCGTGGTGCCGGCCTCGCGAGCGGCCGGAGGCGCGGGCGCGCCGGCGCCCGCCCCACCGGCCCCCACCATGAGCGCCACCTGGGCGTCGTCGGGCCCGCCGCGAGCCCGCGAGTTGGCGATGAGCTCGCCGATCAAGCCCAGCGAGAGCAGCTGCACGCCCACGATGATGAGCAGCGCGCCCAGCAACAGGAGCGGGCGCTGCCCAATGGGGCTGCCAAAAGCGAGCTTGTCGATGGTGAGATACAGCTCGACCAGCACGCCGATGAGGATCAGCAGGGTGCCGATACCTCCGAAGAGATGCTGCGGACGGTGCTGGTAGCGACCGAGAAAGAGCACCGTCATGAGGTCGAGATAGCCGCGCAAGTAGCGCTGCCAGCCGTACTTGGACTTGCCGGCGGTGCGCCGCCTGTGACCGACCGGCATCTCGGTGACGCGAAAGCCGGCCTGCGCGGCCACGACGGGGATGTAGCGGTGCTGCTCTCCGTAGATGTAGATGGTCTCGACCACGTCGCGGCGGTAGGCCTTGAGGCCGCAGTTGAAGTCGTGCAGAGGGATCCCCGAGGTGCGCCGCACGGTCCAGTTGAAGAAGCGCGAGGGAATGGTCTTGTTGAGGGGATCCTGGCGGCTCTGCTTCCAGCCCGAGACCAGGTCGTAGCCCTCGTCCAGGCGCGCGAGAAGACCGGGGATCTCGGCGGGATCGTCCTGGCGGTCACCGTCGAGCGTGACCACGTAGTCGCCGCGCACGGCCTCGAAGCCGTGCGCGAGCGCCGCCGCCTTGCCGAAGTTGCGCCGCAGCTTGACGACGCGCACGTCGTCACGGGCGGCGGCGAGCCGCTCCATGGCGGCGAACGAGCCGTCGGTGGACCCGTCGTCGACGAAGACGATCTCGAAGGCCACGCCGGCAGCCACGAGCGCCGCGTCGATCTCCGCGACGAGCGGCTCGATGCTGTCGGCCTCGTTGAAGACCGGTATGACGAGTGAGGTCAGGGCAGGCATGTCGGCTCACAAGGATACAACGTCACGGCGTACGGCGATGGGCCGGGGCGCACGCGCCCCGGCCCATCGCCCCAGAGAAACGTCTTTTCGCCGGGCTCACTCGTCCAGGCCCTCGTCATCTCTGATCACGCGCACGGTGCTTCCGTCGGCGCTCAACGCGCGGCCGTGAACGCCCCTGCGTGCGCCGCGACCGTCGCCGGTGAACGCGACGCGGGCGCGCTGTCCTACCACCTGTACGTCGTCGCTCACGCTGCTGTTGAGCAGAGCCGCCAGACGCGGGTTGTTGACCTTGAGCTTGACGCCGAAGAACTCGACGCTGCTGGGCCCATCGCTTGTCTCGTCGACCGCCATCATGTTCACCATGCCTTCGGTATCGGCGCGCAGGGCTCCCCCACGTAGGCCCGGTAGACATATGTACCTATCGCGTGAGCGTGAACGGGGGTCGCGCGGCTCGCGTCCCCTGAGCAGCGTAGACACGCCGTCACGCATCCGTTCCCACGGTGGCCGTTAGAACAGGGGCTTGGTACGATGAAGCACAGCCTCCCGCACCGGCGCGGGCGAGTTGGAGGATGAGGATGAGCAGGAAGATCTGGCTGGCGCTCGCGCTCGCCGTCATCGTGGCAGCCAGCTTCGCCGCGGGCGCCGTCGCAGCGAAACAGAAGGTGGCGTCGGATCCCCGGCCGAAAACGGTCACCAAAGGCCTCGACTATTTCCACGCCCGCCAGAAGGCCGACGGCGGCTTCGGCACCATGTCCGCCACGGCTTGGGTCATCATCGGCGCCGTGGCCAGCGGCGAGCGCATCGGCTCCACTGCATGGACGCTCGGCGGCAATAACCCCTTCAGCTACCTGCAGGCGCACAGCCACGAGGACGCCGCCACCGGCCCCGACGTAGACAACGCGCCCGTCTACTACGCGCAGGCGATCATGTCCTACGTCGCGGCCGACCGCGCCGAGCGCGTGTTCGTCGCCGGGACTCCGCGCATCGACCTTCTGGCCAAGCTCTACGGCTACCAGGACCTCGTCGACGGCTCGCCCACCAAGGGCAGCTTCTCGCCGTCCACGTCGACGCGCACGTTCCAGGCCGTCCACACCACCGCGTGGGCCGTTCTCGCCATGCAGGCTCTCGGCGAGAACGCGAAGGATCGTTTCGCGTTCGCCGAGCAGTGGCTCGCCACCCAGCAGCTTGCGGACGGCGGCTTCCCAGCGCAGCCCGGTGATCCCTCCAACTGCGAGGACACGGCCGTGGCGATCCAGGCTCTTGTGCTCGCGGCCGACGGCACCCTCGACCCGGCGATCGTCCCCGCAGCCCGTCAGTACCTCAAGACCAACCAGCGCGCCGACGGCGGCTTCCCGCACACGCCCGGCACGGGCACGGATGCGTGGGCCACGGCGGCCGCCGTCCAGGCCATCCTCGCCATGGGCGAGCAGCCCGACGGCGCCGACTGGATGATCGGCGCGAGCACGCCCAAGTCCGCGCTCGCCACCCTCCAGTTGAAGACCGGCGCCTACGTCAAGAAGCGGGGCGACGCCACGGGGCCGCTGCCGACCACCAGCTGGGCCCTGGCGGCGCTGCGCGACAAGCCCTTCACGACGTTCCCCAAGACGCGCCCCACGGCCCTCAAGGCATTTGTGTTTCGTCCCCAGATGAAGTCGGTTTGGCCGAAGGAGGGCACCCGGTACACCAGCACCCACTCGGTGCTCATCCACGCCACGTACACGGACGGCGCCAAAGGGACAGGCGTCGACCCCAAGGCTTGCCGCGTCTACGTCGACGACGCGAACAAGACGAAGCCGGCCGACATCGGGCGCTTCGGCCTCCACCTGCAGCTTACGAACGTCTCCGACGGTGAGCACACCTACAGGCTCGAGATCATTGACCACGCCGGCAACGTCAAGAGGGTGGAGCGTCGGTTCACGGTAGCCACGCCGGCGCCGACGCCCACGCCGGTGCCCACGTACACGCCCACGCCGAACCCCACCTACATACCGCCCGCCACGATCTACCCCACGCCCAAGCCGACGTCCACGCCGACGCCGTTCACCACGCTGACGCCCACCGCCTACCCCTCGAGCGAGACGACGGTCACTCCAGGGCCGTATCAGACGGTCACCCCGACGCCGTCGCAGAGCGACGGCTACCCCGTGACCGGAGTGCCGGTCGCGTCACCGAGCCCGTCCGGCAGCCCGGGCGCCGCAAGCGGCGGCGACTCGGGTAGTGCCGCAGGCTTCCTCGGTGGTACTCTCCTCGCCATGCTGCCCATCGGCGCCGCGATCTCGTACCTAGCCTTGCGCCGCCGCGAGCAGGCGCTCAGCGCCGCCGGCGAGGGCAAGGTGCTGAGTGGCGGAGGCAGCGCCTGGGAGCGCCTCAAAGGCGTCCTCGGCAGGTCCAAGGACATCGTGAAACCGGCCGGGAGGTAAGCACAGCGTGAACGGGCTTCAGCAGGTGATCTACGATGCTTCTCGCGTGCTCCTTTGGCCCGTGCTCATCGCGGCGCTCGCCTGCCTCGTCTGGGTGCTCATCGAGTTTGGCTTCTTCCTCTACGAGCTGTACCTGCGGTTCCGGTACAGGGACCTCGACGCGCTCGAGGCGCGCACCCTGCGTGCGCGGAGGGCGTTTCAGGAGGGCAAGCCGCGCACCGCGTACCGCTATCTCCAGGAGAACAACTACTCGATCGTCGTCGCACGCTTCCTGTTCGACCTCATTCGCAACTACCAGACCGAGCGCCTGGCGGCCAAGCCTCTCAAGCTGCTGCAGGAGTACGAGTTCTTCACGGTGAAGCGCCTTGAGCGCACGCGCATCCTCGTGCGCGTGGGCCCGATGCTCGGCCTCATGGGCACGCTCATCCCGCTGTCGCCGGCGCTGATCGGCCTGGCGAGCGGCAACACCACCCAGCTCGCCGACAACCTCACCACGGCTTTCTCGGTCACCGTCATCGGCCTGCTCATCGGCGGCATCGCCTTCGTCATCAGCATCGTCCGCGACCGCATGTACTCGCAGGACATCTCCGACATGGAGTACCTGCTCGAGCTGCTCGAAGGCGGCAGCGAACGCCTTCAGTCGGGCCGCCGGCGCAACAGGAAGGGCATCTGGGACGCCGACCCGGTCGTCGAGTACGAGGCCGCCGCGGAAGACATGGAGAAGACGGCGGTGATCCCCGTGCTGCTCGAAACTCCCCGGGAGGCACTCATCCCGTTCGCCGCCGGCAATGGCGACGAGGCGCCCGGCGCCGCTGGGCCGGCCGTGGTGTCGTCGCCCGAGCCGGCACTGCCGCTGGTCGACCCGCTGGCCGCCGACGCCAAGCCGATGGTCGTGGTGCCCGCTCCGGCGGCCGGCGAAGCGCCGCCGCTCACCTTCGACGATCCCGCCATGGACTGGCGCGGCGACGAGGACCCCTTCGCGGACCTCGGGCCCGTGGATCCCAGGCCGCCGGCCGGGAGCGCGCCCGGCGCCGGCGCACCGCCCGCACGTTACTGAGGCCGCCATGCCGGCGTCCGACGACCACTCCACCATCAAGAACCTCGGGACCGTCTACGAACCCCGCGGCGAGGGTCTGCGCTACATGCGACGTCGCCGCATCGGCACGGCCGATCGCAACGGCGACCCGCTCGACGGCATCGTCAATCTGTTCTATGTAGCGGTTGTCCTGGCCGTCGGGTTCCTGGTCGCGGCGCTCTCGGCGGCCGGCGTGAGCGGCCTCCTGACTCACCAGAACATGACCATCGTCACGAATCCCGGCACGCCGCAGATGCAGGTCATCGTGAAGGAGGGCGACCAGATCGTGAAGCTCGACACGGCCAACGGCGCCCAGGTCCAGGGGCTTGGCACGCTCGTCGGCTCCTTCTACAAGCTCGCCGACGGCACCGTGGTCTACGTGCCGGCAGGGTCGCTGCCGCCGGCCAACGCGACGCCGGTCCCGGGGGCGTCGCCCACGCCCGGCGCGACCACGACGCCGGCGCCGACCACAACCGACTACCCCACCACGAACCCCTACGCGACGCCGACGCCGCTGCCCACGGCACCGCCGACCACTCAACCGACGCCGGGTGTGACGCTCACGCCCGGCTCCTTGACGCCGCTCAGCGGCGGGTGACCGCGTTCGTCACGCCGCAAGAGGGCGCGGGCGAAGGCGCCGCGTATCTCAGTCCCCCAGCGAACGCAGCAGGCCGACGAGGCGTTCCAGCTCCACCCTGCTCCTGAAGGCGATTTGGATGGTCCCGCCGCGCTTGCCGCTGCGAATGTGCACAGGCGTCTCGAGCAGGCCGTACAGTTCGTCGACGAGATCGGCGAAGTCGGCGGCGGCGGCGGACGGCCGCGCCGCAGGCGCGGCCCCTCCCGGCGCCTCCTCGTTCAGTTTCTTGACCAGCGCCTCCGTCTGCCGCACCGAGAGGCCTTGCGAGACGACGAGGCGCGCCGCCTTGCGGCGCTGCCCGTGGTCGGGCAGCGCCAGCAGGGCGCGCCCGTGCCCCTCGCTGAGCGCGCCCTGCTCGATCGTCAGCTTGACGTCGTCGGGCAGCTCAAGGAGACGCAGCAGATTCGTGACCGCGACCCGGCTACGGCCCACCAGCTCGGCGACGCGTTCGTGCGTGAGCCCGAACTCGTCCACAAGGGACGCATAGGCCTGCGCCTCCTCGATGCTGTTGAGGTCCTCGCGAGCGACGTTCTCGGCGAGGGCGATCTCGAGGGACGCGACGTCGTCGGCGGGCCGCACCAGCGCCGGGATGTGCTCGAGGCCCGCGAGCCCGGCTGCGCGAAGCCGGCGCTCTCCGGCGATAAGCTCGTAGCGGTGTCCTGAAGAATCCGCGGGAGCAAGCGCCCGCCCGAGCGTGGCGGGCTGTGCATCGCCGGCAGCCGTTGACGGCGCCGCCGGCTGCAGCGGCCGCACCACCACCGGCTGCACGACGCCGAGCGCCCGGATGGACGCCGCCAGCTCCTCGAGCTCGGCGCCGGCGAAGCTGCGTCGCGGCTGGCGGCGGCTGACGGCGATCTCCGCCAGCGGAAGCTCGCGCAGGCGGCCCTCGCCGCCGGCGCCGCCGACCCGGCCGAGGGCCGATCTGCCCTCGCCGATCAGCGCGCCCAGGCCCTTGCCCAGGGCTTTCTTCTCAGGCACGGGACACGACCTCCTTGGCGAGATCGAAGTAGGCGTCGCTGCCGGCGCAGGTCGCATCGTAGCGTGAGATGGGCAGCCCGTGGCTGGGTGCCTCGCCGAGGCGCACGTTGCGCGGCACCACGGTGTCGAAGACGTCGGCGGCAAAATGCTCGCGGACCTCGCCGGCTACCTCGCGCCCCAGGCGCGTGCGGCCGTCGTACATGGTCAGGAGAACGCCGAGGACGGCGAGCTCCGGGTTCAGATGTTCCTGCACGAGCCCCACCGTCTCGAGCAACTGCGCCAAGCCCTCGAGGGCGTAGTACTCGGCCTGCACCGGAATAAGGACCTCTCGCGCCGCCACCAGCGAGTTGACCGTGAGCACGCCCAGCGACGGCGGGCAGTCGATGAACACGAAGTCGAACTGGCCTATGTGGCCCGTGAGCGCGTAGTCGAGCACGTACTCGTTGCCGTCGGCGTGGGCCAGCTCGACGACGGCGCCGGCGAGGTCCGGGCAGGATGGGAGGAGCCAGAGATGGTCGAGGGCGGTGCCTACCGTGGCCTCAGAGACGCCCGCCGCTCCACCAAGCACCCCGTAGGTGCTGAGGCGGGCGTCGGCAGCGCGCCCGGACAGGCCGGCCGAGGCGTTGGCCTGGGGGTCCATGTCGAGGAGGAGCACGTCGAAGCCGGCCTCGGCCAGGCACGCGGCGAGGTTGACGGCGGTGGTGGTCTTGCCGACCCCGCCCTTCTGGTTGGTAACGGCGATGACGCGGGTCACCGGGCTCCTTTCGCGGGGCACCGATACTAGCAGATGACGCGGCGGAGCCTCAGCGGGCCAGCGGGTGTCTGGCGGCCTGGCCCTCCCGTCGCGGCAGACGCTTCGGCGTGACCGCGACCTTCTCGTACACGGCGCACACGGCGTCGTCGAGGGACGAGCGGGGTAGCGGCACGACAGGCCCGGCGGCGAGGCCGCAGAGCCGCGCCGCAGCCGCGCCGCCGGGCCCCTCCCCCTGCACCGCCCGCCGCGTCTTGCTGGCCAGCAGTACGCCGCCGCGCGCGAGCAGAGGCGCCGCCAGTTCCACGAGCGCCGGGAGGGGCGCCACGGCTCTGGCCAGCACAAGCGCGTATGCCTCGCGCCCCGGCTGCCCTGCGGCGGCGTGACGCTCGCTGCGCGCGCAGACCACGGCGGCGCGCGCGCCCAGCCCGGCCGCCTCGACCGCCGCATCAAGAAAGGCTCCCTTCTTGGCCGCCGCATCGAGCAGCGTCAGCCTGGCGGCAGGCAGCGCCACGGCCAAGGGGATGCCAGGGATGCCTGCGCCGGCGCCCAGATCGAGCCAGCAGGCGCGCGCGCGCGCCTGCAGTTGAGGCACGTCGAGCAGCGCCAGCGCGTCGCCGAAGAGCGTGCTCACGACCTCCTCGCGGGTACGCAGCGCGGTGACGTTTCCACGCCGCCAGGCGAGCATCAGGTCCGCGTACCTCGACAAGGCATCGGCTTGGGCCTTGTGGAGGCCAAACGCCGCGGTCAGCTCCTCGAGCGTCGCATAGGCGGCCCTGCCGCCGGCGTCCCCCATCATCCCGCAGCCGCGGCTTGACGCAGTGCGACGACGAACCTGTCGACGTCCCCGGGCGTTGTCTTCCGCGAGCACATCAGGCGAAGCGCTCTGGCGCCCCGCACTCGCCCACGTTGAGGTGTGCGGTCTGGGCGCAGATGACGGCCTGGAGGGGCCACATCACCGCGGCCAGCACCGTCACGTTCCCGCCGGTGCCGTTGAAAGCCGGAAAGACGGCGACATCGCCAAGGACCTCGCGCATGCGCTCCATGCAGCGCCGAGGTCCAGTCGTCGCCGAAGGCGGGTGCGAAGCCGCCGTTGGCCGCGGCTATCGCCGCCAGATCGGCAGCGTGCACGCCGGCGTGGTTGTCGCTGGCGGATAGCACCTGGCGGCGCTCGCGAGCCAGTTCGTCAGACACGCGCCGGCCCTCGTGAGGGCTTGCTCCGATGTAGCAGGGTCACCATCTGTGCCCTCCTCTCGCAGGCCGCGGCGAAGCGAGCTTGGCCGGACCGCAGAATCACGTGCGACGTCCCCGTTGTTCCGTGGCCCACGCCGCAGTCAAACCCCGGGCGCTGCGCGGGCGCAAGTACGCCCGTCGTCGGCCCGAGTGGCTTGGGCGCGGCGTAGCGCCGTCAGGCGTCGAGCATCTTGGTGAGGACAAGCACCGTGCCGCCACCGTCCGGCCTGCGGAGGTCGAAGTCGTCGACCACGGCGCGGATGATCGAGATGCCCATGCCGCCGTCGCTCATCTTGATCTCGGGCATGTTCTGGCAATCGGGGCAGTCGACGTCGTCCTCGTGAAACCCGCCGCCCTCGTCGCGGATCTCGATGGTCACGCGGTCGCGATGCACGGTGAAGTGGAGATGGACCTGGCCTTCGTCGTGGTCGTAGGCGTGCCTCACGGAGTTGGAGCACGCCTCGGTGAGCGCCAGTTTGAGGTCGGCGACCGCGTCCTCCGAGTAGCCGCGCCCGCGCATCAGGCCCGACAACGCAAGGCGCCCGAGCACGACGTATTCGGCCTTGGCGGGGATGTCGAGCTTCACGTAGTCGTTCACGACGCTGTTCCAATCGGCTATGGGACCGGCGGGCTCTGCGGTTTTCACTTGAGGGTCATGCGGACGTACACGTTCTCCCCACACATCGCACAGAGTGTTCCCCGCAGCGCGACATCCTCAACCGCGTAGCCGGTGCGCCGTACGAGAAGCCGTTTGCAGTTCGGACAGACCGTGTTCTCGCCTTC
Source organism: uncultured Thermoleophilia bacterium (assembly GCA_903862845.1). Classification (GTDB taxonomy): domain Bacteria; phylum Actinomycetota; class Thermoleophilia; order UBA2241; family UBA2241; genus CAIXSE01. Next base: position 17,332 of record CAIOZS010000068.1, read on the forward strand.
ATGACCGGGCACGTTGCCGAGATACACGAAGCGCAGACCGGCATTGCGACCGATGCGCATGGCGCGCTCCAATGTAGGGATCGGCGTCGCCGAAAGGTGAGCGTACTCGAGGTACGGCGTGAAACGCGTGACGTGCCAGGGCGTGTCCGGCCCCAGCTCGGCGGCGATCCACGCAGCGATGCTACCGAGGGTCTCGTCGTCGTCGTTGAAGCCCGGGATGACGTTGGTAACGATCTCCACGTGACACCCGTGCACATGCTTGGCGCGCGCCGCAGCGGCGAGCACCGGCGACATGTCGCGGATGCGGCACAGCTCCTGGTACTGATCATCGCTGAATCCCTTCACGTCGACGCGGTACGCATCGATGTGGGGCGCCAGCACATCAAGGGCCTCTGCGGTGATGTAGCCGTTGGTGACCATCGCCGTGTACAGGCCGTGCTCATGGGCAAGCTGGGCGCCGTCGAGGATGTATTCGAGCCAGATCGTGGGCTCGTTGTACGTCCAGGCGACGCCCTGGCAGCCGTTATGGTCGGCCAGCACCGGCAGGTTGCGGATGGGTAGCTCGCGAAGGTCGCGGGCCACCTCGCCCGGGTCTGCGTGGGCGATCTGCCAGTTCTGGCAGTGACGGCAGGTGAAGTTGCAGCCCACGCTGCCCAGCGACAGCACGGTGGTACCGGGGAAGAAATGGTACAGCGGCTTCTTCTCGATGGGGTCGGCAGCCACGCTGCAGACGCGCCCGTAGGTGATGGCGTAGAGCGTGCCGTCGCGGTTGGCGCGCGCCCGGCACACGCCGCTCTTGCCGGGCGCGATATGACAGCGGCGTGGGCAGACGTGACAGTCGACCACCCCTCCTTCGACACGCTCGTAGAGCATCGCCTCGTGCTCGGGGAGCGTCATGCCGAACGCCGATCGCGCAGGTCACGGACGCAGCGCTGGACGACCTCGCTGAGGCTGTCCTGGAGCTCCCGGTCGCCCGCCGCGATGCACGCGAGCCGGTGCGCGGCGCTGGAGCCCAGCACCGGTCTGGCGTCGAGCGGCCGGGCGGCGGCGTCTGACGGTGCGCCGGCTTCCCTGCAGGCCATCTCGAAGCCGGCTGCGGCCATGCGTGTGCCGTCAATGGGGTCGACGAGGACCGGTTCAGGTTTCGAGGCGCCCTGCAGGCCGTCGTCCGAGTAGAACGCCCAGGTGGGCGGCTCGTCTCTGTCGGTCGTGTCATTCACGGGGCGTCCATTCTACCCTGCTATACTCGGGCTGCCGACCGTCGACCCACGCCCGGGCAGGCTCCCGGCCACACGCCATGACACAACCTCTCACGCGTTTCGATACCATCGCCTACCGTGGCAGCGGCAGCGCCGTCTATCTAAACCTCACCAACCGCTGCTCGTGCGCCTGCCTGTTCTGTTTGCGAAAGTGGACCGACGGCGTCTATGGCGAGGTGCTCACCCTTGCGCACGAACCAGAGCCCGACGAGGTCACCCGGGCCATCGAGCTCGAGCTCCTCGAAGTTCCGGCGGGAGAAGTCGTCTTCTGCGGGTTCGGAGAGCCGACCATGCGGCTCGACGTCGTTCTCGCCGTCACCGAGTGGCTGCGGCTGCGGCGCATCCCTGCCCGCCTCGACACCAACGGGCACGGGCAGCTCTTGCATCCGGGCGTGGATGTGCCGGCGGCCCTCGCGGCGGCCGGCCTCGGCGCCGTCACCGTAAGTCTCAACGCCGCGGACCCGGAGAGCTACGACCGTATCTGCCGGCCGCTGTTCGGCAAAGCGTACAGGGCTGTCATCCAGTTTGCCGAACAGTGTGTGAGGCACGACATGGAGACGACACTGACGGCTGTCGACTATCCCGGCGCCGACCTCGCCGGGTGCGAGGCTATCGCCGCGGCTGTGGGCGCCGGTTTCCGCGCCCGCGGTCTGGCTGCGCCGCGCGGGCGCGACTATGCCGAGAACGGGGAGGCGTGATGGCAGACAACGGGGCCCGCATTCTGGTGGTCGACGACGAGGAGGCCATCCTCAAACTCCTGCGCTTCCCGCTCGAGAAAGAGGGCTATCAGGTCGTCACCGCGCGCGACGGCCAGGAAGCTCTCGAGAGCTTCGCCCGCGAGAGCTTCGACCTGGTCATCCTCGACCTCATGCTGCCACACGTGGACGGCATGGAGGTCTGCCGGCGCATCCGCGCCCAGAGCATCGTCCCCATCATCATGCTCACTGCCAAGTCGGACGAGTTCGACAAGGTGCTGGGCCTTGAGATCGGCGCCGACGACTACATCACCAAAGACAAGTTCAGCCTGCGCGAGTTTCGCAGCCGCGTGCGCGCCCAGCTGCGCCGCGCCGGGATGAGCCGCAGCGCCGAGGCGGCCAAGAAAGAGGTCGTCAAGGTCGACGAGCTCGAAGTGGACCTGCTCAAGCGCAACGTGATCCTGCGCGGCGCCAAGATCGACCTCACGTACATCGAGTTCGAGATCCTCAAGACCCTCATCTCTCACCCGGGCCGCGTCTACAGCCGCCAGCTGCTGCTGCAGCTGGTCTGGGGCGACTCAGACTATCGCGACGCGCGCACCGTGGACGTGCACATCCGCCACTTGCGCGAGAAGCTCGAGAGCGACGCCAAGGACCCGGAGTTCATCTTCACGGTCCGCAACATCGGCTACAAGTTCCGCGAGTTCTAGGAGGCACGGGCGCGCCCGGCGCGCCCGACCTGCATGTTTCGCTCTGTCAAGAACTGGCTCACGATCCTCATCCTCGCTCTCGTGGCGCTAGCCATGCTGGTGGCATATATCTACGTGGTTCCACCTCTCACCCACCGGCTCGACCAGCAGAAGCTGCGCGACCAGCAGCTCAATGCCGCGCTGATCAGCAATACCATTGTCGGGAGCGGCGTGTACTACCTCGGCAACGGCTTGATGGGCGTGCAAGACGAGACCGGTCTGCAACACACGGTCACTCTTCTGGGAATGCGCTTCAATGCCCGCGTCGTCGTGGTCACCGACAACTTCGCCAAGCGGCTCGACTCAGGCGGAGTGGATTCGTTCGATGTGGGCGACTACCCCATGATACAGAGGTCGCTCGCCACAGGCCGCCCGGCACAGGGGGTGGTCACCACGGGGTCTGGCCGGTACGCCGCCACCGCCGTGCCGCTCGTGGACACGTCAAGCGGCGTCGTGTTCGGCACCGTGCTCGTCGCTGCGTCTCTCAAGGATGTCGACAAGGCCGTGGCGGCCGTGCAGCGCCAGTTGCTGTTCGCCACAGTGCTCGCGCTCGGCGTAAGCCTCCTGCTCGGCTACATGGCCTCGTATTTCATCGCGAGGCGCCTGAAACGCATCGAGCGCAGCGCCGAGGCCATCGCCGGCGGCGACCTCACGGCCACGGTGGCGGTCACCGTCGAGGATGAGATCGGGCAGCTCGCCGCGACCTTCAACGTCATGGCCGTGCGGCTGCGAGGCGCCTTCGCCCAGGTCGAGTACGAACGCGACCGCGTCGAAGTGCTGCTCAACGACCTGAGTGAGGGCGTCATCGGCCTCTCCGAGGAGGGCGCGGTCACGATCGCCAACCCGGCCTCCGCCGAACTGCTGGATGAGCCCGTCCGCGTCGGCGCCGGGCTCGACGAGACCTTCCCCGCCGATGTAGCCGAGGCGTGGCACGAGTCACGCCGCGAAGACGAGACGCAGGCCGTGGTGTTCGTCCACGGGGAGCGCACGCTGGAGGCCACCACGTACCCGGTCGCCGGGGCCGCCGATTTCACCTCCATCGTCGTGCTGCGCGACGTCACCGCCCAAGCACGCCTCGAACGCGCCCGCCGCGACCTCATCGCCAACGCCTCGCACGAGTTCAAGACGCCGCTCTTTTCGCTGGCCGGCTTCCTGGAGCTCATCGACGAAGGCAACGTGAACGCCGAGGAGCAGCGGGAGTTCCTGCAGCTCATGCGTCAGCAGGTCGACCGCTTGCGCAACCTCGCCGTGAGCATGCTCGACCTCTCGACGGTGGAGGCGGGCTCGATCGAGATGGAGCCCGCAGACGTCGATCTCGAGACGGTGGCCCGCTCCGTGCTCGACGAGTTCCAAGTACAGGCGCAGGCCAAGGACCTCACGCTCACTGTGGACGACGGCGACGCCGTGACGGCGTGGTGCGACGAGCAGCGCCTGGCGCAAGTGCTGCGCGCGCTCGTCGATAACGCCGTCAAGTTCTCGCCGCGGGGCAGCAACGTGCGCGTGGCCGCCCACGCGGAGGCCTCATGGGCGACCATTGTCGTGAGCGACGACGGGCCGGGGATCCAGGCGGCCGAGCTGCCGCACGTCTTCGAGCGCTTCCACCGCGGCAGCGAGGAGCGTGCCACCACCTCGGGTGCCGGGCTGGGACTGTCGATCGCCCGCGAGCTCACGGAGATGATGGGAGGCAGCATCCGCGCCGACTCGGGCGGCGGCGCGAGCTTCTCTGTGCGGCTGCCGCGCGCCGCTCGGCGGCGCGCCCCAAGCGGCGATTCATAATCCTTAATCACCGCGGAGGCGTTACTCAACACGCGCCCGTGAGCAGTTAACACCCAGCAGGCATCATCGTGGGCAAGGGGAGAGCGGCGCGCGCCTGCGGCCACGCCGCTTCCGCACCCACCGGCTGTGACGAAGGGAAAGCAATGATGAAGATGAGAGGGTTTCTCGTGGGACTCGCGGGTGGGGCCGTCGGCGCCGCACTCGTCGTCCTCGTCCTCGTGCTCGTATTCAACTTCGGAGAGCTCAAGGAGCCGGGCGTGCAGAAGGCCGCGCAGACGCCCGCGGTGTACGCGCCCACCACCGGCACCGGCCAGACGCCCGAGCAGATCTACCAGGGACTCTCCGCCGGCGTCGTCATGGTCCAGTCCGATTTCGCCAGCACAGGCAGCGACGTGTTCGGCCAGCCGCAGAGCGGCCAAGCACTTGGCACCGGCTTCGTGGTCGATGCCAACGGCTACATCCTCACCAATGCGCACGTCGTTCAAGAGAATGGCCAGAAGGCGAGCAGCGTGACAATCGTCTTCAACAAGGGGGGCGGCAAGACTCAGGAGGTCAAGGGCGAGATCGTCGGCATCGACACCGGCAGCGACGTCGCCGTCATCAAGGTTGACCCCAGCGGCGTCGACCTCAAGCCGTTGCCGCTGGGCAACTCAGACCAGGTGCAGGTCGGCGAGCAGGTCGTCGCCATCGGCAATCCCCTGGGCTACGATTTCTCCATCACGTCCGGCATCGTGTCGGCCGTGGGCCGCAGCCTGCAGGCGCCCAACGGCCAGACGATCCCCAACGGCATCCAGACCGACGCAGCCATCAACCCCGGCAACTCCGGCGGACCCTTGATCGACGCCACCGGCCACGTGATCGGGATCAACGAGCAGATCGCCAGCCAGTCCGGCGGCAACCAGGGCCTGGGCTTCGCCGTGCCCATCAATCAGGCCATCCGCTCGCTCAACCAGCTCAAGAAGGGCGGCACGGTGCAGTATGCGTGGCTGGGCGTCGGCCTGCAGACCGTCACGCCGGACGTGGCCAAGGCGGCCGGCCTCACCACGCAAAGCGGTGCTCTGGTGGAGAGCGTCTACCCGGGCAGCCCCGCGGCCAAGTCCGGCATCAAGGGTGGCAGCCAGACCGTCACCGTGGGCAGCCAGCAGCTCACCGTCGGCGGCGATGTCATCACGGCCGTGGACGGCCAGACCGTCGCCAGCGCCGACGAGTTCATCGCCTTGCTCTCGAAGAAGAACCCCGGCGACACCGTGACGCTCACGATCGAACGTGGCGGCAAGACGCAGACCGTCAGCGCCACGCTGGCGGCGCGACCCGCGAACCTCTGACAGACGCGCCGGCACCTGCGTGCCGAGCTCAGCGGGCGGGCGGCGCGAATGCGCCGCCCGCCCGCTCGCGCGTACGGCCGGTCCCACTAAACCGGGTAGGAACCCCACCTTTTTTGACAAACGCCCACGCGCCGGTGTATACCTGTCCTCCAGAGACGCACCCGCGCCTTGGGGAGCCGCAGTGCCACGCCGCCGCGACCGGAGGATCTCTTGCCCATGCAGCCGCTCGACGCCCGCCTGCGGACGCTGCTTCCCATCGTTCAGGGTCTGGCCGGGATGTTCGGTCCGGATTGCGAGGTCGTCCTTCATGACGTGGGCCGGCTCCCCCGCTCCATCGTCGCCATCGAAAACGGTGCCGTGACGGGGCGCACTGTGGGCGACGTGCCCACCGACCGCATGCTGCGCAGCCTTCGCAACCCCGACCAGACGCAGGACGTCCGTCTGTACGTCTCGTCGCATGACGGCAAGATCCTCAAGTCGCTCGCCGTGACGCTGCGCGACGAAGACGGCGAGCCGTTCGGCCTGCTCGGCCTCAACTTCGACATCTCCGAGATCGTCCAGGCGCAACGCGCCCTCGCCAACGTCACGGACGTCGGCCGCCTCGGCAGCAGCGCCGCCCCCGAGGCGGACGAGATCTTCGCCGGCGACATCCGCGAAGTGGTCGCTGGCATGATCGCCAAGATCCTCACGGAGATGGGCAAGACGCCCGCCGCCATGTCGCGCGAAGAGAAGATGGAGGTCGTAAAGCGTCTCGAGGAGCGCGGCGCATTCCTTGTCAAGCGCTCGGCCGAGCAGGTCGCCGAGGCTCTCGACCTCTCTCGCTACACGATCTTCAGCTACCTCAAGGAGATCCGGCACGGCGACGTTGCCGGCGCAGGGCAGCCGCCCGCCGACCGGCCGCAGAGCGCGGTCCGCGTCGCCGACCGACCGTCCGGAGGCAAGAAGTGACCGGCGGCGCCAGCGCGACCGAGGCGCGTCCCGACGCAGCCACAGTCGACGCCCTCTACGACATCGTCGCCGACTCCGGCAGCCGTTCGCTGGCCGTCATCGGCTTGGTCAAGAACGCCGGCAAGACCACTGTCGTCAATGCACTCATGGCGAACTGCCCCCACCTTTTCGGCCTCACCTCGCTGGGCCTGGACGGCGAACGCACCGACCACCTCACCGGCCTGGCGAAGCCGCGCATCTCGCCGCCGCCCGGGACCCTCGTGGCCACCACTCAGGGCTCGCTCGACCGCTCCCGCTACGCTATGGACGTGCTCGAGGTGCTACCGTTCCTCACGCCCTTGGGACGCGTGGTCATCGGTCGCGCCGGCGCCGCGGGCCACGTCGAGGTCAGCGGACCCACGACGCTCGCCGAGCTTCGCGCCACGATCGAGCGGCTTCAGGCGCACGGCGCCGAACAGGTGCTCGTCGACGGCGCCATCAATCGCATCGGCAGCGCCTCACCGCGCGTGAGCGACGGAGTCGTGGTGGCCAGCGGCGGCATGGTCGGCGACACGCTCGGCGACGTGCTCGAGACGACGGCGGCGACCCTGGACATGCTGCTGCTGCCCGCGGTGTCGGACGAGACGCGCGCGCAGTTGGCGCCATTCCTGGCGCAGGGCGCGCGCGCCCTGTCCTTCAACGATCGCGGGGAGGTCACGCCGCTGGCGCTCGAAAGCGTCGTCGGAGAGGGCGTCACCGTGGCCCGTGAGGTTGAGCGGCTGAACACGCACACGCTCTTCATCGGCGGCGCCCTCACGCAGGAGTTCGTCGACGACTTCACGCGCGTGCTGCCGCCGCGCCGCGAGCTGCGCGTCGTCGTCCGCGACGCCACGGTGCTGGTGCTGCCGGCGGCGTCAGTGCGCCGCTTCCTCAAGCGTGGCCTCGCCCTCGAGGTGCTCGCGCCGCTGCGCGTGCTAGCCGTCACCGCGAACCCGTTTCGGCTGCCGCAGCCCTACCAGCCCAAGATCTTCTTCGACGCGCTCGCCGGCGCTGTGGGCGACCGCGTGCCTGTCTTTGACGTCGTCAACGGCCGCGCCTCGCTGCCGGGCGCGCCGATCCAACGCGGTCTCTTCCCGACGGAAAGAGGGTGATGCAGTGAACGATGCGCTCCGCTTGAACGGCGCCTTGGTCGACCGCGCCCGTGCGGCGGCCGACGCCATCGCCGACGACATCCAGCAGCACATCGACGAGCACACGACCGACACTACCGAGCGCGCCACGCTGCGCCTGCTCGGCATCGCCGGCGTCAACGAGATCGACGTGCCGCTGGTCAACGTCGTCGTGGAGCAGGGGCGCGAGCTACTCTCTGGCGGCATCATGCGGCCCTTCGTCGACCTCATGCTGCGGGCGGGCAAGAGCGCCCAGCAGGCCGCTGAAGGCGTGGCCGCCGGCGAGCTCGCGCTGGCTGAGGTGCCGGGCGAGCGGCGCGCCGCCGCAGAGGCGCGCGCCGAGGAGCTCGCCCGCGAGGGCGTGGCGCGCATCGACGCCGTCCGCCGGCGCCGCAACGAGCTCGTGGCTCAGACCGGCGAGGCTGTCAAGCCATATGTGTACGTGATCGTCGCCACCGGCAACATCTACGAAGACGCTGTCCAGGCCAAGGCCGCGGCGCGCGCCGGCGCCGACGTGATCGCCGTGATCCGCACGACGGCGCAGAGCCTGCTCGACTACGTGCCCTACGGCGAGACCACCGAGGGCTTCGGCGGCACCTACGCGACCCAGGAGAACTTCCGCCTCATGCGCGCCGCCCTCGACGACGTCGGCGCCGAGCTCGGCCGCTACGTCCGCCTCTGCAACTACGCGAGCGGCCTGTGTATGCCCGAGATCGCCACCATGGGCGCCCTGGAGCGCCTCGACATGATGCTCAACGACTCCATGTACGGCATCATCTTCCGCAACATCAACATGGAGCGCACGTTCGTCGACCAGTACCTCTCACGACTGATCAACGCCCGTGCCGGCATCATCATCAACACCGGCGAGGACAACTACCTCACCACCGCCGACGCCTTCGAGAAGGGCTTCACGGTGGTCAGCTCCGATTTCATCAACGAGGCCTTCGCGTTGCGCGCCAACCTGGAGCCCTGGCAGATCGGGCTCGGGCACGCCTTCGAGATCGACCCGGCCAAGCCCGACCAGGTGGTGTACCAGATCGCCGACGCGCAGCTCGTCCGCGAGCTCTTCCCGGGCTACCCCCTCAAGTACATGCCGCCCACCAAGTACATGCCCGGCGACATCTTTCACGGCCACATCATCGACGGCATGTTCAACTTCACCGGCATCTTCACCGGGCAGGAGATCATGCTGCTCGGCATGCCCACCGAGGCCCTGCACACGCCTCTCCTGCAAGATCGCTACCTCAGCATCAAGAACGCCAAATACGTCTTTGAAGCCTGCCGCGACCTGGCGAGCGAAGTCACGTTCAAGCCCGGCGGCATGATCGAGCGGCGCGCAAATGAGCAGCTACAGAAGGCCGCCGAGCAGCTCGAGGAGGTTCGCGAGATCGGGCTTTTCGAGGCACTCTCGCGCGGCATGTTTGCCGACGTCAAGCGGGATCCCAAGGGCGGACGTGGCGGCGAGGGCGTCTTCCATATCGCCGCCGACTACTTCAATCCGTTCTTTGCAGCGCTGCGCGAGGGCCGCCTGAGCGGCGCGCCCGTCGGCCCGCCGCCCGGCGCCTCAGTCTCGGGCGAGGAAGGGGGGCACTGATGCTGGTCCGACCGTACGGCGATACCCGTGATGACGGAGTCATCCAGTTCTCCTTCACGCTTCCAATCGCGTACTCGATCAAGGCCGCCGACGTCGGCAAGCAGTTCCTCGAGAGGCTCGGTTTTCACACCGTAGGCATCGCCGAGTGCAAGGCCATCGACCCCGAGTACACCTTCTACGTGGCCTACGGTCGCACCGACAGCGGCATCGATCCTGACGCGGTCAAGGGCGACTACCTCGAGGTCGAGGAGATGGACTACTATTCGATCAACGCCCTGATCAAGGAGAAGCTCGGGCGCAAGCTCAGCGTCGTCGGCGCAGCTATCGAGAGCGACGCGCATACGGTGGGCATCGACGCGATCATGAACATGAAGGGCTTCGCCGGGAACTACGGCCTGGAGCGCTATCCCGAGATGGACGCGCTCAACCTGGGCTCACAGATTCCCTGCGCGCAGCTCCTCAAGACGGCGCTCGAACGCGACGCCGACGCCATCCTGGTGAGCCAGATCGTCACGCAGAAGAACATTCACGTCCAGCACCTCACCCAGCTCATCGAACTGCTTGAGGCCGAGGGCGTGCGCGAACGCTTCGTGATCGTGGTCGGAGGACCACGCATCAACAACGCGTTTGCCAAGGAGCTCGGCTACGATGCCGGCTTCGGGCCGCGCACCACGCCGCTCGAGGTCGCCGCGTTCCTGGCGCAAGAGGTCGTGCGTCGCCACGAAGAGGCGTGAGGAAGCACCATTCTTAGGTCGACCATCAATCAATGTGTCGGGAAGCGGGGCGTGGATCTCGCGGCAGAGGCCGCGGCCACACGCGCCACGACACGAGGAGGAAACCGTGTCTGACAACGACGTCGTCATTCTCTCTGCGGTACGCACCGCGCAAGGCCGTTTCATGGGCGGGCTCGCCAAGACGCCCGCCGTCGATCTGGGCGCCCTGGTCATGAAAGAGGCGCTGGGCCGCGCCGGCGTCAAGGGCGAGCAGCTTGAAGAGGTCATCTTCGGCAACGTCATCCAGGCGGGCCTGGGCCAGAACTCCGCCCGCCAGGCCGAGATCAAGGCCGGCATCCCCGTCGAGGTGCCGGCCATCACCGTCAACCGCGTCTGCGTCTCCAGCGCCTCCGCCATGGCAATGGCGGCCAACGCCATCAAGGCCGGCGACGGCGACATCTTCCTGGTCGGCGGCATGGAGAACATGACCCGCGCGCCGTGGGTGCTGCAGAACGGTCGCAGCGGCTATCGCATGGGCATGCCCACCGACAAGATGTACGACACCATGGTGTGGGACGGCCTCTGGGACGCCTTTGGCAACTACCACATGGGCATGACCGCCGAGAATCTCAGCGAGCAGTTCGGCATCACCCGCGAGCAGCAAGACGAGGTCGCCTACAAGAGCCACGTCAACGCCGTGGCGGCGATCGACGCCGGCCGCTTCAAGGACGAGATCGTCCCCGTCGTCATACCGCAACGCAAGGGCGACCCTGTGGTCATCGACACCGACGAGTGCCCGCGCCGCGACGCCAGCCTCGCGTCGATGGCGAAGCTCAAGCCGTTCTTCAAAGAAGGCGGCGTCGTGACCGCCGGCAACGCCTCGGCCCTGAGCGACGGCGCGAGCGCCGTCGTCGTGACCTCGCGCAAGAAGGCCGCGGAGCTGGGCCTCAAGCCGATCGCGACACTCGTGAGCTACGCTACGGCAGCCGTCGAACCCGCGATCATGGGCCTCGGTGAGACCAAGGCCGCCCAGCTCGCTCTCAAGAAGGCCGGCCTCACGGCCCAGGACGTCGACCTCGCCGAGTTCAACGAGGCGTTCGCCTGCGTCGCCGCTCTGGCCATCCGCGAGGTCGGCGTCGACCCCGCCATCGTGAACGTCAACGGCGGCGCCGTGGCCCTCGGCCATCCGCTCGGCAACACCGGCACGCGCATGGTCGTGACGCTCATCCACGAGCTGCAGAAGCGTGGCAAGACGATCGGCCTCACCGGCGCCTGTGTGGGCGGCGGCCAGGGCGCCGGCTCGGTCATCAGAGTAGAAGGCTAAGCGAACCAACGGAGCACGATCCCGCGCGCGACGGCTGCTCGCGCTTTCGCGCGCGGGCACGTGCCTCGAGGGGAGGGAGAAGGAATGAAGGAAGGCAACAAGTTCGGCGCCCACCGGGTCATCGAGCCCAAGGGAGTGCTGCCGCAGCCGGCGAAGCGCATCGACAACACGATGGAGATCTACGACAACGAGATCCTCATCGACGTCGACACGCTGAACGTCGACGCGGCGAGCTTCACGCAGATTGAAGACGCCGAGGGCGGCGACGTGCAGAAGATGGCGCGTCACAGCCTCGACATCATCGCCAGCCGCGGCAAGCACCACAACCCGGATACGGGCTCCGGCGGCATGCTGCTCGGCACGATCAGGGAGATCGGCCCCAAGCTCCAGGATCGCGATCTCAAGGTCGGCGATCGCATCGCCACGCTGGTCTCGCTGTCGCTCACGCCACTCAAGGTCGATGAGGTCATCTCCATCAACAAGGACACCTGCCAGGTCAAGGTGAAGGGTCAGGCCATCCTCTTCGAGACCGGCATCTACGCCAAGATGCCCGCCGACATGGACGAGGCACTCGCCCTCGCGATCCTCGACGTGGCCGGCGCTCCCGCGCAGGCCGCCAAGCTCTGCAGGCCGGGTCAGACCGTGTTCATCATCGGCGCCGGCGGCAAGAGCGGCCTCCTGTGCGCCTACGAGGCCCGCAACCGCGTCGGCGTCACCGGCAAGGTCATCGGCCTCGTGCATGGCGATGCCGGCAAGAAGCGCCTGGAGAAGACCGGGTTCTGCGACTACATCTTCCAGGGCAGCGCCACCGACCAGCTCTTCGTGTACGAAGAGGTCAAGAAAGCGACCGACGGGGAGATGGCCGACCTCACCATCAACTGCGTCGACATCCCGGACACCGAGATGGCCTCGGTCCTCGCAACCAAGGACGATGGCACCGTCTACTTCTTCAGCATGGCGACGAGCTTCACGTCGGCCGCGCTGGGCGCCGAGGGCATCGGCGCCGACACCACCATGCTCATCGGCAATGGCTATACCAAGCATCACGCCGAGATCTCTCTGGCCGACGTGCGCCAGAGCCCGATCCTCATGGAGATCTTCCAGCAGACCTACGCCACCGGCGCCGGCAATGCCGAGCCGGTCAACATGAAGGCGTAGCACGCTAGGGCCGAGAGTGACGGCGGACGAGCGTCAGGCGGCATGCCACGCGAGACGAGGCGTGGATTGCGGAGAAGACCGTGGGATGCGCTCCGGCGGACGCTCGACGTGGGTGCGACCAGCGACGCTCGTCCGCGCGTTGCGACGCGCGGCAAGGCTCCAGGGCCGGCGCTGGCGGCCTGAGAGCCGGGCCGGCCTGAGCGTCGCCGAAGCAGCAATGGGTGATCGGCCGCGAGCCGCCGGCAACGCGAGATCGGAGCGCCGGCCGGGGTCGCCGATCGGCGTGAGAGTCAGGACCCTGTCGTGCTCCTGCTCGTGCAGTCGAGTGTTTCACGTGAAACGCCCGCCCGCGGCTCGCCGTGACGCCGAACCGAGAGCCGCCCCGGACGGATCGGCAAACGCGTTGGGCGCCTGTGTTTCACGTGAAACACAGGCGCCCACAAGGCAGCCGAGCAAGAGTGAGGCAGCGGGGCGGGCGCCTTCTTGCGCCCGCCCCGCTGCCTCACAGCTCGGCGCTGTGCTCTTCGCATCGCACTCAGTAGCCGGCGCCGCCCATCATCCCGCCACCGTTGCCGGAGCCCTGGGTGACGGTGCCCGAACCCGGGCCGGCGCACCCTGCAGCGCCGCTGCCGCCGCCGCAAGGCCCATTGCCGCCGTTGCCCATCATGCCGCCCTGGGCGCCACAGATACCCGGCCCGGCACCCTGGGGCACCTCGATGCCGAACTGCTTGAAGAGCGCCTTCATGTCGTTCCAGTGCTCCTGGCGCAGCGTCACGAGAGCTGCCTGCGCCTCGGCGCTGTTCGGGTCCGCGCTGTACTTGTCATACCACGCTTGCATCTCCTGGCGGTGCTCGTCCCTCAAGGCCTGCATTGCTGCCACGGCCTTCGGGTTGCTCATGAGCTGGCCGCACCCTCCCTGGCCACGGAACGGGTTCTGGACCTTCGCAGCGCCCGACGCGACGGCCACGACAGACAGGCCGACAACGGCCACCACGGCCACCATCACGATCGCTTTCCAGTTCTTCTTCACGAGCGAGCTCCTTGCGTCAGACGCGCCGCCGGCGCGCGATTTGCGGTGCCGGGGCGTCCGCTGGCGGGCGCCGAGGCCGATTTCGCTTACCAGCGTACACGCCACTTGTGAAGAACCTCTGAACTGCCTCTGCCGGACTTGTGAACGGGGGGGGTCACGGTCAGCGTAGTCTCTGGAAGGGCTCCACGTAGTCCCCATGCTTGATGTCGCCGCGGCGATTGACGTCCTTCAGTGTGGCGAGCGCCGCGCCGCGAGTGGGCCGCCGGCTTCGCAGCGCGGCGCGCGCCGGACGACGCCGGATCGTGGCCTCGCCGATCGTCAAGACCAGGGTAGCCGCCCCAAGAGTCAGCGCGACGAGCACCGGTCTGTGCGCGACAGGGTCGATCCCGAACAGGCTCCCCGTCACGTCTGCTCCTGCCTCTTACCCTCGGACGGCCGCCGTTCGCTAGAGGTGTATCCTGACCCCCGTTTCCTGAGATGATGTCGAGGTGCGCGCGCCGCATGTGAAGCCTCGCCGGGCCGCGCGGCACGAGCCCACGCCGGCCGACTGGCGCGCGAGCGCCCCGGGTGCGCACGCACGCACCATCCATAAGATCGATACGCGGAGGCCCACACGTGACACAGGAAGACGTCCGGCGGGCTCTGACCGCCGTCAAGGATCCCGAGCTGCAGCGCAGCATCGTGGAGCTCGGCATGGTGCGCGACATCGTTGCCGACGCAGAGCGTGTCGGCGCCACCATCGTCCTCACGACCGCAGGTTGCCCGTTGCGGAACCAGATCCGCGCCGACGCGGAGCAGGCCCTTGCCGCGATCGCCGACGGCCGCACCGTCGAGGTGAGGCTCGACGCCATGTCGGCCGAGGAACGCGACGCGATGGCGACGCGCCTCAGGGACCGTCACGAGCTGACGCAGAGCCTTTTCGGCCCCGGCTCGAAGACTCGCACGATCGCGATCGCGAGCGGCAAAGGCGGCGTCGGCAAGTCGACGGTAACGACGAATCTCGCCGTCGCTTTGGCCGGCCAGGGGCATGCGGTCGCGCTTATCGACGCCGACGTATACGGCCCCACCATTCCGCTAATGATGGGGCTGGCGGCCGTGCCTCCGGAGATGCACGAGGGCAAGCTCATCCCGCCCGAGGCCCATGGCGTCAAGGTCATCTCCATGGGCTTCTTCCTGCCGGACAACGAGCCCGTGATCTGGCGCGGGCCGATGCTGGGCCGCGCCATCGAGCAGTTCCTCGGGGACGTGCTGTGGGGCAGCCCCGACTTCCTGCTCATCGATCTCCCGCCGGGGACCGGCGATATCGCCCTCACGATCGCGCAGATGATCCCAGGCGCGGACATGATCATCGTCACGACCCCTCAGGAGGCGGCCGCCAAGACGGCAATCAAGGCGGCCAAGATGGCGCGGATGACCAAGCAGCGCGTGCTCGGCGTGATCGAGAACATGGCCTACTACATCTGCCCCGATTGCGGCAGCCGCCACTACATCTTCGGGCGCGGCGGAGCTTACGAGATCGCTCGCCTGATGGACTCGCGCCTGCTCGGACGCATCCCTCTTGATGAAGCGACCAGACGGGGCGGCGACGCGGGCGCGCCGGCCGCTCTCGATCCGTCGACGCCGGTCGGCGCGGCATTCGCCGACCTCGCCGGCGGGCTCGCTACGCCGGGCGGCGAGCCTGCCGGCCAACCGGACACCGAGCAGGAATGAGGAACGTCGTGGCTTCGCGGACTCAGTCAGATCGCCGCTCAGACGATCGCGACCGCGCCGTGTGAAACCAAGAGGAAGGCCCCGGCGGTCCCGTGCGGCGATCGATCGCCTTTCGGGCCCACCACCGGGGCCAAGCCTGTCATCCCACCGTCCGGCCGCCGCGCCTTGCGGCAAAGCCCCTAGACGGTCAGAAAGGAGCAGAGGTACTCACCGACGGTCTTGTCGGTGTCTGAGCACCCAAGGGTCTGCAGGAGCCGGCAGAGCGTGCTTTCGTCGCTGACGACTGTCGCACCGAGGTGCTCGTATCGTGCGAGCACCGAATCAACTGCCTGCTCCTTCTCCTCGCGAGTCACCTTGAGTCCTCCCAGGGGGTTCCTATCGCTCCACCCCTAGTGTCGGCCGTGAGCCCATCCGCCACGATGGAACTCGCGTCTAGGGATGGATACCCAAGGCCTGCGGGAAGAGCGCCGAAGCGCAGCGCGAGGCGCAGGTGGCTCAGGCGCGCTGACCCGCCACGGCAGCGACCACGTCCGCAGCCAGGCGGGCGGCCAGCGCCACCGACGGGACGCCGCCGTCCCCGCCGGGAGCGACACCGCAGAAGTCCGCGCCGACCAGCCGGGACGCGCTCACGATGCCCAGCGCCACGCTGAGATCGCTGGCGCTCAGCCCCACGGGGTCGTCGACACCCGCGACCACAGCGAGATCGACCGAGACATACAGCGCCTCGGTGCCGGCGCTCGCCGCCGCGAGCGCTTCGCGGGCGACGGTGACGATGCCGGCTTCGGCGACGTCCGCCACCGAGGAGCGCCGCGCCTCGAGGGCATCGCAGACGCGGCGCGCACCAACCCCCTCGGGGGCGCCGCGCTCACCGACAACGACGAAGTTGCGCGGGTCGACCACGCCAAGCTCGAGCGCCTGCGCCCAGCGCGAGGTGGCGGCACGCGCGGGCTCCATCTCGAGGTCGAGGCGCGGAGAGAAAGCGACCACGCCGAGGCGCCCCCGAAGCTTGCCGAAGAGCACCTGCAGGGCGGGCACCGTGATCGACGCATCACCGCCCAACAGTAGCGGCGCGGCGCCGGCAGCCACAACGTCGGCGAGATGCTCGTGAGCGCGCACGAACGTGACGGCCAGGTTGCCGGCATCCACCGCGACGTCGCCGTAGTCCACAACGCGGACGCCCGTCTCGCGCGCGGCTGCCGCCAGCCAGCCGGCGTATCGCTGAGAGGCTTCGCGCACCGCCCCCGGAGCGTCGCTCCACCCGCCGAGCGGCAGACCCACGACGGCGAGATCGGCGCCCAGAAGAGAGTCAGCCGTACCCGCGGGCGCCGCCATGAACGTGGCGGCCGGCGGCGCGGCGGGCGCCGGCAGAGCGGCGCGGGCCGCGCCCGCTTCGCGCCAGAGTCGCCGGAGCTCGTCGTGGTCCATAGGAGCGCCCGTCACCAGCGGCGCGTGACGCGCTGCGCGGCGATGGCGTCCTCGTCCAGCGCGATGCCCAGCCCCGGCGCACGGGGCACGATCACGGTGGACACGCCGTCGCGGAGCTCGGTGCAGAGACCGCTCCCGATGTCGCGTGCGTACCCGCCGGGCCGCGACGGCAGGTCGGCGTCGCAGTGCGTAGCATTGGCCAGCGCCACGCCGAGCTGGAAATGCGCCGCGAGGCCCAGCGAGCTCTCGCCCATGTTGCCCATCATGACGCTGATGCCGGCGGCTTCGGCGATAGCGTTCACCTTGAGCGCGCCCAGGATGCCGCCGGTCTTCATGAGCTTGACCACAAAGATGTCGCAGGCACCGGCCTTGGCGGCGGCCAGCGCCTCGCGCGGGCCGCGCACCGTCTCGTCGAGAGCAATCGGCACGTCGACGTGGCTGCGCACGAAGCGCGCCGCCTCGAGGTCGTCCATGCGCACGGGCTGCTCCGCGAGCTCGATTCGATATGGCTCGAGCAGCTTGATGGCGCGCACAGCCGTCCTCGCGTCCAGCCACCCCTGGTTGGCGTCGACGGTCAGGTGCGCGTCCGGGCCGGCCGCTTCGCGCACGGCGGCAACGCGCTGCTCGTCGCGCTCAGGCCGGTCGCCGACCTTGATCTTGAACACGGTGATGCCCTCGGCGCGCATCCGTCGCGTCTTCCCGGCCAAAGCTTCAGGCTCGTCCCAGCCCCAGGCGATGACCTCCACCAGGCCGTCTCGGGTGCGGCCGCCGACGAGATCGCAGAGCGGCCGCCCAAGCGCCTTGCCCTGCAGATCCCAGAGCGCCATCTCAAGGGCGGCGCAGGCAGCCTGATTGCCCACCGTCCACAGCTTACGCTCCCAGCAGTGGACGATGGCCTCGAGCTGGAACGGATCCTTGCCGATCACCGCCGGACCGAGGTATTCGCCGATCACGTCCTGGACCGTCCAGAGGGTATCGCCGGTGAACTCGTACGCCGGGCAGGCCTCTCCGAAACCAACGAGGCCCTCGTCGGTCTCCACGCGCACGAGGTCGCAGGGGCTCACGGCCAGCGCCGACGAGGCGATGACGAAGGGCTCCTCCATCTGGAGCTCGAGCGTCTCCACGTGCACGGCGGTGATCTTCACGAAGCACCCTCCAAGGGACCGACTCAAGGTCGGGCACAGTCTACGTCATGGCCGTGACCGGCCGGAAGGGGCGGCTGGGCGCGCCCTGCCGGGCACGCGCAGGCCGCGCCACGCACACGACCACCGGGGCGACGCGCGCGAGGGCCGGTGAGCGTTCGGCTTGCCCGCCGGCGGGGAATGCCGTATAAGATGTGGTCCCCGCAAGGGGCTCATTCGTGGGGCATTAGCTCAGCTGGGAGAGCGCCTGGATCGCACCCAGGAGGTCAGCGGTTCGATTCCGCTATGCTCCACCACCCGCTGCTTCCAACGGCCGAGGCGCGGCGCCCGCTGCGCTGGCCACGCCTCACTCCCCCGAGCCGTCGTCGATACCCACATCGGTGAGTTGCACCATCGGTGCGTCGGGGTCGAGCTGCACCAGGAGCGACCCGCACTGCGGGCACACCGGCTGCGGCGCGTCTGTGCTGAACTCGTCGCTGCAGCTCAGGCAGGTTGCCGCCACCCGCTGGTGGTCGAAGTGCAAGGTGGCGCCCCGAAAGAGCTCGTCCTCGCCGGCCAGCATCTCGAAGTACATCTCGATGGAGTCCTGGCTGAAGTCGGCGGCGGGCGTCATGGTGAGATAGAGGTCGGTGACGCGCATCGCTGCGTTGGCCTGCGCGGCTTCGCGGGCACGGTCGATGATCCCTTGCGTGATGCCCAGCTCGTGCACGGTGCGGCCTCCCTGCCTCGCAGTTTCTCCGGCGCCACGCGGCCGGCCTCCTAGTTCTACCACGCCCGGCGTATACTCGTGCGCAGGTCAGGCACGTGGAGACGGCCGGCGCGGCCCTGGATCGGAGGCTTTCGCAGATGGCAGGCGATATCGAGTTCACCAACAACTACAAAGACCTGAGCACCGAAAACGGCTTCCAGTTTGAATTCACCTGCAACCGCTGCGGCAACGGATACCGCACCGAGTTCGATACCTCGGGGATCAGCGTCGCGACCTCCGTGCTCGACAGCGCCGGTGGCCTGCTGGGGGGGTTTTTCGGGCAGGCTGCCAACGTGGCCCAGCGGGCCAAGTCAGCCGCCTGGGAGAAGGGCAGCGACAAGGCCTTCCGCGAGGCCACCCAGCAGATCCGCCCCAAGTTCGTGCAGTGCCCGCGCTGCAGCGCCTGGATGTGCCGCGAGCAGTGCTGGAACGAGAAGAAGGGCCTCTGCAAGCAATGCGCCCCCGATCTCGGCGTGGAGATGGCGGCGGCGCAGGCCGACAAGTCGGTCGAGGAGGTGTGGGCGCACGCCAAGATGAGCGCGGAAGACAAGCACCTCACCGAGAAGGACTGGCGCGAAGGCATCGTCGCCTCATGCCCCGCCTGCGGGGCGCCGCAGGCGACGAACGCGAAGTTCTGCGCCGCGTGCGGCACCGACCTGAAGACCGGCAAGCACTGCGCTCAGTGCGGAGCCAAGCTGCAGCCGGAGGCCAAATTCTGCGCCGAGTGCGGCGCCAAGGCCGGCTGACTCAGAGGGCGGCGCCGAGACTGACGCGGGCCGCGAATATCGGGCAGCGGCACGATCAGGTCAACGATTCTCAAGGCCGCGATGCGGACTGTTTGCGATAATCGTTGTGATGTTGGTTGCCCTTCTTCACTGCTTCTGAGAGAATCGGAGGGCACTTCTGGCCGCGGCCGCCCCGCAGGGGTCGCGCGGCCCCTCACCGATTCGGCCATTCGCCCACGGCGCCCAGCGCTGTGACGAAGGCCACGAGAAGGAGAAGAGGATGAAGGTCCTTATCGTCGGCGCCGGCATGCAGGGCCAGGTCATCACCTGGAACCTCGGCCGCAACCCGGCCGTCACCGAGATCATCGTCGCCGACTACGACGAGAAGCGCGCCCGCTTCGTCGCCGGCCAGGTCGGCAACGGCAAAGCGCAAGCGATGTTCATCAACGCCTCCGACAGCGACGCCGTAGCCAAGGCAGGCGAGGGCGCCAAGCTCATCGTCAACGCCGTCATCCCGCAGTTCAACAAGTCGCTGATGACTGCGTGCCTCAAGGCCGGCGCTGCCTACATGGACATGGCGCAAGGCCAGACGCAGACTCAGACCATCGACGAGGCCTACCTCGACCAGATGACCCTCGCTCCCGATTTCGCCAAGGCCGGGCTCACCGCGCTTCTCAGCACCGGCATGGACCCCGGCGTTACCAACACGTTCGCCGCCAACGGCTACGAGGACCTCGACAAGTGCTTCGAGATCCGCATCAAGGACTACGCGATCTTCGACAGCCCCGTGCCCCTCCAGGTCTGGTCGCAGGAGACGTTCTACACCGACTGCGCGCAGCCGCCGCTGCTCTACGAGGACGGCGAGTTCAAGCGCGTCGAGATCTTCGGCCGCCGCGAGCACTACGAGTTCCCCGAGCCCTTCGGCCTCGGCGCCGTGATCTGTCACGACCACGAAGAGGTCAGCACCCTGCCCCGCCTGCTGCCCAAGAAGTTCGGCGACAAGGGCCTGCGCTACGTGGACTTCAAGATGGGCGGGCCCGAGGACGGCATCGACGCCGACCTCGCCTTCGTGAGCTCTGGCATGGCCAGCAAGGAGCCGGTGATACTTAGGGACGGCAGCAAGGTGCGGCCCATCGACGTCTTCGTCGCCACTCTGCCGCCGAACCCGCCGGCGGAAGAGCTCGCCCGGCTCGCCTTGGCCGGCGAGATCACCGACGTGGGCGTCGTTACCGTCGACTGCATCGGCGAGAAAGACGGCAAGCCCGCCAGCGTCGGCTACAACATCTTCCCGCCGGACATCAAGTACGTGAACAGCGTGGTCCCCGGCGGCACGAGCGTGAGCTACGGTACCAGCACGCCGTCCAGCATCTACGCCGAATTCATCGTCGAGGGCAGGATCAGCGACATCGGCATGATCTGCCCCGAGGAGCTCCCGCGCTCCGTGCGCGATGCCTTCATCGCCGAGCTCGGCGTGCGCAACATGCCGGTCACGCGCAAGGACGTCGTGACGGCGAACTGAGGTCGGGGCCGGGCAAAGCCCAGCTCGCAGGGCCCCCTGGGGCGCTTCCGGAACCGCAGATGCGAAGGGCCGGGACGGCGCAAGCCGCCCCGGCCCTTCTGCTCGTGCAACACGCTTCATTGAGGCGCCGGCCATCGACGCACCGCGCGGGCCACCGGCGAAGGACGCTCGGCGCCCGGCGCCGAGCCGGCCGGTTCAGATCAGGTCGCAGCCGAACTGTGCGAGGATCCCCTTGGACAACGCGTACCGCGCCGTCTTGAGCGGGTCCACGACCTGCGACACCTGCAGATGACCGGCGGCGCTCATCAACATGGTGGCCTCGGCGGCCGACAGGCCCAGCCGCTGCATCAGAAGGTCCGCCATGTCACGCGTCGCCCGATCGGCCGCCTCGTCCAGCGTCTCGGCTGAGGCGATGGTCGCCACCACCTCGGAGGTCTCGACGACCGGGTTGGCGAGCGAGAGGTCATGCCGCACGTCGATCCGCAGCTGGATGCTCCCGGCGACCTCCACACCGGTACCGCAGATCTCGCCGTCGCCCATCGCCGCGTGCAGGTCGCCTGCGGCCAGCAACGCTCCCGGCGCGAAGACGGGCAGGTACACCGTTGCGCCCTCGCCGATTAGGCGGGTGTCCATGTTGCCGCCGTGCGACCCCGGGGAACCGCACGGCACGGGAGCTCCCTCCGGAGCGACGCCGATCACGCCGATCATCGGGCGTACGGGCACGCGGGCGCCGGCAACCTGGGCCGAGCCACCCTCGATCGCGATCATCTCAAACGATGTGCCCCTGAACCGGTCGCGCAGGACGCCGAAGTCCCCGCTGACAGCCATTACCCCACGGTGCCCCACAGCGATGCGCTCGATGAGCACAGCGAGCACGTCGCCGGGCTCTGCGCCCTCGATAAAGACCGGACCGGTGGCAGGGTTGATGTGCTCCCAGTCGACAGCGTCCGGGGCGTCTTCGGCGGACTGCACCTGATCACTGAAGCAGTCCGTCGTGTCGAGCACCAAGGCGTCGCCGGGTCTGATGCGCACGACGGGGGCAGCCTCGGCCGAGAGGCTGAAAATGCTTTGGTCGCGGGCCACATGGATCACGCAGGCCCTCCGTTCGCGTGAAGGCGCTCAGTCGCCGTGGATCTTGCGCCGCCAGGGCGCCCACGACGTGGGCCGGTTCATGTCGGCGTACTGGTGCACGGGGACGCCGACGCGCTCCTTGAGCACCAGGAGCCCATCGGCGTCGAGCACGTCGAGGCCGTCGGCCTGCATCAGGGCGAAGATACTGACGATGCCGACGGCGTCGTGACCGCCGCCGAGCTCGTCGACGGTGAGCGTGTGGTTGGACAGCAGGCGCTTCCAAGTCACGGTGAGCCGGTCCCACGTGTAGTCAGCCCTCATGCCGCGGACCAGCAGCGACAGACCGCCCTCACCTGCGGCCACGATGCGGCCTTTGCCGCGCCAGAAGACGAGCGGGAACATCTCACCGAGCATCTGCTCGGTGCGGAACTTCATCGTCTCGATGGAGATCATGGTGCCTCCCCGGAGGAACGCTGCTCGCAGTAGTCTACCTCGCCGCGTCGAGGAGCGGCCACTCGCCCGACGCGAAGACGCTACGGGCGCGGGACGAGCCCGACACGCTCGCGGACCTTGGCGAGCGTGCGTGCGGCGATGGCCTCAGCGCGCTCGGCTCCGGTCTTGAGCACCCCGAGCGTGTAGCTCTTGTCGGCTTCAAGCTCGCGGATGCGCGCCTGGATGGGCGCGAGGGCGCTGGCGACGACCTCGCCGAGGTCAGCCTTGAGGCCGGCGTAACCCTTGCCCTCGTAGCGCCTCACGATCTCGTCGACCGGCTCGTCGGCGAGCGCGCTGTAGATGTCGAGGAGATTGGTGAGCGCGGGCTTGTCGGGGCCGACGCGCACCTCGCTGCCCGAGTCGGTGACCGCCCGCCGGATCTTTCTGCGAATGACGTCCGGCGGGTCCATGAGAGCGATGTAGCTGTTCTCGGAGCCGGCGCTCTTGCTCATCTTCTTCGCGGGGTCGTCCAGGCTCATCACGCGGGCGCCCTCGGTGCGGATGATGGGCTCGGGCACCACGAACGCCTTGCCGAAGGCGTTGTTGAAGCGCTCGGCCACGTCGCGCGTGAGCTCGACGTGCTGCTTCTGGTCCTCGCCGACGGGCACGGCGTCTGCGCGGTAAAGCAGGATGTCGGCGGCCATGAGCACCGGGTAGTCGAACAGGCCGACGGAGATGCTCTCGCCTTCGGCCCCGGCGGTCTTGTCTTTGAACTGGGTCATGCGCCGCAGTTCGCCCATGTAGGTGATCGTGTTGAGGATCCACATGAGCTCGGCGTGCGCGGGCACGTGGCTCTGCACGAAAACGATGGAGCGCTCGGGGTCGACGCCGCAGGCAAGATACGCGTTCGCGACGTCGATCGTGTTGCGGCGCAGCTCCGCCCGCTGCTGCCGCACGGTGATGGCGTGCAGGTCGACAACGCAGTAGATGCAGTCGTGTGTCGCCTGCATGGCGACGTAGTTGCGGATGGCGCCCAGGTAATTGCCCAGGTGCAAGGTTCCGGATGGTTGGCTGCCACTGAAGACGCGCGGGCGGCGCTCCGGCTTCGGAGCCTCGTTCTGCGAGGGTATGTCGGTGGCCGCGCTCACGGAAGTGCAGTCTACCGAAGCGCAGGCGAGCGGGCTACCGCGGCGCGGCCGACCCATCCGCCGCGCCGCCGGCATCGCGGCTGCGGCGTTCGTCCTCAAGTCGCGAGATCGCGCCTTCGAGGGCGACTCCGCGACGCTGCGCGTCGGGGTCGCCGGGGCCGCTGCGCTGCTGCGTCAAGAGGCGGATGAAGTAGTAGAGCCAGAGGGCGAAAAGCCATAGCAGCTCGATGATCAAGAGCCAGACGGGCCAGAGGACGACCCCGAGGAGGGCCTGACCGAGCACCACTTGCAGGACGAGAAAGACGCCGAGCGCCACGACGGCCCCCCGGACGTAGCGACGCGCGGGGCCGTCGTCCCAGTCACGCACTACGCGCGTGAACACGAGCACGGCAAGGCCGGCGTAAAGGGCCGCGACAGCGGCCTGCACCGGCCACGACGTCAGGAAGTCCCTGAGAGCGCGCGCGGCTTCGGCATTCGCGTCTGCGGCGACGGCAAACAGAATCGCGACCGCGTGCATGTCGACTCCCGGAAGTGGGGCGAGCACCTGACTGCCTCGACGATACCACGACGGGCAGCTCGGCCGCGGCCGAGCTGCCCCGTGCGGGGCCTGGCCGGCCGCGGCCCGCCGGCGCCGCACGACGCCGGCGCACCTGAAGGTACAGAGGCTCCGCGGGCGAACACAACGAACGAGGGCCACCGTTGCGGCGGCCCCGGCAACTCGTCGGCGAGGTACCGCCATCAGCAATCTCAGCGTGGACCTGCGGCTCAGGACCATCGAGCACTTCTTCAAGTCCCCGGACGTCGATCCGCTTTCGGACTGGTTTGAGGTCTACAGTCTCACGTCCGGCATCGAGTTCGTGGTCGACGAAATCGGCGACGAACCTCGCGTGAGCCACGTGGACTTGACCATCCATCTGCCGCCGGTTGCAATCACGGAGGGCCTGGAGGGAAGGGTCAGGGTCGGCATAGACAAGTACTGCGATGCCCACCTCCGCGCCGTGGAGCAGCGCGCTCGCGAAGACCGCTCACGTGGCTGGTTGATGATGGCGTTCTCGGTCGTCGCGGTGTTCGTGCTGATCTGGTCGTCGCAGCAGCTCACCGGCACCGGCGAGAGCCTGCTGAGCGTCGCCGCTGAGGGCCTGAGCATCGCCGCCTGGGTGCTCCTCTGGCACCCGCTCCAGGAGCTCGTGTTCGACCGCTGGGATCATCGCCTCGACCGGAGGGCTCTGCGCACCCTCCGCGACAGAAGCAGAGTGCGCATCAAACCGATCGAGGCCGACGCCACCATCTGAGGCTGCCCGGCGAATGGGCTCCAATTGCCCCGGATGGACTCCCCCGAGCGGCCCGACGTTGCGGCGCGCGCGAGGCGGTGCTACCCTGCGGACAACCAAGGACGCCCGGCAGATGGCCGCGTGAGAGTCCGCGACGCTTCGGCGTCGACGGACGCCGAAGGGGCAAGGTGGGCACCGGACGTGCCGCCGAAACTCTCAGGCAACCGGAACGCGGCCGGACGGGCCCCTGAAGCACGCAGGGCGCCCCGCGCCCGCCGTCGGACAGGGTGATGGCGACATCGCTCTGTCCTTCGTCAGTTAAGGGGGCCGGCGTGACCCAAAGGGACTGGAAGATCGTGAACCCCGGCGGCTCGCGGCGCGTGGTGGTCACCAAAGAGCTGCCGGGCGACCGCTGGTTGCAGTTCCTCACCGCCACTGATTGCCGTGTTGAGATCGCGCTGGGCGACGAAATCCTCAGCGGGGCCGAGATCGTGGCGGCCCTCGGAGACCACTGCGACGCCGCCATCGGGCAGCTCACGGAGAGCTGGTCGGCGGAGACGCTCGGCGCCCTGGCCGCCGCCGGCGCGTCCCTCTACAGCCAGTGCGCCGTGGGCTACGACAACGTCGACGTGGCGGCGGCCACGCGCTGCGGCCTGCCCGTGGGCAACACGCCCGGCGTCCTCACCGAGACGACGGCGCAGCTCGCCGTAGCCCTGACCTTCGCCGCTGCGCGGCGCATCGCCGAAGGCGACCGCATGATGCGCGCCGGCGAGTATCACGGCTGGCTGCCGCGCCTGCTGCTCGGCACTCTGCTCTACCGCGGCACTCTCGGCATCGTCGGCGCCGGGCGCATCGGCGCCGCCTACGCGCGCATGATGGTCGAGGGCCACAAGATGGACCTCGTCTACTTCGATGTGCGCGCCAACGAAGAGCTCGAGAAGTACATCTCCGACTACGGCGCCTTCCTCGCAGCCCACGGCGAGCGGCGCGTGACCTGCCGCCGTGCGCAGGCCCTGCGCGAGCTGCTCGACGCCTGCAACGTGGTCAGCATCCACGCGGCGCTCACCGGCGAGACCCACCACCTCATCGGCGCCCCCGAGCTGGCGGCCATGAGGGAGGAGGCCGTCCTGGTGAACGCCAGCCGCGGCCCGCTCGTCGATGAGGCCGCGCTCGTCACCCACTGCCGTGCGCACCCGCGCTTCCGCGCCGGCCTCGACGTCTACGAGAACGAGCCGGACATGGCCCCCGGCCTGTCAGAGCTCGACAACGTCGTTGTTGTCCCCCATCTCGGCTCGGCCACCACGTGGACCCGTGAGGGCATGGCGACGCTGGCGGCCGCCAATGTCGCCGGCATCCTGAACGACTGGCCGGTGTGGCGCGCGGTCGGCGGCCTCGAGGACGTCCTTCCATTCCTCGAGGGCGAGGAGCCGCCGCGCGCCGCCCCGAGCATCGTGAACGCCGACGCCCTGGGCCTGCCGCGCCTCGCCGCGCAGGCCGCGGCCGAGAGGGGCCACCCGTGACCGTCTCATCACCCCCCATCGCCGAGCGCATCAGGCGCCTCGGGACCGAGACGGCGTTCGCCGTCTCCGTCGAGGCCGCCGCCTGGCAGGCACAGGGCCACACCGTCTATCCCTTCCACCTCGGCGACATGGACCTGCCGACGCCGGACAACATCGTGGAGGCCGCCTTCAAGGCGCTGCGCGACGGCAAGACCGGCTACTGCCCGCCCGCCGGAGTCCCGGCCCTGCGCGAGGCTCTGGCCACCGCCGTCGGCGCCTCGCACGGCCTTCATCTGGGACCGCAGAACGTGACCGTCGAGCCCGGCGGCAAGCCGGTGATCGGCAAGTTCATCCTCGCCCTCATGAATCCCGGCGACGAGGTCCTCTACCCGAGCCCCGGCTACCCGATCTACGAGAGCCAGATCGAGTTCCACGGCGGCGTGGCCCTGCCCTACGGCTACGTCGAGGGCGCAGCGAACTTCGAGCTCGACTTCGAGGCCCTGGAAGCGCAGGTGAGCCCGCGCACGCGCCTTCTCATCTTCAACAACCTGCAGAACCCAACCGGCGCCGAGAGCAGCCCGGCCGAGCTCGAACGGGTCGCCGAGCTCGCTCTGCGCCACGACCTCTACGTGCTGTGCGACGAGGCCTACTGGGACATCCGCTACTCGGGGAGGAGCCAGTCGCTGGCCGCCCTGCCCGGCATGGCCGAGCGCTGCCTCATCCTGTACACCTTCAGCAAGAAGTTCGCGATGACGGGCTGGCGGCTCGGCGCCGCCGTGGGCCCGGCCGCCATTGTCGAAGTCATCGCCAAGCTCAACGTCAACGACGAGTCGTGCTCGAACCACTTCGTTCAATACGGCGCCCTCGAGGGCCTCATCGGCGACGAGTCCGGATCACGGGAGATCGTCCGCATTCTCAGGGAGCGCCGTGACGTCTGCGTGGCGCTGCTGAACCAGATCACCGGCGTCTCCTGCTTCACGCCCGAGGCGACGTTCTATCTGTTCCCCAACGTCACGGAGCTCATGAGGCGCAAAGGCCTCTCGACCTACGACGAGCTGCGGCGCGCGGCGCTGGAGGAGACGGGCGTCAGCTTCTGCACCCGTCTCCACTTCGGCCGCGCGCTGCCCGGCGAAAAGGAGTCCTACGTGCGCTTCGCCTACTCGGGCATCCCCGTGCCCCTCATCGAAGAAGGCCTCGGCAGGTTGAAGGCGTGGGCAGAGGCATGAGCGAGCGGACGGAGGCCACGAGCGCGCTCAAGCGCACACCGCTCCACGGGCGTCACGTGGCGCTCGGCGCCCGCATGGTCGACTTCGGCGGCTGGGACATGCCGGTCCAGTACCCCACGGGCATCATCGCCGAGCACCTGGCCACGCGCAGCGGGGCGGGCCTCTTCGATGTGAGCCACATGGGGCGCTTCGTCTTCCGCGGCCCCGGCGCCGTGCCCTTCCTCCAGCGCGTGCTCTCGAGCAACGTCGACGCGCTCGACCTTCTGCAGGCCCAGTACACCATGGTGCCCACGCCCACAGGCGGCGCGGTGGACGATGCCTATCTCTACCGCTTCGAGGAGGCCGCCTACCTGCTCGTGGTCAATGCCTCCAACCGGGTCAAGGATTGGGAGCACTTTCACGACCACCTCCCCGGGGTCCCCAACGTCGAGCTCACCGACGAGACTGGCGAGATCGCGATGCTGGCCCTGCAAGGCAAGGATGCTCGGGACATCCTCGCCGGTCTCATCGAAGCCGGCGGCCTGCCTCAGCCGTTCCGCAACGAGCTCAGCATCGTGACCCTGCGCCTGCCCGATCCGCACGGCGGCAAGCCGCTGGCCGTCGAGACGCGCGTCGGCCGCACCGGCTACACCGGCGAGCCAATCTGCTTCGAGCTCTTTGTCGACGCCGAGCCAGGGCCGGCCCTCTGGGACGCGCTCGTTGCCGCAGGCGCCGCGCCGGTCGGGCTCGGCGCCCGCGACACGCTGCGTCTCGAGGCCGGCCTGCCGCTGTACGGCCACGAGCTCGGCCTGGACCCCGAGGGCCACGAGATCCCCATCATGAGCTGCCCGCTGGCGGCGTTCGCGGTCAGCTTCAGCCCGCGCAAGGGCGAGTACGTCGGCCGCGCCGCGCTGGAGCGTCAGCACGCGGCCTACGCACGCATCCTCAGTCGCGACTACTCTTTGATCGCGGACCTGCCGCGGCTCACGCGGCCGGTGGCCGTGACCGGCCGCGGCATCGCCCGTGAGGGCGCCCAGGTGCGCCGCCCGGGCGGCGACGACCTCATCGGCTGGGTGACCAGCGGCACGGCCGTGCCTTACTGGGGGATTCAGGGCGAGGGGCTGTGCTCCACGCAGACTGAGGACCACGAGCTGCGCTCCATCGCCCTCGCCTACCTGGACAGCCGCGTGCTCGAAGACGACGAAGTGGAGGTCGACGTCCGCGGCAAGCGCGTCCCCGGCCTCGTCGTGCCCTTCCATCTGCGCAGCGACGCGCCGCCGTCCGCGCGCGCAATCGTGTGGGACCACACGCCGCAGCTCACCGAGCTGGAGGGCGGAGAGGCCGGCGAGAAGGCCTTGCGGCTCCTCGCCGGTGCCGTCGACAACCACGTCTGGCGGCAGGAGCGGTGCATCGATCTCATCCCTTCGGAGATGACGGCCTCGCCGATGGCGCGGCTGCTCTCGATCATGGACCCATCGTTCCGCTACGCCGAGCACAAGAAGACCGAAGCCTTCTACGACCTCGAGGTCTTCTACTACCAGGGCACCGGCTTCATCCACGAGGTCGAGCGCATGCTGGCCGGCGAGCTGCGCGCCTATCTGGGCTGCCCCGCGGTCGAGACCCGGGTGATCAGCGGCCAGATGGCCAACACGGCGGTGTTCAGCGCCCTCGTCGACTACCTCAACCGCGCCGACCGCAAGGCGGAGCCGCGCCGCATCGGCAAGGTCGTGAACAACCACATCGCCAAGGGCGGCCACCTCAGCGCCCAACCCATGGGGGCCTTGCGCGACTACGTGGCCCGCGACCCGCGCACCGAGATGCCCGCCGTGGTGGACATCCCGGTACTGGTCGACAACCCGTACAAAGCCGACGTGCCGGCGCTCCTGGACCTCATCGAAAAGGAGCGCCCGGAGCTGATCATCCTCGGCAAGAGCATGGTGCTGCACCCCGAGCCGGTCTATGAGGTCCGCACCTTCCTCGACGCGGCCGACATCGACTGCGTGCTGCTGTACGACATGGCGCACGTGCTCGGCCTCGTGGGGCCGCACTTTCAGCAACCGTTCCACGAGGGTGCCGACCTCGTCACAGGTTCCACCCACAAAACGTTCTTCGGCACCCAGCGCGGCCTCATCGGCGGACGCTGGCAGGAGCCGGACGAGAAGTGGGAGCTCTGGGAGGCCATCGAGCGGCGCGCCTTCCCCGGCTCCGTCAGCAACCACCACCTCGGCACCTTGCTGGGTCTGCTCATGGCGGCCTTCGAGATGAACCACTTCAGGGACGCTTATCAGCAGGCCGTGCTGTGCAACGCCAAGGCCTTCGCCGTAGCGCTCAAAGAGGCCGGGCTGGACGTGGCCGGCGACCCTGCGGTCGGCTTCACGCAGACGCACCAGGTCATCGTCAACGTCGGCTACGGCCGGGGCGCCGAGCTCGCGGGCCGGCTTGAGGACAACGGCATCATCTGCAACTACCAGGCGGCGCCTGACGAAGAGGGCTTCACCGCCTCCGGCGCCCTGCGCCTCGGGGTCGCCGAGATGACGCGCTTCGGCATGGAGCCCGCGGACTTCGCCGAGGTGGCCGTTCTGCTGGCGGCGGTCGTGAACGACGGCGCCGCCGTCTCGGCGGAGGTGAGCAGGCTGCGCTCACGGTTCACCGAGCTCAGGTACTGCTTCGAGGGCCCCGACTTCGACCCCCTCGTGCAGCGGCTGCACGAGCTGGTCTGAGGCTTTGACAATGCGCGCGCCGGCGATGAACAACGCAACGGGCAAGGATCTGCTCGCGCTCGTGCGCGAGGGCGACTACGCGCACCCCGGCGAGGAGGAGGCCATCCGGCTGCTCCTCACCGGAGTGCGGCCCGACGGGCACCGCCGCATCCTCGACGCGGGCTGCGGCGGCGCGGGCACCGCCGCCTGGGTGCAGGCTCACGGCTATGGCGCGGTGACCGGCATCGAGATAGATGCCGAGACCGTCCGCCTGGCGCGCGAGCGGCACCCGGAGGTGAAGATCGTCAGCGGCGATCTGCGGCGAGCCGGCGACGCTGTCGACGGACCTTTCGACCTCGTCTACGCGATGACGGTCCTCTACGCGGTACCCGATCAGCGCGCCGCCCTCGCGCAGCTTGGCGCGCTGGCTGCGCCCGGCGCCGAGCTGCGCCTGCTCGAGTACGCCGACCCTCACGGCCGCTTCGCCGCCGCGACGAGCGGCCGCTCCAGCTATGCCTGGTGGCGGCCACTCGAGCCGGGCCGTCTCCACGAGCTGCTTTCCGGCACCGGCTGGGCGCTCGCGGAGAGTCGTGACCTCGGGGCCCAGTTCGAGCGCTGGTACGTCGAGCTGTGCACTCGCATCGCCGCGAGGCGCGAGGCGATCGTCGAGAGGTTCGGCGCAGAGTGGCTCGCGTTCGCGAGCGCCGAGTACGCCGGCATCCTCGAGATGGTGCGCGCCGGCGAGCTCGGCGGCATCTTCGTGCGGGCGCGGGCGACGGAGCGTGTCCCTCTACCCCCTGCCACGCGCATCGTGACACGCAGCGACGGCGGGACCGAGCCGTGAGGCACACGGATGGCGGCGCCTCGCCCGGCTTGGGGCAGGAGCCGCGCGCCCTGCTTCTGGCGCTCTTCACTGCGGCGGTCGCGGCAGCCGACCCGGCCCGGCTGCTGCCGGGCCGCCTGCCGCCGCCGCCCCCCGGCCGCGCACTCGTCGTCGGCGCCGGCAAGGCCGCAGCCAGCATGGCGGCGGCCGTCGAGCGCGAGTGGCACGGCCCGCTCTCGGGCCTGGTCGTCACGCGGTACGGCCACGGCCTGCCCTGCAGGCGCCTCGATGTCGTGGAGGCCGCGCACCCGGTGCCGGATGCGGCCGGCCGCGCCGCGGCCGGCCGCATCCTCGATCTCGCCGGCGGCTTGGGCGCCGACGACCTGCTGATCTGCCTCATCTCCGGCGGCGGCTCGGCGCTCCTCGCCCTGCCGGCGCCGGGCGTCACGCTCGAGGACAAGCAGGCCGTGAACAAGGCGCTGCTGCGCAGCGGCGCGACGATCGCCGAGATCAACTGCGTACGCAAGCACCTCTCGGCGATCAAGGGCGGCCGCCTGGCGGCGGCCGCCCACCCTGCCCGAGTCGTCACGTATCTCATCAGCGACGTGCCCGGCGACGACCCTTCGGTGATCGCCTCCGGGCCTACCGTGCCCGACCCGACGACGTACGGCGAGGCTCTCGCAGTGCTTGCGCGCTACGGCATCGATCGTCCCGCGGGCGCGCTGGAGCACCTGCGCGCCGGGGCGGCCGCCCCGGCCGGGTCTGCTGCGCTCGCGCTGCCCGGTGCGGCTCAAGCCGAGACTCCCAAGCCCGGCGATCCGGCGTTCGCCGGCGACGAGCTCGTGATGCTGGCAACAGCCGCCGACGCCCTTGAAGCGGCGGCCCGCTGCGCCCGCGCCGCCGGCGTCACCCCCCTGATTCTCGGTGACGACCTCGAAGCCGAGGCCCGCGATCTCGGCGGCGCCCACGCCGCCCTGGCCATCGCCTGCGCCAAGGGCGGCGAGACGGCGCTCGTCGGGCTCCGCGAGGCGGTCGCCCGCGGCGCCGCGCACCTCGCGGGCCACATTCTCTTCGTACCGCAGCCGCCCCTCGTCCTGCTGTCGGGCGGCGAAACCACCGTCACGGTGCGCGGCTCCGGCCGCGGCGGCCGGGACACCGAGTACCTTCTCGGCCTCGCGTTCGCCCTCGACGGCCACCCGGCGATCAGCGCGCTCGCCGGAGACACCGACGGCGTCGACGGCAGTGAGGACAACGCCGGAGCCTTCGTGACGCCGGACACGCTCGCGCGAGCACGGCAGACCGGTGTGAACCCGGTCGCCGCCTTGGCCGCGAACGACGCCTACGGCCTGTTCGCGGCCCTCGGCGACCTCGTGGTCACCGGCCCCACGCGCACCAACGTCAACGACTTCCGCGCGGTCCTCATCCTCTGACCACCGCGTGGCCTCGGGATCCCACGCCGCGCTCCGTCTGTGGCGGCGTCGCTGCGGGCACGCACGTGCCGTCCCCGTGAGGCGGCCCATGGATCGAGACGCGCCCGAAAGCGGCTTTGATTTCGCGATGCTTGCCGACCCGATGAAGGCCGTGCTCACCTGCGAACACGGCCGGCATGTGCGTGCTTTCGGCGTTCGCGATGTTGCTGAAGACTCGCAGTGAGTGCTCGGCGCCCAGCAGGCGGGAGACATCGCGGATGCACGAGGCCGTCCTTCTCAGCCGGCGAGAGGGGCGTGACGGCATCGCCGCGCTGGGCTCAGGACGCAGAGGACTGTGTGTGGGGCGCGGCGTTGACGCAGCGTCCTTGGCTGCTAGTGTTGCAGCGGAAGAAGCGCGCCCCGTTCAAGGAGGTCGAGATGGATCGTCCGGAGCCTTGCAGCGGGACGCAGGTGGCGCGGCGCCGCAGACCGGGCGCGAGCACCCAGCTCGTGGCCGGCCTCACTCTCTTCGTGCTTCTGCTGACCGCCGCCGGCGCCTCGGCGGCCGGCGCTTCGGCGCCGGCGTGGACGGCTCAGACGTCGGGCACGACGGCCGATCTGAACAGCGTCTGCTTCGCCGATGCGGCGCACGGCTGGGCGACCGGCGACAACGGCGTCGTCGTCGCGACCGTCAACGGGGGCTCTACCTGGGGCGCTCAGACGTCGGGCACCACGAGCGACCTGTACGGTGTGAGCTTCGCTAGCGACTCGCAGGGATACGCCGTCGGCGCCGGCGGCACCATCGTGGCGACGACCGATGGCGGCGCCACCTGGGTCGCTCAGGATTCGGGCACGAACCTCGACCTGCTGGCCGTCAGCTGCGGCGGGCCCACAATCGCGACCGGGAACGGCCAGGTTCTCTTCCCCCTGGGGACGAACGCGTGGAGCCAGGTAAGTGGCGTGCCGACGCCTCCCTCCTCGATGTCGAGCGTGGTCATGTCCGACGATACCGGCTTCACGTGCGGGCCTGTGGGTGTCGTCTACGACACCGGCGGGATGAGCACATCCGGGTGGGGACCCTGCAGCGATCCGCTCGGTGTCCAGCTGAGCTGCGTGACCTGGTCCTTCGCCGGCGGCGGCGGATGGGTCGTGGGCGGCGGCGGGGCGGTCTTCGCCGGGTACAACCTCGGCCAGATCTACTGGCAGAGCCAGCCGTCCGGGACGACCGCCGACCTGAACGGCGTCTCCTGCATCGACACGACCAACTGCTGGGTGGTCGGGGATGGAGGCTTCACCTCCGCGACCTGGACCGGCGGCAGCTACGGCGGGTGGAACACGGCGACCTCGGGCACGAGCCAGGACCTGAACGCCGTCACCTACCTCAACAACCCGCAGGTGGCGTGGGTGGTCGGCGACGGCGGGACGATCCTCCAGTGGCAGTCCGCGGCCACGCTCGCCTACGTGACGCGAAGCGATGGGGGGCATGGGGACGTCGCGATCCAGCTCTGCGCCACCCGCGGCACGCTACCGGCGTGGCAGACCCGCTGGCGCGTGGACGGCGGACGCTGGCAGGTCGGCAATCTGCTCACCCTGCGCCGCCCCGGCACCAGCCATGTGCAGTACTACTCGGTGGACACTGCTGGTCTGCACGAGATCGTCAGGAAGCTGGCCGTGCGCATCGTGCGGTAACGGCGGCGCAGCCAACGGCTGCCCCGCCCGGATCTCCCCCCCTGCGGCGGTCAGTGTCGGGTGTCGCTGCGCCACACCCGACGTTAGCCCCGCTACGCCGGCTAATCCGCGTCGATCTCTTCGTCGGTGGCACCGCTCTCGCTGACGACCATGCGGGCCACAGCGCTCACGACGTCGTGCTCGCGCAGATTCATGACGCGCACGCCGGTGGCGGTGCGGC
>CAIOZS010000069.1 GCA_903862845.1 uncultured Thermoleophilia bacterium
CGCGCGGCACGCAGATGCCCGACGCGCCGCCGATCTGCACGGCCTTGGCGTCGTCGCCACCGACCTCTTTGAGCAGGTCGGCGACGGTGATCCCGAAGGGGAACTCGTAGACGCCCGGCTTGGCGACGTCACCGCTGACGCTGAACAGCTTGAAGCCGGTGGATCGGTCGGTGCCGAAGCTCTTGAACCAGTCGACGCCCTTGGCGAAGATGCAGGCCGCCGAGGCCAGCGTCTCCACGTTGTTGACGATCGTGGGCGCGTAGCGGTAGCCGGCGACCACAGGGAACGGCGGGCGGTTGCGGGGCTCGCCGCGAAAACCCTCGAGGGACTCGATGAGGGCGGTTTCCTCGCCGCAGACGTAGGCGCCGGCGCCGAGGGCGATGATGATGTCGAAGTTGAAGCCCTTGACGCCGCCGACGTCCTTGCCCAGCAGGCCGGCGGCGCGACGCTTCTTGATGACCGCGTTGAGCGGCGAGCGCAGGTACGTGTACTCGCCGCGCAGGTAGACGATGCCAAGGTCGGAGCCGATGGCGCGCCCGGCGAGGGTCATGCCGGCGAATACGAGGTCGGGGAACTCGGTGAGGATGACGCGGTCTTTGAACGTGCCCGGCTCGCCTTCGTCGGCGTTGCAGATGACGTACTTCTGGTCGCCTTTCTCAGAACCGGCGAAGTTCCACTTCATGCCGGTGGGGAAGCCGGCGCCGCCACGGCCCTTCATGCCCGAGTCGGAGACGGTGTCGATGATGTCGGCGCGCGACATGGCGAGAGCGGCCCTGAGGCCGGCGTCGGCGTCGATGGAAGCAAAGGTGAGGGTGTTGCCCTGCGTCTCGATGCTCATACGAGGTACCCCTCCTTGCGCTCGGCCGCGTGGCCGCTGTACGCGGCGCGGCACTCGGCGGCGATCTCGCGCACCGTCTCGGGCGTGACACGCGTGTACACGCGGTCGTTGACGAGCAGGGCCGGGCCCTGGTCGCACATGCCCATGCAGTTGGCCCACTCGAGCGTGAAGCGGCCGTCGTCGCTGGTCTCGCCGAAGGCGATGCCGAGCTCGGTCTCGAGCTGGCGGGCGATGGCGTCTTTGCCCGCCAGCTCGCACGACACAGTGCGGCACAGGCGCACGACGAACTCGCCCTGCGCGGCAGGGTTCAGAAAGGCGTAGAACGTGGCGACGCTGTAGACCTCCACCGGGTGGATGTCCAGCAGGTCGGCGACGATCTGCATGGCATCGGTGTCGATGCCGTGGTGGCGTCTCTTGACATCTTGCAGGATCGGTATGAGCGAGCTCCGGCCCGGACCCAGCTTGTCGACCAGGGCCGTGACGTCGGCGCGGAGCTGCTCCTGTTGCGTGACGAGCATCGGCGTCCTTCCTTACGGGAGCAGCTTCTTGACCTTGGCGATCAGCGTCTGTGGGTCGACCGGCTTGGGCTGGAACTCGTCGACGGGGACCATCTCTTCGTCCTTGTCGATGTTCAGGCCCATGGCGGCGTTGACGCTGGTGAGCATGATGATAGGCAGGGTGTGACCGGCCTTGCGGATCTCGCGCGCCATGCGGAGGCCGTCGTCGGGCTCCTCCATCATCACGTCCAGGATGAGCAGGTCGGGCTTGACCTCCTCAAGCCTCTTCGTGCCGGCGGCGCGGCTTGCCGCGCCCTCCACCTCGTAGCCCTCGCGCTCGAGGACCAGGCGACACGCATCGACGATGTCGGGGTCGTCGTCAACGATCAGGATCTTGGCCACCGCGCACTCCCTCTGTCGCTTGTCGTTCCCCATGGCGCCACCGGGTGGTGCGCCAGAGTGGTCGGGCCGCAGTCATCCTTCCGCCGCCGCCGTGGCCTGCCGGCGAGCGCCGGGCGGGTCGGTGACACGCGGGGGATGGACGAACGGTGCCGGCCACGCACTCCACTGGATCCACTTTGACTCAGCTTACGTCGGTCTCGAACGCAGTGCCCGGGCTTGTGCCCGGAGTCACGAACACGTCAGCGGGAGTATCTCACAGGTCGCGAAGACACGCGAAACCCCCCGAAGCATGGGGTTCGCCGGCGCCTGCGGACGGGCAGTCCGAGGGACGGCAGACGGATTCCGCAAAGCGTGGTGCCGGGGCGGCGTGGATCAACACGTTTGGGCCTGCTCTCCGGGAAATCCGACAATCGGTCGGCTGCGTCGAACGGCCCGACCATCCAGCGAACGGCGGCCTGAGCAGTCGCAGCGGCGCGCGCGGCGTGCAAAAGGCCGTCTCCATCGTCGTCGCCATCCCCGCGGCGCGGCTCATCAGCGAGGAGGATGTGCAGCGGAGCCGGCCGGTCGTCGACGCGCGATCGGCGACGAGGAGCTCGAGGGGAAGCACATCGAGATCGAGCGGTGGACCTGGGGGGGCGGGTAGGCGGCGGGGCCTGGGGCGAGCGGACTCCGCAGGCTCGCCCCCGCCTCGGTTTTCAGAATGCCAGTCTTCTGGCCGACATGACCATCCCTTCCGTCCGGTTGCGCGTTCAGCCTCTGGATCGACGAGCGGCGAGAAGGCGCACATGGTGCGCCGCGCGCGCCGCAGCCTCGGGAGCCGCCGCGGCGGGGTAGTGCTGTGAGGGAAGATAAGAAGAGTTGGCCGATCCTTGTCTTCCTCCCGGCGACCGAGCCTGTGGACGGCCGCGGACCAGGCGACAGTCAAGGAATCCTTGTCTTCCCCTTTCGCGTGTGCCCCGCGCCGCAGCCGCCCGCGCGCCCGCCGAGAGCGCTGCCGGCTACGCGCCCCCGCCGGGTGCCCCATTCGTGGCTCACCGGCGCCTGAGCGACGGGGATGGTTATGTCGCGCGATACGCGGTGGTCGGCCAGGAGTTCCTGCGTGTTGTGGACCTTGTCCGCAAGCGACACGCGCAGAGCCCCAACTCCGGGACCACGCGCCCGCTCTCTGGGAAATCCGACAGTCGGTCGGCCGCGTCGAACAGCCCGACCATCCAGCGAACGACGGCGTCGCGATCTTCTTCAGCGATGTGCTGCGCGATCTCGTCAGCCCGGTCGAGCGCCAGGTCAGTCCAGTCGACTCTCACGAACGGAGCTTCGCGAGGGCGCGGGCCTTGGCCTCCTTATGAGGAGTGACGCGGCCGGCCGCTATCTGCGCTTCAGCGACAGAGATGTCCTCCAGCAACTCCATTCGCTCACGCATGGCCTCGAACTCATGGATGTCGACGAGCACGGCGACGCCGCGACCGTGCTGGGTAAGCACCAGGGGGCGGCGGGTCTCGTTGACCTGCCTCACGAAGGAGGCGACGCCGGCCCGGAACTCCGACAGCGGGCGGATGTCCTCGTCGACCTTCAAGGGACGCATGAATTGCCTCCTGGTACGCGGTATCGTACAACAAAGCGTACACCCTTGCTGAACGCATCGCAAGCGTCCAGTGGCGGGCGCCTCTTGGCTGCCGGCTCTCGCGGCTGGCCTCGGCCACCGATTCAAGTCCGCCGCCGCCCCGGGTAGGTGCCCGCGGGGGCGATCCGGCGCCGTGGGTGCCTCGCAATGGCAGACCTCCGTGGTCACCCCAGAAGCTCTCGGCGGCGACCACAATCCCGTCCTTCGTCGAGTGCGCATCCCTCAGGCCGCCGGCCAGAGCGGTCTTTCCAGCGCCTACAGCACGCCCAAGCGTCAGCAGGAAACCCTCCCCGCCACGGATCGTACGCCAGCGTCGCTGATGACAACATGCGCCCTCCACTCTTGAGCCAATGCCACCGAGAGGAGCGGCAGCGCCGAGCGTTGACCGCTCGATCTCAGGGCTGTGAGAACTGGCCTACGCCTCCACCAGTCGAGTCTCGCCTTCAGTCAATCCGTAGAGGTCATTGACGTACGCGTTCATCTCTCGCTCGGCCGTCTCGATCCTGGCATCCAAATCGACAACCTGAGCGTCGAGACCGAGAACCTGCTTGCGCAGAGCCTCGCTGTAGGTCGACCGCAGGCGCAGCAGCGACTTCACGAGCGACTTGGCTTGATACCTGTCCGTCACGTTCGTGGTACGGGCGAGCAGGCGCCATTGCGCGGACAGGAACGCCGCGTCGGCCTCATCTTCGTAGACCGTGACCACCGGCACACCATCTGCGAGAACGCGGACTTCTCCGGCGTCGCTGGCCACCGACAATCGGGCTCCCGGCCGAAGCATGGCGCCGACGCGCTCGATGTGCGCATCGAGGCGCGCGCCGTGCTCCGTGCGAGCCCAGGCAGCTCGCTCACGCCCGGTGAGCGCCGCCGGGGCCTGTGACGCGAGCGAGCTCGGCGAGCCGACGTCCGCCCAGAGCCACGAGGGCTCTCGCGCCTCGTCGACGCACTGGGCGCTCTCGAGCCGGCGTTGGAGATCGACTATCCGGTCGCGGTGCGCGGTGTGGAGGTCGTGGAGCAGCTTCGCTCGCTTGGCCACCTCTGCCTTCTGCGCGTGCGAGGCGTCCGGGATCGGCAACGGGGCGATGAACTGCTTGTTGGCCTCGAAGTAGCGCCCACTCTTCGGCTTCGCGATGCGCCGAAATGCGAAGTCTACGACCTTGGAGTTGAGGACGCCGAGCAGGAAGAACAGATCCGGTGGACTGGCGGGCAGGATCCCGTTCACGCGGACGTTGTTGAGGTAGAGCTCTCCGTCCGGGTCGGCAAACACGCGCATGCCGGGAACCGTCTGCGCC
>CAIOZS010000070.1 GCA_903862845.1 uncultured Thermoleophilia bacterium
CCGAAGTTACCCCAGTCCGCCCACACGGATCAAGCACGCTTGCAGGGAAAAGACGAAGCAGAGCGAGTGGCGTTGCTGTCTACGTGAAGCGCAGCGGTACGGTGACGCCGAGCAGCTCGAAGGCCTGCCGCTGCAGAGGAGTAGGCAGCGTGAGCTGCTCGAAGGTGAGGCCTCCCTGGGCAGGTAGGCTGATCGTGTTGCGCGTCAGTGTGGCAAGGTGCGCAAGCAGCGAGTGGAAGCTGTGGCAGAGCGCCCCGTCCGCGGTCCTTTGCGTGCGCGCCTTGCGCTCCGCTGCGTCTCCCCTCTGCGCCTTCGCCACGGCGTCGGCACGCGGCGCGTCCTTCTCCTCATCGGCGAAGGTCAGCGGCGCCCAGGCGGCGCGCAGGTGGAAGACCAGGTACTCGGCGAGCAGGCAGAGGAAGGCGTGGGCGCGCACGCGCTCCTCGAGGCGGTGGTAGATGGGCCGGATCTCGAGGTCGATGCTCTTCAGCGAGCGGAAGGCGTCCTCGACGCGGGAGAGACGCTTGTAGGCGGCGACCACCGCAGCGGCGCCGAGCTGCTCTGCGGACACGTTGGTGCGGATCACGTAGATCCCGTCAAGCGCCGCCTCCGCCTCGATGTGCGCGCTCCTGCGGGCGTAGCTGAAGTGACCCTCAGCGATCGTGAGCGCGAAGTGCTTGGCCATCTTGTAGCGGTTCGCGACGCGGCCCACGCGCAGGCCGATGGCGGCGGCGCCCTTGAGGCGCCCGGCGGCCACGGCTGCGCCGAGCTTGGCGAGGTCGCGCTCGGTCGCAGCGAGCATGTCCTCGCGGCGCCGGCTGCGCTCGCCGGCCAGATGCGGGTTGCGGCACACGAGGAGGCGCTCGCCGGGACGCGCGGGGTCGCGCAGCTCGACGAGGTCGACCTCATCGAAGAGCGAGAGCTGCAGATGCCCGCCGTGGGCGAGGGCGGCGATCTCCGGGGCGCGCAGCGCGGTGATGAAGGAGAGACCGGGGTGCGCCCTGACCTCTGCGATGCGCGCCGAGGTGATCATGCCGCGGTCGCCCACGAGCACCACCTCGGTGAGGCCGAAGCGCTCGCGCAGCGCAGCGAGCGCGGCGCTGAAGGCGGCCGGGTCGGAGCAGCTGCCGGGGAAGACGCGGACGGCCACGGGGCAGCCCGTGGCGCTAGTGATGAGGCCGTAGGTGATCTGCAGGCTGCCGCGCTTGCCGTCGCGGGAGTAGCCGCGCTCGGCGAGTGGGCAGCGGGTCCCGGTGACATACGAGCTGGAGAGGTCGAAGAGCACGAGCCCCCCCGGCGTCAGGTGACGGCCGGCGAGCACCCGCTCGATGGCGTCCTGACGCGCGCCCAGCCAATCGAGCGCGCCGTAGAGGGCGTCGGGATCGGCGGCGCTGACCGCGAGGTCCTGCCCCAGGCTGGTATCGGCGAGGTAGCGGCCGCTCTCCAGCTTCGAGGCGGGGCGCAGCACGCGGGCGATGATGAGGGCGAGGGCGAGGTCGCGCTCCCGGCAGGCCGGCCCGAGCAGCTCGGGCAGGCCCAGAGCGCGGGCCTGCCCGTAGACGGCGACCGCGTCCCCGTGCGGCAGTGAGCGCGTGATCTCGAAGGCTTCCGCAGAGCCCAGGAAGGTCTCGCCCTTGAGCGCGCGCCGGATGATCTCGATGAGCTCCGCCGGCAGGTGGGAGATGTTGCCCACCGTCTCGTTCTTGACCTTGCCGCCCTCGCGATAGGAGCGGCGCAGCAGGTGGGTCTCGTAGACCCGCTCCTTGTACTGACGACGGGTCGTCACAACATGTATTGCTCCACCCCGGCTGGCCATGGGCGTAAGCTACCACAGTCCTGCCCAGACAGCAAGCTATTTAGTGTCTACATACTTGGACGCTCATAGCGGACTCATGCCTGCATATCCCGGCATTCTTGGCTGGTGGGTGGGGGTAACTTCGGGCTAGGCATCGACTCGCTGCTTTCGGGGCTTGCACGCGTGCCGCTGGACAGCGTGCAAGGTTGCGACTGATGACAGGGTGAACCCCGAGGCTCTTCCCCCTATCCACGGCTGGGCCGAGTGGGTGGCGACTTTCGGACTGGCGGAGGAAGAGTGCGCGGGCATACGACTCCTAGCTGGCGACCAAGTCATGAGGTCGTGCCGCACCGCATTTCGGGCAGAAGGCGTCGTCGTGTCTATCGAACCTATTCCCGCACCGCACGCAGAAGACGGTGTCACTGGAGCCTGCGCCAGAGCCGGCGCGGCGGGGTGGGGATGGGGTTACAGGCACAGGTGCGACGAGAGGGGGAGGCGGCACCGTTGCCGCCCGGCGCTCGGCGGCCCTTGGCGGCCTTGGGGCGGCAGACACAGCAGGTGCCG
>CAIOZS010000071.1 GCA_903862845.1 uncultured Thermoleophilia bacterium
CAGTTGACCGCCGCCATCGGTCCCGGGACCGAGAGCGGCGATTCGCCGACGCTCAATGTGTCGATGGTCGTACCCGACTTCTCGCCCCCGCAGGACGGCTATGGGGAGGTCCTGGTCATGATCTCTCCGACTCGCTACTTCAGCGACCCGACATCAGACCTGCTGCCTGGCGAGACCACCACTTTTGGCTGCCCGAACGCACCCGGCCCGTTCGTGTGCGACGATGGCTACAATCTCAATCTCACGGTAGTCGAGGGCCAGTCCTACAAGTTCTCGGTCTTCTTCGGGATCGTGTCGATCGCGAACGACGAGTCGAGCGAGCAGTGGAGCCCGGTCGCCACCACCGAGGCGGTAGCCTACTTGCCTCTTCCCGCGCCGACCCCGCTCAAGCTGCATTCCTTCTGGCTCGACTCCGAATACGCGCCCTACGCCTACAGCGTGCATCTCGACCCCGGAGACGTGCTCGACCTCTTCCTCTCCGAGCCGCGTGCGACGATGGTGCTGTTCCCTCCGGGCACGACCGGGATCCACGGTCAACTGGCGCAACAGGCAAAGCGCACACTCTGGAACGAGAAGGGCGCTGGGTTCGTCTATGAGGTGCCTGCGGACGGACCCTCCGGCGACTACATCCTCTACGCCGCCAAAGGCGACTCCGATCGGTCCTTCAATGACGGCTGGAGGGTCGACTGGGGCGTGACTCACGGCACCGGGCGGTTCTCCATCGCGGTGCCCAGCCGCAAGTCCGAGCATAACCCCCAGAGCCACGTTCCCCTGCAGTACCTTTGCCAGGGCACGGTTGACCCGGTGGCGGCCTGGACGGGCTTGTGCTGGCTGCGTGTCGATATCTACGCGACGTACGGCGGCAAGACGCGCTGGTGGATCGGATATGACTATGGGAAGGATGCCCGCAACGGGATCGACGTCCGGTCGACGGGTCACTTCACGGCGTTGGTGCGCCCCTTTGAGAACTTCCCCGGCGGCGACGTCCCGTCAACCTCACACGCCGCCGAGAAATGGCGGGGCCCGTTCAAGTACCGCTTCTATGTGGAGTCATACGCCGGCTACGCGGGCGCCTACTCGCCGGTGTACAGCGGCACGTGGAGCGGACCGCAGTACCGGTAGTCAGGGAATGCGGACCGATGGATGAGCTCGAGCCACGCTGGCAAGAGCGCGCTGCCGTCGGCACGTGGACCGCGCAGGATTCGGGGAGCGGTGCGAACCGCAGCGACGTCGCCTTCACCGACGCCCGCCACGGCTGGGCGGTCAGCGATGGCGGCACCATCCTCGCCACCACATCCGCCTCTTCTCCCAGCCTCTCTGCGCGGCGGCTCGTGTCAGAGTGCTGCGTCGTTGGGCACACTACCAACAGACGGCGCTGACGACTGAGCACAAGGGGGCTGCTGGCTGTGGGTTCGGGGCGACTGCTCAGGATCAAGCACGACCACCACGACATCGGCTTCCTGAGTGCGCGTGTCGTTGAGGAGAAGGGCTACGAGACCGCGTGGTGCCTGCGCGTCGAGTCGCCCGCGGACGTCGACGAGTTTCGCGCCCATCTCGCGCAGGGCTCGTCGATGGTGCTCACGATGGTCACGCGTGAGGGCGACCAGCTACGCGGCGAAGCGTGCGTGGCCAGCGTCAGCGACTGCATCGACGCCGCGACGATCGTGACCCTGACGGGGATCGGCCCGCTGCGCAGCTCGTAGAGCAGGTCCTTGCGCCATCGCGTCGCACCCTGCTTCGGCCTCAGGCACGGCGCCACTTCTGCCGATACAGGGAGAGAGCGAGACCGACGGGTCCGGCGCCTTCGCAACCGCCTCTGCGCCGCCACCGGGCGCGCCGGCTCGGTTTCCGGCATCCACTGATCGAGGTCGCCCCATGAGAAGCTTGAAGCGAGGAACGATCTGCGGCGGAGCGTCGGCCCTGCTCCCGGCGCTTCTGCTGGCGGTCATCGTCTGGTCGGGAGCAGCGGCGCCGGCCCGGGCGCAGGGCGTCACCGTGACGACGCTCGCCGGTACCGCCGGCGTCGTCGGCAGCGCCGACGGCGCCGGCGCCGCGGCGAGCTTCAGCGGACCCTGCGGCGTTGCCCGCGACGCGGCCGGCAACGTCTACGTCGCGGACACCGGCAACAACGCGGTGCGCAAGATCACGCCCGCGGGCGTGGTCAGCACCTTTGTTGGAGTGGCCGCCGGCCTCAATCTTCC
Source organism: uncultured Thermoleophilia bacterium (assembly GCA_903862845.1). GTDB lineage: Bacteria > Actinomycetota > Thermoleophilia > UBA2241 > UBA2241 > CAIXSE01. The sequence goes on from CAIOZS010000071.1 coordinate 2,202, forward strand.
GGGGGGAGTCGCGTGCGACGGCTCCGGCAACGTCTACGTCGCGGACACGTGGAATCATGTGATCCGTAAGATCACGCCTGCCGGCGTCGTCAGCATCCTGGCCGGCGCCGTCGGCGAGCAGGGCAGCGACGACGGCAGTGGAGCCGCCGCGCGCTTCTGCTACCCGGGCGGCGTGGCCTGCGACGCGGACGCCAACGTCTACGTCGCCGACACGGAGAACGACGCCATCCGCAAGATCACGCCCGCCGGTGAGGTGAGCACCCTCGTGGGCGCGGACGCCGGCCTCGACTCTCCCGGCGGCGTGGCCTGCGACGCCGTCGGCAACGTCTACGTCGCCGATACGCTCAACAACACCATCGTCAAGGTCACGCCTGCCGGCGGGGTGAGCATCCTCGTGGGCGCAGACGCCGGCCTCGGCTCTCCCGAGGGGGTCGCCTGCGACGCCGCCGGCAATGTCTACGTCGCAGACACGTCGAATCAGGTGATCCGCAAGATCTCCGCGGCCGGCGGGGTCTCCACACTGGCCGGCGCCGTCGGCGAGCAGGGCAGCGCCGACGGCAGCGGTGACGCCGCGCGCTTCGACTACCCGGGGGGCGTCGCCTGCGACGGCTCCGGCAACGTCTACGTCGCCGACACGTCGAACAACATCATCCGCACGGCGGCGTTCGACGCCACGCCGCCCGTCACCACGGCCACGCCGCCGCTGGCGAGCAGCGCCACCAGCGACTGGCGCAGCAGCCCCCAGACGGTGACCCTCACGGCCACCGACGCCGGCTCGGGCGTCGCCGGCACCAGCTACAGCATCGACGGCGGCGCCA
>CAIOZS010000072.1 GCA_903862845.1 uncultured Thermoleophilia bacterium
GCAGCGTGACTGATCCTTGACGACAAGCGACGCGACGCCCACCCGCCGGGCCAGCTCGGGAGTGCTTATCAGTGGCGTCGGCGCGTACCCCGGCATGCTCTGGTGAAACGCCGCGGGATCGGGCGCGGCCGGCGGCATCGCGCCCGCTGCAGGCTCGACGATCTCGTTCACGTAGAACCGGTTCAAGGAGCCACCTCTCGCGGCGCCGCCGTGCCGTGCGCCGGCCCGGGATCCGGGCCGTCGGTGCGCACGCTGCCGGCGAGGAGAGTCTCGATCTCTGGCATGTGTTCCTCCGCGCTTCTGCTCATCGCGGCCCTGCGCCGCCGGTTTCGTCATGATAGCAGGCACTTCGCCGTGCTAGAGTGGGCCGCGTGAGTGCCGTCGAAGGGCGCGGTCCGCGCCGCCGGAAAGGAGCCACCATGTCCAGGCATGCCGGGCGCGCGAGGAGCGCGCCGCTCGCCCGCGCCGCACTGCTGGTCGTCCTTGCCCTGGGCCTCGCCCTGAGCGCCTGCGGCGGGGGCTCGTCCTCCTCCACCTCGCCGTCCTCGCCGGCCGCCGCCGGGACGCCGGTCAAGGGCGGCACGATGCTGGTCAGCTACATGAGCGAGCCGCAATACCTGGACCCCGCGGCCGACTGGGAGGGCAACGGCTGGTCCATCGAGCACTGCCTCTACAACACGCTCCTCACCTACGCCAGCGGCAGCGGCAGTGCGGGCACGGTGCTCGTGCCCGACATGGCCACCGAGGTGCCTACCGTGGCAAACGGCGGCATCACGAACGGCGGCAAGACCTACACGTTCCACCTGCGCACCGGCATCAAGTTCGCGCCGCCGGTGGACCGCGAGGTCACGACCGCCGACGTCAAGTATTCGATCGAGCGCATGATGAGCCCGGACACCAAACCGGTGCCGCCGGGCACCAGCTTCTTCATGAGGATCGTGGGCGCGCCGGAATTCAACGCAGGCAAGACGCAGAGCATCGCCGGCATCAAGGCCATCGACGCCTCCACGCTCGAGATCGACTTGAGCAAGCCGGACGCGACCATCCTCTACGCCCTCACGATGTCGTTCTGCGACGTCGTGCCGAAGGAGTGGGTCGAGCAGCAGGGGGCCAAGTTCGTGCGTAGCCCTCTCGGCACCGGCCCGTACATGATGGACCACTGGACGTCGGGCCAGGAGCTCGTGCTCACGCGCAATCCCAACTGGTTCGACTGGCGCGGCCATCCCGATGCTTGGGCCGACGGCATCAAGTTCCAGTTCTCCGTCAATCCCCAGACCGCGCTCCTGAAGCTCAAGCGCGGTGAGAACGACGTCCTCGGCGACTACATACCGCCCAGCGACTACGTCAGCGTGACCACCGACCCGGTCTGGAAGAGCCAGGTCGCCAACGCGCCTGCCATCGCCATCGACTACCTGTTCATGAACGTGACGATGAAGCCGTTCGACAACCCCAAGGTACGCGAGGCGATCTCCTGGGCGATCGACCGCGACAAGCTGATCAAGCTCATCTCGGGCGCGGGCAGCCGGCTCGACCAGATCTACCCCGCCGGCCTGCCGGGACACGTCGATGGTCCCGCCGGCGTGTTCGGCGGCTACGACGTCGCCAAGGCCAAGCAGCTCCTCGCCGCGGCGGGGTATCCCAACGGGTTCCAGACGATGCTCTACTCGCACAACGTCGACCCGTGGCCCAAGGTCATCCAGTCGATCCAGAACGACCTCAAGCAGATCGGCGTCGCGGCGCAGGTCAAGCTGGTCAACCGGTCCACCTACTGGACGCTGATCAGCCTGCCCGGCAAGACGCCCATGGGGCTGCAGGACCTGTGGCAGGACTTTCCGGACCCCGCCGACTTCCTCGTGGCGGGCTTCAGCAAGAGCAACGCCGTGGCCAACGGCCTGAACCCCAGCTACTGGTGGGACCCGCAGGTCGAGACGCAGCTGGCCCGGAGCTTCACGATGACCGACGAGAAGGCGCGGCTCACGCTCTTCGATCAGATGCAGCAGGAGACCATGGCGCAGTGGCCGGCAGTCCCGCTCTATCAACCCAACGTCAACTCGGTGTTCTCAAAGCGCACCCACGGGTTCTACCTGCACCCCGTGTGGATCTTCGACTTCCTCGACTACTGGCTGAGCACGTAGCGCGGCGGGCCTGAAGGGCCGGCATGGCGCGTCTGTGCCCGGGGTGCTGCAGGCAACCCGCACCCCGGTGGCGAAGCAGTCTTCTGGCACGCTCTTCGGAGAACCTGCGAGCCCTCCTCAGTCGCGCTCAGCACGCGTGCCGCGTTGTGACATGAGGCCGGAGGATCCATGGGCACGGATCAATCGCTACGCGCCGTCGCCGGCCGGTTCGGCGGCGCCCGTGACGACTACGACGACTACGACGACTACGATCAGATCTACGGCGATGAGCCCCTGCGGCGCTCGCCGCCGGCGCAGGAGCGGGCGGTGAGGCCGCTCGCCGTCGTGCGTCCGCCGCGCGTCGAGGTCTCGCTGGTCACGCCCCGGGACTTCGACGCCGCCCAGCGGATCGCCGACCTCCTCCGCGCCGGTGGTCCCGTCATCGTCGACCTGCTGGGCTGCGAGCCAGATCTGACAATACGCCTCACAGACTTCTGCAGTGGCCTTGCCTACGCTCTCGACGGAAGACTGCACTTCATCGGCGAGAAGGTCGTGCTGCTCGCGCCGCACAACGTCGAGCTTTCCGGCGCGGGCCCCGGCGCTCTGCAGGAGAGGCGCTTCTTCAACCAGGTCTAGAGCGGCACGACCTCGCCGCCGCAGGAGCGGCCGGCGCGGCGGCGCCTCTACTGCGCGTTATCGGCCCAGCGGAGCTGCGCGATCGTGGCGGCGATGCCGGCGAGAAACGTGAGCGCGACGACGACGAGGCTGCTTGCCGCGACCGACGCGGCCGGCTTTCCGATGGCGCCGATCAGCAGAGGGACGATCGACCAGGGGAACCACGCCGCCCAGCCGGTGTGGCTGAACACGTCGCCGAGCAAGAGCATGGCGAGGGCGAACCCCAGCGGCGGCAGGTAGCCGCGGCCGAGCATCGCGATCCACGCGACGACCGGCACCAGAAGATACGCGATCGCGGCCGCGAGCAGGGCGTCGTGGACGGCCCCGAGGGCAGTCGCCCGAGAAAAGTCGGGCAGGGCCAGGGCCGCGCCGAGGACGAAGCCCTCGGCGAGCACGGCCACGACGAGCGCGGCCCACCACACGGCGGCCACCACGAGCTTCGCGAGCGCGAACCAGTGGCGGCCTACCGGCAGGGCGAGCAGGTTCTTGGCCGTGCCCTCCGTGTACTCCCGGCCGAACACGTAGGCGACGATGAAGGCGAGCAGCAGCATCCCGCCCATGCCGACCACCATCGTGAGCATCGAGAAGTAGGCGGGCCACGTCGCGGAGAGTCCGGAGAGGTTTGCCTTGGTGCCGAGCAGGCCGAGCTTCGCGGCCCGGCCCGGCTCTCGCACGATCCACATCATCAGCGCGATCGCCAGAGGTCCCAGCGAGAGCGCCGCGAGCGAGAGCCAGGTGACCTTGCTGCGGCGCAGCTTGAGGAGCTCGGTGGCCAGCACCTGCACGAACGTCATTGGGCACCTCCCGTGAGCCGCAGGAAGTGCGCCTCGAGGTCCTCGCGTGCCTGAGTGATCTCGGTGACGTCGAGTCCGGCGCCGACGAGCACGCGAGCCAGCTCCGGCACGCGTCCCTGCGCGTCGTAGACCCGCAGCCGGCCGCCGGCTTGCTCGACGCGCGCGAAGCCCGCCGCGGCGAGCAGCGTCGCCGCGCGCGCGGGCTGCGCTACGCCGACCTCGACGTACAAACGCTCCTCGACGCGTAGCTGGTCGCGGTCGAGCTCCTCGAGCAGCCGGCCCTCGTGCATGATGCCGATGCGATCGACGAGATGGGCGATCTCGGTGAGGATGTGGCTCGACACGAAGACCGTGACGCCCTCCTCGCCGGCGCGGGAGCGCAGCAGCTCGCGGACCTCGACGATGCCGGCGGGGTCAAGCGCGTTGGTCGGTTCGTCCAGAATGAGCAGCTCGGGGCGGTGCAGCAGCGCGCGGGCCAGCGAGAGCCGCTGCTTGTTGCCCAGCGAGAGCACTCTGGCGCGCCGCTCGGCGAGCCCGCCGAGCCGCAGCAGCTCGATGACCTCGGCGACTGCCGCGCGCGGCGCTCGCGTGAGGCGGCGCTGCACGTCAAGGTTCTCGCGCACGGTGAGGTTCGGGTAGGCGCTCGCGCTCTCGACCAGGTAGCCGACGCGCGCGAACGGGGCGGTCGTGCCCGGCCGCACGCGCCCGCCGAGCACCTCGACGTCGCCGCCGCTCGGCCGGATCAGGCCGAGCAGCATGCGGATGGTGGTCGTCTTGCCGGCGCCGTTTCTGCCGAGGAAGCCGTAGATCTCGCCGCGGCGCACGTTCAGATCGAGGGCGTCGACGGCGAGCGCGTCGCGGTAGCGCTTGGTGAGCGCGCGCGTGGCGATGGCGATCTCGGCGCTCAGGGCTGCCTCCCCTGGTAGCCGAGCGCGCGCAGGGCGAGCGCGGTCGCTTTCGTCAGCGCGGCGGGCGTCTCGCTGAGGGCAGTACCGGCGAGCTCGACGCTCTGCAGCCCGGCGAGCACAAACCACGCCGCTGCCCGCGGGTCGTCGACGCGGAAGACGCCCTCGGCGACGCCCTGTGCGACGATCGCTTCCAGGAGTGGCACGAGCTTCAGCGTCAGGCCTTCGGCGAGGCGGTCGTGCAGGATACGGTTCTCGGGGCGGTGCATCAGCTCGGCAAGCGCCGCAGCCTCGGGCTCAGCGCCGACCTCGGACAAAACGCCGCTCAAGCCGAGCAGCTTGTCGACGGCCGACGACGCGGCTCCGAGGCGCGCCGCCGCGTTCTGGGTGATCGCGGCGGCCAGGCGTTCGACCACCGCGAAAACGGCATCGTCCTTGGAGTCGAAGTAGAGGTAGAACGTGCCCTGCGCGACGCCGGCCGCCTTGACGATGTCGCTGACGGTCGTGTTGGCCACGCCGCGCTCGGCGAACATGGTCGCCGCCGCCGAGACGAGCGCGGCTCGGCGGGCTTCGCGGTCGACGACGCGGGGCATTGGGGCTCCAGGCTCGGTGGACAGACTCTGGCGAGTAGGTGACTGACAATCAGTCATCATACGCCCCGTGTCAAAGGCCTCGGAGGCCCGGAGCCGCGACAAGCCGCGGATCGGCGCGGCCTTGACTGCGCGGCACGCAGGCCCGCGGAGCACCGCTTCGTGCGGCGCCGCGAGGGTCTATGATTGGCTTCGGCGGCCGTTCCCGGCGGAGAGGCGGAGGATCCCTGTGAGGCTGAAGCACGGCGCGTTGGCAGCGGTCCTCCTGACGATAGCGCTCCTGGCCGCGGTGGCCGCGGGCTGCGCGAAGGAGGGCGGCGTGACCTCGGCCTCGCCGGCGGCCGCGGCCTCCACGCCCGGCCTCAAGGCGGCCATGGTGGCAGACATCGGCGGCCTCGGCGACAGGGGTTTCAACGACCTCGCGTACGCCGGCCTGCAGCGCGCCTCCAAGGAGCTGGGCGTACAGATCGAGGTCCTCGAGCCCAGGGCGCCCGCGGACTACGCGCGCAACCTCACCAAGCTCGCGGCCGCCGGCGACAACCCGGTCTTCGCCGTCGGCTACCAGATGACGGACGCCGTGACGCGGCTCGCCGCGCGGTTTCCCGGCGTGACCTTCGCCGGCCTCGACATCGTCTTCGATCCGCTCGCGGACAACGTGATCGGCCTGAGCTTCAAGGAGCAGGAGGCCGGCTACCTGGCCGGCGTCGTGGCCGGCACGCTGACCACGCGCACCGACGTCGACCCTCGCCTCAACGCCGCGCAGGTCGTCGGCTTCGTGGGTGGCATGAAGATCCCGCCTGTGCAGAGGTACGAGGCGGGGTTCATCGCCGGCGTGAGGTCGGTGGCTCCCGGCGTCAGGGTCAGGAGCGTCTACACGGGCAGCTTCAGCGACGCCCGCAAGGGCAGCGCCGCCGCGAGGAGCCTCATCGCCGGCGGCGCCGACATCATCTTCGCCGCCGCCGGCGTGACCGGCAATGGTGCGGCGGAGGCCTGCAAGCGCGAACGGGCGCTGTTCATCGGCGTCGACGCCGACCAGTACGAGACGATCGCCGGCATCGGCGACACGATCCTCACCTCTGCCGTCAAGCGTGTCGACAACGCCGTGTTTGTGACGGTCAAAGCCGCCGCCGCCGGCGATCTCAAGGGCGGCGAGAACCGGGTCTTCGGCCTGGCCGAGGACGGCGTGGGGCTGGCGCCGTTTCACGAGTGGGACGCGAAGCTGCCTCAGGACATCAAAGACGCGGTGGCCAAGGCCCGGGATGATGTCGTCAGCGGCGCCGTGACCGTGCCTGAGACGGCAGCCCACTCGTCGCCGTAGCGGGACGCGCTGGCGGGGCGCGCCTGATGTAGAGTCGAGCGGACAAGCCACCGCCGGAGGCACACCGTGGACCACGCAGCTTCTGCCACCGCCGCATCCGCCGCCGCGGCCACCCCGGCCTCCACCGCCGCGGCTGTCGAGCTGGGC
>CAIOZS010000073.1 GCA_903862845.1 uncultured Thermoleophilia bacterium
GCGCGTCAACGACAGCGCCGGTCACGAGGCTGGCGACGAGGTGCTCACGAGCTTCGCCGATCTCCTCGGCGCCCTCTGCCGCGCCGAGGACCTGCCGAGCCGCCTCGGGGGCGACGAGTTCGGCGTGCTCCTGCCGGGCATTGCGCTCGACGGCGCGCAGAGCTTCGCCGAGCGCCTGCTCGTCGCAGTGCGCTCCTGCGAGGTGCTGGCGCAGCGCGGCGTCACGGTCAGCGCCGGGGTCGCGCAGTGGGCGCCGGGCGAGCTCCCCGACGACTTGCTGCGCCGCGCCGACCAGGCGCTCTACGCCGCCAAGCGCGGTGGGGGCGACGCCGTGACGGGCGGCGGCTGACGGCGAGCCGCAGGAGCGTCAGCGGGGGCGCGGCCGTAGTTGCACCGCCGCGCGGCACCTCAGCCTCGGATGATCTTCGTGAGCTCCGCCTCGAGCTCAGACGAGCTGTCGTTTCCTCTTTGCCATCGCGACATCGATGCCGCCGGATGCGTTCGCCGGGCCGTTCAGAAGTCCTCGCTGACGACTCTCCCGCATCACGTCGCCAGAGCCTCCCCGCGGATCTGCTCGTACACCTGCGTCATGAGGTACCGGCTCACGGCGCCGCGGAACTCGGGGTTGTCGAGGAACCTCGCGGTGATCGCCTCGTTCTGGTCCATGCGGTCGATGAAGAGGCCTTCAAGGGCCTTGTCGAAGACCAGCTTGAAGGCCTCCAGCGGGTTGGCGGTCGCGGCCTGTTGAAGCGCCTCGTCGGCGACGGCCTCTTCGCGGATCTGGCTGAAGAACAGCTCGTCAGCGGCGGTGAAGCTGGTGCCGAAGCGGTCGTTGATGATCTCGATGAGGGTCGAGAGCTCGACCTTCTCGTCCTCGACCACCCCGGTGCCGACCTCGGTGGGGCCGTCCAGCTCGCCGCCGGCTCCGGGGGTCAGCTCGATCCGCCCCTCGCTGATCTTCTGCAGGCGGTAGTACCTGAGTGAGACCTCGTCGTCGAAGTGGTACTGCGGGCCGCTCGCGCGGCGCGGCAGCTTGGGGATCAGGAAGCGCACGAAGGTGGAGAGCTTCTCGAGGTCGCTGTCGCCGTAGGGGATGATCTGCGAGAGGAAGGCGTAGAGATTGCGGAAGGCGATGAGCCGGCCGCGGAGCTCCTCGCACTCGCCCGCGCCGTCGTCGCTCGTGCTGCGCTCGGCGAAGCGTTGCACCGCCTTGTCGAGCCAGGCGTTCATTCTGGCGTGGTCGCCGGGCGATTGGCTCCGCTTGGGCGCGAAGAACACGCCGCAGAAGCCCTCGACGTCTTCGGCGTAGTAGATCTGCGCTGCATTCAGCTCCGCCTGCAGCGCGTAGAGCTGGTCGGGCGCGGCGCGCTCGCCGACCCCGGTGACCTCGTAGTACGGCTGGAACGAGGCGTAGATCTCCTCCGGGTCGTTGACGAAGTCGAGGACGAAGGTGTCCTCCTTGCCGGGGGTAGTGCGGTTGAGGCGCGAGAGCGTCTGCACCGCCTGCACGCCGCTGAGGCGCTTGTCCACGTACATCGTGTGCAGCAGCGGCTGGTCGAAGCCGGTCTGATACTTCTCGGCGACGAGCAGCACCTGGTAGTCGTCGCCGGCGAACCTGCCGGGCAGCTCCTTCTCGCGGACGCCGCCATTCAAGCCGACCTCGGTGTAGGCCACCTCGGGCAGGTCGGGGTCGACGACCTCGCCGGAGAAGGCGACGAGGGTCTTGATGTCGGCGTAGCCGTGCTCGGCCAGGTATCTGTCGAAGGCCTGCTTGTAGCGCACCGCGTGCAGGCGCGAGCTGGTGACCACCATCGCCTTGGCGCGGCCCGCGATCCTGTGGCGCGTGTGGGCGCGGAAGTGCTCGACCATGACCTCGGTCTTCTGGGCGATGTTGTAGGGGTGCAGGCTCATGTAGCGGGCGAGCGCCTTGGCGGCCTGCTTCTTCTCGACCTCGGGGTCGTCCGCGGTGGCCTTGATGAGGCCGTAGTAGGTCTTGTAGCTGGTGTAGTTGGCGAGCACGTCGAGGATGAAGCCCTCCTCGATCGCCTGGCGCATGCTGTAGAGGTGGAAGGGCACGGGTTTGCCGTCCACGCCGGGGCGGCCGAACACCTCGAGCGTCTTGTACTTGGGCGTCGCCGTGAAGCCGAAGAAGGAGAGGTTCTGCTGCTTGCCGCGGGCGGCCATCGCCTTGATGACCTCTTCCTCGTAGTCGTCAAGGTCTTCCTCGGCGGCCTCACCCGCGGCCTGCTCGGCCACGTGCGCGCCGGCGAGCACGTCCTTCATCTTCTTGGCGCTCTCGCCGCTCTGCGAGCTGTGCGCTTCGTCGACGATCACCGCGTAGCGGCGCTTCGGCAGCTCGCCGGTCTTCTCGGTGACGAAGGGGAACTTCTGCAGCGTCGTGATGACGATCGGCGTCGCCGCCTTGAGGGCCTCGGCGAGCTGCTGCGAGCTCTCGTCGATGCGCTGCACGACGCCCTGCTTGTGCTCGAACTGGTAGATCGTGTCCTGGAGCTGTTTGTCGAGCACGCGGCGGTCGGTGACCACGACGACCGAGTCGAAGATCTTCACGTCGTCGCGCGAATGCAGGCTCGCGAGGCGGTGTGCGAGCCAGGCGATGGAGTTGCTCTTGCCGCTGCCGGCCGAGTGCTGGATGAGGTAGCTGCGGCCGGCGCCGCCCGTGCGCGCGTCGGCTTCGCAGGCGCGCACGCAATCGAGCTGGTGGTAGCGCGGGAAGATCATCGTCTCCTTGGGCAGCGTCCTGCCGCCGAGCCTCTTCTCGTCGACCTGGAGGTGGAGGAAGCGCGCGAGGATGTCCATGAGGCTGTCGCGCGCCCAGACCTGCTCCCAGAGGTAGGCGGTCTTGTAGCCGCCGGGGTTCACGGGGTTGCCGGCGGCCGTGCCGTTGCCGCGGTTGAAGGGCAGAAAACGGGTCTTCTTGCCCTCCAGCTTGGTGGTCATGTGGGCCTCGTCGGGATCGACGGCGAAGTGCACGAGGGCGCGCAGCTTGAAGCGGAAGATCGTCGCCGCGGGGTCGCGGTCGGCCCGGTACTGCCAGACGGCGTCGCGCCAGGTTTGGCCGCTCATCGGGTTCTTGAGCTCGGCCGTAACGACGGGCAGGCCGTTGAGGCTGAGGACGAGGTCGATGGAGCTCTCGCTCGCCGGGTCGTACTTGAGCTGGCGGGTGACCGTGAGGCGGTTGGCCTCGTAGAGCGTCTGCGTCTCGGGGTTCATGCCGTGGGCGGGGGCGAAGTAGGCGAGGCGGAGCGGTTTGCCGTGGCACTTGAAGCCGTAGCGCAGCACGTCGAGTGAGCCGCGCGAGGCGAGGGCGCCCAGGAGGTCGTCGAGCACGGTGGCCTCTGTCTGTGGGCCAAGGAGGCCTTCGAGCTTGGCCCAGGTCTTCGGCTGCGAGCCGCGCAAGAAGGCGAAGAGCTCGCCGCGGTCAAGAGCAAGCTCCCGGTCGAACGCCTCGGGGTCGCCCTTGAGAAAGCCGCCATGCGTGAGCAAGCTCTCTTCGATGGCGGCCTCGAACGCGATCTCCCTGTGGTCGGCCGGCATCAGACCCCCAGCGTCAGCCCCACGGCCCTCCGGCGGGCCAGTGCTTCACGAACGGCTCGCCGCGCGCGGCGGCGAGATAGGGCTCGGCGAGGAAGCGCCGCAGAGCGGCGACCACCTCGCCGAGCTCGGCTTCGGCCAGGCGCGTGCGCCTCAGAAAGCCTCGCCATTGGGCGAGCTTCGTGGCGTCAGTGGCGAACTCCTGCGTGAGGGGCGCGGGAAGCCGCTCGGAGAGCGTCGTCCCACGCCGCCCGAACGTCGCGTGCAGTGCCGCTACAAGCTCCTCGCCCGCGAAGGAAAGCCGTGCCGGCAGAGCGGTAAGGTCGTACAGGTCTTTCATGCGGCTGTTGAGCATGCCGTGCTCCACCATCGCGTGAACTTTCTCGGCGACGACCGCCGCGGCGGGGTAGACCCTCAGCCGCGGCGCGGGGAAATCGAGCAGCGTGGGGTAGTCCGCCATCGGCCCGGGAGCAGTGAGGGCGTCGCCAAACCCGATGTCGACTCGCACCGGCAGGCGCGTCTTGCCCATTCGTCCCGCGATCTCGACGTGTTTGCCCTGGTACGTCTGGCCGACGCGGATGTCGCTCACGGTGACGCTCGCTGGGTCGAAGACAAGGCCGTCCGGCTCCGCGTGCACCGTGCACACGTCGATGAACACGCGAGCCATCCTCTCGGCCGAATCCTCTCCGAAGCCGAGCAGGTCGATGTCACGCGTTGGCCGATGCGGCTCGTCTTCCCACAGCGCGAACAGCATCGCGCCCTTGAGCACGAACTGGTCGCGATGGTCTGACACAGACAACCGATAGAGGAAGCGCTCGAGGGCGAACCGCTCGAAGGCGCGCGCAACCTCCTGTCCTTTGTGCTGCGCCTGGTTCTTGAGCCGTCGCGCGACAGAAGCGGGCAGGTCCGTCGGCGCGCGATCGCTCACAGCAGCGACTCGAGGTACGGCCGCATCACGTTGGCCATGCGACAGGCCTCGGCGTAGCGCCAGAGCTCGTCCATGGTCGTGAGACGGCGTCTCCAGCAATCCCGCAGTGCCTCGAGCGCCACGTCGAACCCGACCGTGCTGCGGTACTTGAAGCAGTCGACCACCGTCTTGGCGGGATCGAAGATCGCTACCTCGACACCCTCGATCGTATGATGCTCCACACCCAGGGCCAGCGTCGAGGCAGAGAAGCGGATGACGCGCAGGGCCGACCCGCTCGCGCGCGGAGCCCAAGCCTTGCTGCCGATGCCGATCCACACCTCCCAGGGAAGCTGCGTGGTGAGGTCGTGGTAGCGAAGCGCGGAGAGCAGGCAGATGACGCCCTTGGGTACGCGCTTGGCAGCCTCGGCAAGCGCGTGGCTCTCTGTGTACTCCGCGTCCGAGGCCACGTACACGCCGCGGGCTACCCGGTCCACGAGGCCGCGCTCCACAAGCTGGCTCAGATGCTTTCGTGACACGCCCTGAGCCTCGAGGTCGCGGCTGCGAACGACGCCCGCGTGGCGGACGAGCTCAAGAGCATCGTCTGAGGTGTAGCGCATCATCGGATGATTATCCCAACTCATCGGTGCTTGTCAACAACTACCAAGGTTTTGAGAGAAACACTCCTGTGGCTTTGTGCCGCCGCCTGCATGTCCCTCTGACCTATGACGGAGGCGGTGCTGAGAGTGACGCGGGACTCCGGAGAAGAAGTGCCGCGGGGATGCTCGATGCTCATGCAAGCGCCTCGAGGTACGGCCGCATGACGTTGGCCATGCGGCATGCCGTCGCGAGGCGCATTAGCTCGTCGAGGTCGCGGTCGCGGTCGCGGTCGCGACGCGCCAGGTAGTCGCGCAGCGCCTCGATGGCGATTTCCACGCCGATCTTGTGGCGGAACTTGAAGCAGTCGACGACCGTCTTGGCGGGGCTGTAGACCCGGACGGGAACGCCCTCGATGGCGTGTTCCTCGATGCCGGCGGTGAGGGCCGCGCCGGAGAAGCGCACGATCCTGAGGGCGAGGTGGGGGTCGCGTGGCTGGCCAGCGCGGGGATCGACAGCCATCCAGACCTCGCGGGGGAGCTCGGTCGTGAGGTCGTGGAAGCGCAGCGCCGTCAGCAGGCACAGGACGCCCCGCGGCACCCTGGCCGCCGCCTGCACCAGTGTGTGGTACTGGGTCCACTCGGCGTCGGCGGCCATGTACTGTCCGCGACCGACGCGCTCGATGAGCCCACGCTCGACAAGCCGCGACAGATACTTCCGCGGGATGCCGATGGCCTCCACGTCTCGCGGGCGCACCAAGCCTTTCTCGCGGATGTAGTCCAGAAGATCGAGAGGGTGAGAGTCGTCCATGGACGTGGTGTCTCATATCATCGCTGAAAAGCAATATACAAAGAAGTAATGGGACAGTTTCGACACCGCTGGGCTGCGATTCGGGTCCCGATATCAGGCAGCCATCCGAAATCCTCGGTGGCTATGAAGAAATGCCGAGAATAGGGGCCGACGGAGCGGGCGCTCAGGTTGCGCTCACACCGCGGGTCAAGCAGGTCCTTCATCCGGCTGTTGCGAAAGACCAGGCTGACCATGGCGTGGACCTTCTCGGCGATCACCATGGGCATGGGATAGGCGCGAAGCACCGGAGCGGGAAAGTCGAGGATCGTCTCCAGAGTCACGCGCTCGGGGGCCGGAGTCACGGCATCTCCGAAGCCCACGTCGACCTGGACCGGCAGCTGGGCCGTGGACAGGCGGGCGATCATCTTCGGGCGCGCTCCGGCATACGCTTCACGCTCGCGGATCGTGGTGGAGCGCATCGTCGCGCTATCGAACACCAGACCGTCGGGTTCGACCGCTGCGGCGCAGATTTCGCCGGAATCCGCACGCGGAGCACATGCTCTTCGCCTGCCAGGAGTCCGAGAAGGTCGATGTCTCGGGTGGCCCAGTGCGGCAAGCCTTTCCACACCGCGAATAGCGTGGCGCCCTTGAGCACGAAGTGCCGCTGCTGCTCAGAACGAGCCCGTGATTCTCGGTGACCTGCGCGGGATTGGCCCGGTAGAGCCCCCGACCCACGCGTTCCACAAGGCCGCGGTCCATGAGCCGGCCGAGGATGCGGGGGGAGATCTTCGTGTGCCCGCTCTCCGGGAGTCCGGTCCGCGTGCCCTGGGGACGGGTATCATGTCTTTCTAGATCCGCGAACCGGGAGGCAACGATGAAGTACCGCGTCCTCGTGGAACAAGACGAAGATGGGGTCTTCGTGGCCGAGGCGCCGTCTCTGCCGGGGTGCGTCTCCCAAGGGGCGACGCGCGCGCATGCACTGCAGAACATCCAGGAGGCCATCCACGCGTATCTGGAGAGTCTGGAGGCCCACGATGAGCCCATTCCCCCATCGATCTTCGAGGAGGTCGTGGAGGTAGCGATGTGAGCGTCCTGCCTCGGGTCTCCAGTCGTGAGGTGGTGGCCGCGTTGGCCAAGGCCGGGTACGAGAAAGACAAGCAGCGAGGCAGCCACATCGTCATGCGTCAGACTGCGCCTCCACACCGGAGGATCACGATCCCCGA
>CAIOZS010000074.1 GCA_903862845.1 uncultured Thermoleophilia bacterium
CCGCGGCAGGCGCGTGTGATCGCGTTCTCGTGGTGTCTGGCGATACCGACCTTGTGCCGGCGATCAGCGAGGCCCGCTCGACATGGACGGCACGCATCGGCGTGGCCTTCCCGGCGCGGAGAGCCAACGCCCAGCTGCGTGACGTTGCGGACCGGACCATCAACCTCGACGCCGGTGCATACGCGCGGCATCAGTTCCCGACCGTCCTCACGCGCCGGGACGGGGCGGTGATTCGTCGGCCAAACGGCTGGTAGCGTCGACTCGGCGCTCAAGAGGTCATCGCCCGCGCCCCAGGGAGGCCCCAGGCCAGAGCCCGTCGCCCTCACCTGCGACTCCCGCGACGAGCCCCTGCTCCCCAACCTGAGCCAGGCGGACGCGGACGGCTGCCCGTGGATCTGCATCGACCCGGACTGCCCGAAGCTCTGCGTCGGTGAGCTCGAGACCGAGGACCTGGTGGAGCGCGGCGTGTCAACGCGCTGGGGGACCGGCTCGGATGTCGAAGACCAGGCGCTCGCCGGTCTTGCAGCATCGTTCGCAATTGACTCGCGGGCAATCGCTCCCGGCTCCGCAGAAACTAGTACACTGGTAGCCCAATGCACGGGAGGTACGGCTCATGAGGATCGTCGTGATCGGCGCCAACGGCGCCACCGGCAGGCTGGCAGTGTTCGAAGGATTGGCGCGCGGTCACGAGATGGTGGCCTTCGTGCGCGACGCGGCGCAGGTGACGCTCACGGACCCGCGCCTTACCGTCGCGCAGGGGGACGCCTTCGACCCGGCGACCGTGGTCGCCGCCCTCGAGGGCGCCGATGCCGTCATCTCGGCGATCGGCCGCTCGCGCAAGCGCGGCTCGAAGGAGCGGGACAAGGGCCCGTTCTACGCGCCCGCCATGCGCGTGATCCTCGACGGCGTGGCCACGCGGGGCGTGAAGCGGCTCGCCGTGATCTCATCGCAGGGCGTGGGTGACGAGCCCCTCCAAGGGCTTGCCCTGCCGCTGCGCGCCTTCCGCCTCGTGGTCGGCCGCGTGATGGACGACATGCGCGAGATGGAGCGGCTCGTCGAGGCCAGCGACACCGAGTGGACCATCACGCGACCCGGCGGCCTCACCGGCAAGCCCAAGGGCGCCTACGTCGTCCTGCCCGGGAACTCGCTCCGCGGCCACGGCAGCACGCCCCGCGCCGACCTCGCCGAGGCGCTCGTGTTGGCGGTCACCGAAGGACGCTGGCTGCGGCAGGCGGTGGTCGTCGCGGCGTAGGGGCGCCGCGGCAGACCGGCGCGGCCGGTGCGGCGCTTCTCTCTCGTGGTGGCAGAGGCCGCGTTGGTCAAGATGGGCGGCCGACGCTTCCGTGCGCGCGGATCACGCCCAGCACTCTCGCCAGCGCGTTCCTCACGTGCCCCGTCTGCGGGATCGCCGGAGGCCCACGGATCTCTCGGCTGGGCCCGCGTCCGCCACGCGTCCGCATCGTCAATCTCGTCGCATGGGCATGCGCCTCGCAGACTGACCACTCGCTGCTCGAGGCCGCGCGCGTCCGCAAGAACTTTGCTAGCATTGCCGCACTGACGAAGGGTGGTGGCCGATGGTCCGTGCACGTTCAGCTTCGGGGTGTGCTCGTCGAGGGAGGCTCCGCATGAGCTCGGCGGCGGACGGCCGAGATGCCCTCGGCCCGGGCGTCCGGGATGGCCTCGGCCTTCGCGCCCGGTCCCTGCGCGCCGCCGTGCTCACGGTCCTGCTCGTGGCCCTCGCCTGCCTGGCGGCGAGCGCGCCCGCCGGCGCGCGCCCGGTCAGCGTCGATATTTCGCTCTACAGAAACCCCGGGGCGTCCGACCGGGCTATCTACGACAGCATCATCGGAGCCTTCGCCGACGGCGTCTGCGAGTCATCCAACGGCGCAATCACCCTCGGCAAGGTGTGCGTCTATTCACCCGACTGCGCCCCGAGTGCCCCCGACATCGTGTGGGGCAAGGAGGGGGAAAGCGCCTGCGCCACTGTGTCCGGCTGGGGTGAACCACCCGCGGGGCGGATCTCCATGTGGGACAAGCGCAAGACGGACACGAAGACCTATCTGCAACAGGCGCCCGCCGCGGCCGGCTACGTCCTGGCGCACGAATGGGGTCACTACTTCTTTGGGCTCTTTGACGAGTACAAGTCCGGGAGGGCGACGTACGACGTCGGGTACCCGTACATGCCGCACTCGACAGACGTTCCGACCCAGTACTCGATCATGACCGCCCAGTTCAATGCGGAGAAGGGTCCCGGGTACTATTCGTGGCTCAACTTCTCCACCAGTGTCGACTACCAGGACGAGACGGCGCAGGGGCGCATGTTCGGGGCCAGCGGCTGGGAGACACTCACGCGGCCGCCGGCCGAGGACCCCAAGTCGGCGCGCGCATCGAACCACCCGCAGCGGCAGAACCTCTCGCGGGAGCTCCAGGACGTGCGCGGCCCGAACAACCGCCCCCGCATCGACCTCCCCAACGCGGCCGCCCGGGCGGACCTGAAGATCGAGTGGATGGCGGACGTTCCCGCGGCCGAGCTCGTCCTCCCGCGCTCCGCGAGCATGGCCGCCGAGGGCAAGATGGCGGCCGCAAAGCAGGCCGCCGAGGCCTTCGTCGAGGCCGCCCCCCTGGGCAGCATGGTCGGCGTCGTCGCCTATGACGACGTGGCCACCGTGGTGCAGCCGCTGACGCTGCTCGCCGGCGCGGCCGACCGCGAGCGCCTCGTCGCGGCCATCGACGGCATCACCCCGCACGCCGCAGGGGCGGCCGTCGGCGACGCTGCGCAGCTCGCCCTCGAGAGCATCGCCGCCCTCGGCGAGCAGGCCCCCGGCGCCGTCTTTTTGCTCGCCGACAGGGCCAGCGACGTCGGCCGCGACCCGCTCTCCGTGGCGGCCGCCTACCAGGCCCGCGGCGTGCCGCTCTCCACGATCGCTTGCGGTGAGGGCGCCGACGAGGCGCTGCTCGGCACTCTCGCCGAAGAGACCTCGGGCGCCGCCTACGCCGCCGGCGCGGATCTCGGCGAGCTCACCGCGGCCCTGCTCAGCGCCGAGCAGCAGGCCACCGCCGCCGTCAGCCTGGCTGCGCCCGCGGGCAGCGTCGCGGCCGGGGCCGTCGTGGAGTACCCCTTCGAGGTCGACGCCAGCCTCACCGCTCTCTCCGCTGTGCTCACGCATGCGGGCGCGAGCGGCGACGCCCTCGTCGAGGCCCTCGCCCCCGACGGCGAGGTTGCGGCCACGGCCGTCGCCGAGCAGGCCGGCGGCGCCGTGCAGCAGAGCCTCAAGGTCGCGAATCCCGCGCCCGGCCTCTGGCACCTGCGCGTGAGCTCGGCCGCGGCTCACGCCCTTGCGCTCTCGGGCCTCGTGACCGGCAGCCCCGGCGAAGGCGGCAGCGCTGTGCTCACGGTGGACGCCGAGGATACGCGCTACCCGCGGCCGCTCGCCGTCTCTGCCCAGCTCTGGGGCGAGCGCCCGCTCGCCGGCGCCCGGGTCACGGCCCTCGTCGCGGCCCCCGATGGCAGCCAGCGCGACCTCCTGCTGCGCGACGACGGCAAGGAGGGCGACGCGTTCGCCGGCGACGGCGTCTACTCGGCCCTCCTTGAGGCGCGGCGCAACGGCGTCTATACGTTCAGCGTCTCGGCCCAGGCCGCGGCGGGCAGCGCCTACTACACGAGCCTCGGCCTCGGCCTCGCGCCCTCCGAAGGTGACTCCGGAGACCCGCCCCCCGACGTCCCCCTCAGCGCGAGCCTCGAGCGCTTCGCCCTGGCCCAGGTCACGGTGAGCGGCGTCGGCGCCGACGACCACGGCCACGACATTGCCACGGCCACGCCGGTCGTCGCCGACGACAGTGACGTGCCCGGCGAGATCGACGCCGCCGGCGACCACGACTTCTTCCGCGTCGCGCTCCCGGCCGGCGAGCGCGCCCTCACCTTCCGCGTCACGGGCCTCGCCTTCGGCATGGAGCCCAGGCTCACCCTGCGGGACGCGGCCGGCGCCGTGCTTTGCGGCCCGCTGCAGCTCGGCGAGGGCACCGACGAGTACCTCTTCACGCAGCTCACTGGCCTCGAGCCGGGCAGCGTTCTCTACGCCGAGGTCGCCGACGCGGAGGCCGCCGGCAGCGGCACCTACTGCTTCAGCGCCGGCCCCGCGATCGCCTCGGACGAGCTTCTGCCGAGCACCATCGCGGCCAGCGCCGGCCCCGGCGGGACGATCAGCCCGGAGGGCGCGGTCTCCGTTGCGCACGGCGCCGCGCAGCTCTTCACGATCATCCCGCACGCGCACTACCACACCGCCGACGTGCTCGTCGACGGGGCCTCGCTGGGGCCGCTCGCGGTCTACACGTTCAGCAACGTGACGGCCGATCACGCGATCAGCGCGACCTTCGCCCCCGACTCCTGCACGGTTACGCCCTCGGTGGTCGGTGGCCTGTCCGGCCACGGCACGATCACCCCGGCCACCCCGCAGACGGTGCCCTGGGGCTCGACCCTCACCTTCAGCTTCGCGGCCGCGCCCGGCTACGAGGTGGGCACGGTCACGGTCGACGGTCGCGTGCTCCTCCGGCCGACCCCCCGCGACGGGC
>CAIOZS010000075.1 GCA_903862845.1 uncultured Thermoleophilia bacterium
GAGCGCGATTGACGAGCTGGACGGTCTGCTACTTGCGGCGGCATGTCGTGCACGACTGACGTGGCCAGGGCCGCGCGTCAACGCCGGCCTCGGGCAGGGCTTCCAGCACCCGGAGGGACTCCCGGGCTGGGGCCGCGGCACTGCCCACGGGATGTCGCGGGGCGAGCATCCGCATTCCGTACGGGACCAGCGCCGCGGCCATCAGGATGGAGGCGGTCAGGTTGATGATCTCGGCGCCGTCGGGGAACCCCACGAACAGCACACCTGCAAGGAAGCACGCGCTCTGCCAGCGGGGAAGGGTCCTGGTCTTGAAGAGGGCGACGGCCAGGATCGCGAAGCCGATCGGCAGGAACGCGATGCCCCACAGCAGCACCATCCAGCCCTTGTGGGAGAACATGGCCAGCAGACCCGGCATCATCGCCGCGAACTTGCTCGCGGGCACGGTGTCGAGAGCCGACATGGTCAAGCACAACGCGCCCTTGTCCGCCGCCAGGATGATCGCGCCGAGAATGCCCACCGCAGCGCCGACCAGACCGGCCCAGGCCCAGGAGGTGCGATCCAGCAGCTTCATGAAGTGCACGGCGATCACGACCAGGAGGGCCGTGCTCAACGTCACCAGCACGTGTCCAAACTGCAACAGGCCGGCATTGTGGGCCCTGAGGATGAGTCCTTCCGGGCCCAGCAGACGAGGGTGCAGAAGACCTGGGTGGATTGAGAAAGCGAAGACGAACACCAACGGGAAGACGATGAAGCACAGACCGGTGCCAACACGCTTCACTCGACCCAACGACGCAGTTCCATCCATTCGAACCACTCCTCCAACGGACGCTGATGTGACGCCGGTTTCTACGGCGTAGAAGTCTTGCACTTGCGGATTCTACGCCGTAGAATACGCTTGTCAAGTCGTCTTCCGAAGGAATCAGCCCATGCCCGCCAAGCCCAAGCCCAGACAGCCACTTTCACGCGAGCGCATCGTGGACACCGCCATCGCCCTGGTGGACGCCGAGGGGCTGGACGCCCTTACGATGCGCCGCCTGGGCGCCGAGCTCGGCATGGACCCCATGGCCGTCTACTACTACCTGCCGAACAAGGCCGCGCTCCTGGACGCCGTCGTCGAGGCCGTCATGGCCGAGATCGACCTGGGCGTCGACAACCCGTCCAAGCCGGCCGAGGAGCGACTCGTCCGCGCCGCCAAGGCCTACGCAGAGGTGCTTGTCCGTCACCGAAACGCTCTGCCGCTCCTGCTGGTCCGCGGCCCTGCCACGCCGGCGGCCCTCGCGCCGGTCGAGCTCATGGTCGCCATCCTTCGCTGCGGCGGCATCTCGCCCGAGCACGCGGTGGCCGGCATGCACGTACTGACGGCCGCAGTGCGCGGCTATGCGGCGATCATCGCGAACGAGATGGCCGACCCCGACCAGCGCGACACCGAAGCCCTCGTCGCCCTCGCCTCACCCGAGCAATTCCCGTACTTGAGTGAGGCGGCCGCCCGGCCTCGCCAGGACACGCAGGCGGCGTTCGAGTTCGGGCTAGGAGCGATCGCGAGCGGGTTGCTCGGGGCGGGGCGCACGAAGCCGCGTTCGGACGGCGCCGACGAGATTGTGGTGGACCCGGCGTAGGCGAGACGAGTCCCGCGGCTCTTGCGTGTCGCCGCAGCCCAGGGCGAGGGCTCGGTGACCGGGAAACCGGAGTGCAACCGGGAGCAGGAAGACGTTGCCGGAACGACGACGGTGGTGGACCCAGGTGGGCAGCTTTCGAACCCATCCAAAGCGCTCCGCGGCCTTCTGGAGGCCCTCTCAAGTCCCTGATCGTCGCGAACGCGGTCGCGGCGCCCTCTCACCGTCCCTCGTCCGGACATCACCAGGGACATCCGCCTCGGGCGCGTGACAAGACGTCATCATGTCGCGCCAAGCTCGGGGAATCTGCCGCCGGGCGTCAGCCCAGCAAGGAGTGCACCACGGCGATCCCATCGGCTGCGTCGGTACACCAGCCGTCCGCGCCCGCGTACTCCGCTGCGTGCTCGTCGATGGCCGTTCCGCCGATCACCACCGGCAGGCGCTGCGCCCAGGCAGCAGTGCGCTCGCGCACGTGTGCGATCGTCTCGCGCAAGGTCCCGAACCCCGTCGTCAGGAGGCACGAGAGTCCGAGAACGTCGGGGCGTTCCGCGACGACTGCGTCCGCGATCACCTCTGGATCGACGTCGACACCCATGTCGACGACCGTGAAGCCTCGGGCCTCCAGCAGCGTCACGGCGATGTTCTTGCCGATGTCGTGGATATCGCCCTTGACCGTCGCGATGACGACCTTGCGCGAGTCCTGCGGACCCTCCGTGGCCGTCATCAGGGGAAGCAGGATGTCGGCGGCCTGGCGGAAGATCTCCCCGGCCATGATGAGTGCGGAGACGTAGTACTCGCCGCTCTCGTACATCCTGCCGACCTGTTCCATCCCCACGCGGCACTCCTCCATCAGTCTGCGCGGGTCCCCGCCTGCGGCGAGCCGCTCGCGAATGGCGTCGAGGCTGCCTCGCTGATCCATCGCCACGATGAGTCCCGTCAGGTCGGCTGCAGACGAGGGAGTCATCCGCCTGCCCCATTCCCGACGTCCGGCACGCCGACCGTCGTCGAGAGATCAAGGCGGTCGGACCTGCCGATGAACCGGCCCCAGCTCACCGGCCGGTTCTCGAAGTCGTAGAAGAGATGCTCGATCACCCACGCCGACACGCCCGGCTCTTCAGCGAGGTAGGAGGCCTCGGTCTCCGTGAGCGTGGAGGCATCCAGGCGGAGGCGGCCGTACTTGAAGCCCGACTTCCCGGCGTTCGCAAGAAGGTCGCGGAGCGCAGTCACGCCGTACTCGGCTTCGACGAGCGGACGCCGTGGGTCGAAGACGAGGTATTCACTATGGTAGAAGACCGGCTCGCCGGCGCTGCTGAGCACGCGCTTGATGGCGACCACATATGACTCATCGTCGACCGCGAGTTTGCGACACACCCGCGGGGAGGGCGGCACGATTCGCGCCTCGATGATCTTCACCGTCGTGGCGGCGTCGTCGACGAGGCGCCGCAGGCTGGCGAGGTCGAACGTCGCGGCCCCGAGTTCCGGAGCCCTGACGAAGGTCCCGCGTCCGTTCTCCGTGTACACGACGCCGTCCTGCGTCAGGAGCGTCACGGCCCGGCGGACCGTCATGCGGCTGACGCCGTACAGCGCACAAAGCTCGGCCTCGGAGGGAAGGCGGTCGCCGGCTCGGTACTCCCCATTCACGATGCGCTCGCGCATGCCGCGCGCCACCTGCGCATACGGGGGCTCGAATGATGAACGATCGATGGGCCTGAGCTTGCTCACGCGCTCTCCGGCTTGGGGTTCGACGCCGCCTTTTCGAGTCCCGACTATACCACGATTCGATACCTGTCTAGACAGCTATGGAGACACCTGCTAGAGTACATCGGTGCCACCGACGGATCGAGGGGGACGTATGCCTCAAGGGTTGACCGAAGCGATCGTGAACTTGCGCATGGACGAGGCCGTGACGCTCGCCCAGCGCATGCTGGCCGGCGGGACGGAGCCGCTCGCCATCATCGCGGAGAGCAGCGAGGCGATGCAGGTGATCGGCCGCCGCTTTGCCGCCGGTGAGGCGTTCATCCCCGAGCTCATCATGGGCGGCGAGATCATGAAGAGCATCTCGCAGGCAGTGATGCCGGAGGGAGACGAGCCCGACACGGAAGGCGCCAAAGGCACGGTCGTGATCGGCACCGTCCAAGGCGACATCCATGACATCGGCAAAGACATCGTGGTGCTCATGCTCCGCATCGGCGGGTACACGGTCCACGACCTCGGCACCGACGTGCCGGTCGAGGACTTCGTCGTGGCCATCAAGCAGCACGACGCCGGCATCGTGGCGCTGAGCGGGCTGCTCACGTTGGCCTTCGATGCTATGAAGAGTACCGTCGACGGCATCGCGGCCGCCGGCCTCCGCGACAGGGTCAAGATCATGATCGGCGGCGCCCCGGTGGACGAGAACGTGCGTGCGTACACGGGGGCCGACGGCTGGGGCGGCGACGTGGGTCGCGCCATCAAGCTCGCCGACGAGTGGACCGACGGAGGCGCCTGATGCAGCACGGAGCAGAGGAGAGGCTCGGGGACGGCCTCATCGCTCGCTGGGTGAGCGGCGCGCACCTGCACTTCGCGGACGACGAGGCCAGGAAGAGCTACCAGGCCAGAGCCCAGCTCATCGTCGACACCATCCGGCTCAGGGACACCGGCAAGATCCCGGTCATCCCGGCCGCCACGCAGAAATTCGCCTTCGACTATGTTCCGGTGACTTTCAGGGAGGCGATGACCGAGTTCGACAAGGCGTTCGCTGCCTACGTTCGTCAGTACGAGGACACGGAGTTCGATGCCTACGTCGGTCCCGAGTTCATCTTCCCGGCGGGCATGTTCGAGGCGCTGGCCTGGAACCGCGTGCGCCTGCCCGGCGTCCACCTGCCCGACGACAAGTCGTTCCAGTTCGTGGAAGCCGAGTACATGAAGGCCGGGGAGTACGACGAGTACCTGGATGACCCATCGGACTGGATCCTGCGCAAGTACCTGCCCCGGCTCTCCCCCAAGCTCGAGCCGCTGGCGCAGTTGCCACCGCTGCGCAACATGGTGGCGTTCTTCCAGGGCCTCCCCGACCTGGTCCTGGCCGCGGCCGAGAACCCCGGCGTGGTCGACGCCATGAAGGCGTTGCAGGCGTCCGGCGCGGCCGTGCAGGAGTGGTACGACTACCTCGGGCGCATCGACCAGGAGCTGGGTGGCCGGCTGGCCCTCCCCCACCTCCTGGGCCCCATGGCCCACGCGCCGTTCGACATCATCAGCAACTACTACCGCGGCTGGCGCGGCACGATCGTCGACATGTATACGAGGCCGGAGAAGATGAAGGCTCTCATGGAGCGCCTGCTCCCCTGGCAACTGCAGTACGGCATCGATGGCGCCAAGTCTCTCGGTCACCCCATCGTCACCGTTTACCTGTACAAGGGCGCCGACGGGCTCATGTCAGAGGCGCAGTTCGAGGAGTTCTACTGGCCGACTCTCAAGAAGCTGCTCCTCGGCCTGGTAGAAGAGGGCTTGCTCGTGTGGGTCTTCACGCAGGGCAAGTACGACTCGCGCCTCCACCACTTCAAGGAGATCCCCGCGGGGACGTGCCTGATCCACCTCGAGAGCGGCACCGACGCTTTTCTTGCCAAAGAAGTCCTGGCTGGTTCGCAGTGCATCGAGGGCAACGTGTCCAGCGCGCTGCTGGCCACGGCGTCGGTCGACGAAGTCGAAGCCTACTGCGTGAGACTCGCCGAGGTCTGCGGCAAGGGCGGCGGCTTCATGATGGACTTCTCGGCGTTCCTCGACGAGGCCAGGCGGGAGAACGTCAGGAAGATGATCGAGGTCGCGAAGCGCTATGGCAGATCATCGTGATGATCAGAGGCATCCTCTTCGACAAGGACGGGACTCTGATCGAGTTCCACTCGACACAGCACTCCATCTACGCCGCTCTTCTTGCCTGTCTGAAGGACGACTACCAGGTCCCCGACCCGCTGATGCAGCAGCTGCGCGAAGCGTTGGGACATCTGCCCGATCGGCTCACACCTGAAAGTCTGATCCAGTTCTCGACCAACCAGCAGATAGCGCAAGCTCTGTTCGACACCTGCCAGAGCTACGCTGACGAAGGTGGGTGGCGGCGGCCCTTCGACACGAACGACCTGCTGGAGCTGATCGAGCAGTTCTCTCTCGGCGAGGACGTTCCCTATGTCGCTCTGCCGCACGTGCCGGAGACGCTCCGGTACCTGAGGGAGAAAGACTACAGACTGGGGATCGCCACGGTAGATACGCTCGCCGCTACCGTCGCGGGACTGAAGAAGACCGGGATCCTCGAGTACTTCGACTACCTCGGCACGGGTGAGGACTCGAGGCCGAAGCCGGACACGTCCCTGGCGGACTGGTTCTGCAGCCAGTGCGGCATTCTGCCGAACGAGCTGCTCATCGTCGGCGATGGCAAGAACGACATGCTTTTCGCCCGGAACGTAGGTGCGCACTTCATAGGTATCGACACAGCCGGTGAGGGCACTTCATCGGTCTTTCGGGAGGCCGGTCAGAGATCGGTCGCCGATATCCGAGAGATCATTGACGTACTCGACCTCTAGTCAGGAGAGATCGTGAACACGCCATCCCCGTCGGAGCTGACGGAAGCGATCGTTGAGAAGGCCAAGGGACTTGGCGCGTCCGTCCTGGGGGTCGCCGACGTCGGGACCCTGAAGGGGTCGCCGTCGCACCGCATCTACCCGAAGATCGGCATGGACCCCGAAGTGCCCTGGCAGGACGCGCCGGAGGAGGCTCTGCACCACGAGGTCGAGTGGCCGGCCGACGCCGTCTCCGCCGTGGTGATCGGAGTCGAGCACCCTACCAGCCGGCCGGAGCTCGACTGGTACGACGGCAAGGGCACGCCCGGCAACCGCATCCTCATCCGCATCACCAAGGATCTCTCCGAGTGGCTCGAGGAGACGTACTCGGTCAAGAGCTACCGGCCGCCCTACTTCATCGAGAGCACCGGGATCTTCTTGAAGGACTCGGCCGCGCTGGCCGGCCTCGGGTGCATCGGCAGGAACAACATGGTCGTGACGCCCGAGTACGGCCCGCGTATCCGCTGGCGGGCGCTCCTGCTGGACCGCACCGCGAAGACCACCGGTCCGCTCGACTACGACCCCTGCGACGGCTGCCCGCAACCGTGCCGCAAGGCCTGCCCCGTCAAAGCCTTTGACCACACCGCCTACTCATCGTCCGAGCTGGGGCAGTCGATCCTGCCGGGTATCAACGGGACCTACGACCGGGCGACCTGTAACGCCAAGATGTCGCGGGACGTCGAGAAAGCCGCCAGGGCGATGGCGGCGAGCGATGAAGAGGGCGATGCCCTGGCCTCGACGATGAACGAGTTTGAAGAGGCCGTCCTGGCGATGCCGAAGGGCGACGGGGAACCTCAGTACGGCGTCAAGTACTGCCGGATGTGCGAGCTGAGCTGCCCGGTGGGCA
>CAIOZS010000076.1 GCA_903862845.1 uncultured Thermoleophilia bacterium
CGGCAGCGTTCTTCTTGTTGAGGAAGTTGACCACCACAACGTCAAACTTCTGACCGTAGCGGTGGCAGCGCCCGATGCGCTGCTCCACGCGCTGCGGGTTCCACGGCAGGTCGTAGTTGACCACCAGGTTGCAGAACTGCAGGTTGATGCCCTCCGCCGCGGCCTCGGTGGCGATGAGGATGGCGGCATGATCGCGAAAGCGCTCGACCAGCGCAGCGCGCATGTCGGCGCTGGGCGAGCCCGAGATGCGGTCGGTGCCGGCGTGCTGCTGGCGCCAGTCCTGGTAGATGTTCTTGGCCAGAGGCGCGTTGTTGGTGCCGTTGAAGAGCATCACCTTGCCGGCGAACGCGGTCTGCTCGAGCACGCGGAACAGGTAGTCCTGCGTGCGCCGCGACTCGGTGAAGATCACGGCCTTCTGCTGCAGGGTGGCGCCGCCTTGGCTGCGCTGCGCCTCGGCGGCGACCTCGAAACCGCGGCGCAGAGCCGCGAGCAGAGCCTCACCCTTGGAGTTCGTCGTGATCGACTTGGCCAGCGCGCAGAACTCCTGCAGCTGCTCCTTCTCGCGGCGGAGCTCGGCCAGCTGATCGGGCGTGAGGCGCAGCGCCTCGTCCTCGGCCGGAGCCTCCGAGTCGCCGTCCCACTCGTCGGCGAGCTCGTCGATGTCCTCCCAGTCGGCAGAGAGGTCGTCCTCCACGGTGGCCGCCGGCGCCGAAGACGTCGCGGCGGCTTCCGCCGCTTCTGCCGCCTCGGCCGCCGCAAGCCGGTTCGCCAGTCCCTCCAGCGTCCCCGAGATGGCGTACGTCGACGACGCCAAGAGCTTGCGCAGGATCAGCGTCACGAGCTGACGCTGGCTCGCCGGCAGCGCGTACAGGTTGGGGCGCTGCAGGTACTCAGACACGAGGTCGTGCAGGCGCTGCTCATCGGGCGAGGGCACGAACTCCTGCACCAGCGCGTGCCGGTTGGTGTACTTCACGTACTCCAGCACCTGCCGGCGCAACGTGCGCTTGCAGATGGGGCGCAGACGCGCCTTGAGCTCGGCGAAGTCGTCGGCGCGGCTGGGGCGCACGAAGCGCGCCCGGTAGCTCTTGAGGTCGCCGAAGGCGAACTCGTCGATGATGCTAACCAGGCCGTAGAGCTCCAGCAGGCTGTTCTGCAGCGGCGTGGCGGTCAGCAGCACCTTGGGGAACGGCGCCACGGCCTGCTTGATCGCCAGGGCGATCTTGCTGCTGCTCTTGTACACGTTGCGCAGGCGGTGCGCTTCGTCGATCACGATCAGGTCCCAGGCGGTCTGCCGCAGGTAGGGCTCCTTGCCGCGCGCGAACTGGTAGGAGCACACGATGATCGCGTCCTGCTCGAACGGATTGAGGTTGCCGGCGCGCACCGCGGCGTTGAAGCTGCGCGCCTCCAGGATCACCGACGGCAGGCAGAACTTGTCGGCGAGCTCCTGCGTCCACTGCTTGCACAGGTTGGCCGGCACGATCACCAACAACCGGCGGCTGCGCTCGGCCCACTTCTGCGCCAGCAGCAGTCCGGCCTCGATGGTCTTCCCCAGCCCCACTTCGTCGGCAAGGATGGCGCCCTTGGAGAACGGGCTGCGAAAAGCGAACAGCGCCGCTTCGATCTGATGGGGGTTGAGGTCGACCTGCGCGTCGGCCAGCACCGCGGTGAGCTTCTCGACGCTGCCCGACGAGCAGCGCCGGCCAAGCCTACCATTCGAGGTGGACGGTGGGCCCGCCAAATGCCACGCCTGCGAAGCATGCTACGCCGATCCGCCAGGACCCCTCACGCGCCGGCCTCCCACCGCTACGCTCGTTCTGATTCGTGAGGCCCACGGACAGGGTCTTCTGCGCCGCGCGTGCTCCCGGATCCGGAAGACGTCCGGCGAGCAGATGTGCCGTGCGTCAGATCTTGGTGAGCATCTTGTCGTACTCGCTGTGAGGCCCGACCCAGAACCACACGACGAGCCCGTCCCGCAGAACGCCTACGGCCCTCCAGTCAAGGTCGATCCTGACGGAGTAGATCGGGAGAGTCGCGTGCACCTTCTTGAACCGAAGAGACGGATGGTCGGGGTTTGCCGTCCACTTGAGGAAGGCAGCATGCGCCTTGTCCCTGACGGCAGGAGGCGCCGCCTGAAGGAGGTCGCGAAACTGCCGGGTCGTGCGCGAGTGCACGCCCTACAGCGGCTTCGTCTGACCCGCGGCGTGCTCGGCCAGTGCCTCTTCGGCGAGACTGGCGAGCAGATCTTGGGACTCCGCGAAGGACGCCGACCAACGCTCCTCGGATGCGAGCTCTTCCAGGACAAGTGCAGCCAACGCATCCTGCTCAGATGCCGGGAGCTTTGCGATTTCGCTGAGGGCCTTATCGAGGAGCTGCGTCACGGTCCATCCATTCTCACTGCTCTGTGATTCTACTCGCCGCCTCCAACGCGGTCCAACGCTGGGCGCATCCGCAACCCCAGTCTGGGCAATCCTCGTGACCGGCGACACCGACCTCGTGCCGGCCATCCGCGCGGCGCGCCGGCTCGATCCGACGAAGGACCTTGTCGCGCTGCAGCCCTATCGGCGGGTCAATCGCGAGCTCAGCCGATTCGCTGACCGGGCGTTGACGATTCGGGTCGCAAGCCACGCGCGGCATCAGCTCCCAGCACGAAGCTAGATCACCTTCCACCAGGGTACCGCCACTACGCGGCGAGTGAGAGGGAAGGTCTCGTCACCGCCGTGAACGAGCAGCGCCCCGTCCGCCAGATCGGGGTAGTCGTCAAGGAAGGCTTCCAGCCCTTTGGCGTCGGCCGTCGTGACACGGGCGGATGCCTTGACCTCGACGGGCAGCAGCCGGTCCGGCGTCTCGACAACGAAATCCACCTCGATCCCGGTGGCCGTCCGCCAGTAGAGCACCTCGGGACGGCGCGACTGGAGGTCACGCCAAGCCAGCAGGTCGGTCAGCACCAGGTTCTCCAGGTGCGCCCCCCGCGGCTCAGTCTCCCCGGCCAGAAAGAGGGCCAGCCCCGTGTCACTCCAGTAGAGCTTGGGGGACTTGATGAGCCGGCGGGTGCGATTCACGGCATAGGCGGAGAGGCGCACGGCCTGGTAGCTCGCCTCCATGAGGTTGAGAAAGCGGTGGACCTGTGGCTGGGCGATCCCCACATCGCGCCCCAGCTCGGTCTGGTTGACGAGGTTCCCGATGCGCAGACAGGCTGCCCGCATGAGGCGGCGAAAATCAGCGAGGTTCTCGACAGCTCGCAGGGCCTGCAGGTCCCGCTCCAGATAGGTCTGTACGTACCCGGAGAACCAGAGCGCCCGGTCTTCGGCGTTGCCGAGGCGATAGGACGGGACGGGCAACCCTCCCAGGGCGGCAGCCGTGCGCCAGTCCTCGGCAGGACCTCCGTGCGACTCCAGCACGTCGCGCCACGCGGACGATGGGGTCGCCAGTAGCTCGCTCCAGACCCCGGTGCGCCCCAATCCCAGGCGTTCTCGCCGCGTGAAGGGCCAGAGGGTGACGTAGACAGCGCGGCCGGCCAAGGTTTCACCGATGCGCTCCATCATTAGCAGATTGGCCGATCCGGTCAGCACGAAACGGCCCGGAGTGCGAGCCTGGTCGGCATCGACGGCGCGCTTGACGGCAATCAGCAGATCACGGGCGCGCTGTACCTCGTCGAGCACCAGGCTGGGGGCCCTGGCCACCACGGCCTCGGGCTCCGTCTCTGCTTGGACGCGCAGGTCAAAGTCGTCGAGGGTGAGGTAGGGCCGCCCTTCCAGCAGCGGCAGAGCGCGCAGCAGCGTGGTCTTGCCCGTTTGGCGGGCGCCGAGCAGCACGACGACAGGGGCGATGCCGGCCGCCCGCACGACAGCGGCGGCGGCGGCGCGCGGCAGAATGGAATCTGGGGTCATGGTTTCCACTGTGGCATGATAATCATACTTATAGGGAATGGACAACTGAGTTACCCCACGAGGGCGCTTACGTCCCCATCCTCAGCTCCGCAGCGAACGTGGATGCTCCCCCGGATCGAATCCCCGTTCATCGCACGTCGTTGATGACGAGCTGCGCGCCTCCAGGACTACGGACGGCAGGCAGACCTTGCCGGCCAGCTCCTGGATCCACCGCTTGCGCAGGTTGGCCGGCACGATCATCGGCATCCGGCGGCCGTCCGGCTCCTTGCCACGATGCTGGCTGAGATCCGTCTTCTCGGAGGCGCGGTCGTGCGCCTTGTGAAGATGGTTTGCGCCGCAGTGGTTTGAGCCGACGATCCTGGTTCGATCATGACCCGTCGACCGCCGCAGAAGGCTGACATTTACAGCGACTTCCCTGTTGGCCCGGCGCCGACCGCGTCGAACACTCTGCGAGTCACCCCCGCGAGCAGGACTCGCGGGCCCCCCGGGGTTGCGACCCCGGGGGGTTCTTCGTTCCTGAAGCCATTGTGAACCGTGTGGTTTGCCTGATCGACGGCTTCAACCTCTACCACTCGCTGCGCGACCTGGAGCGAGGCCACGGCCATTCGCTGCGCTGGCTCGACCTCAAGGCGCTTTGCTCATCGCTGCTGCACGCCGTGCCGGGGCGCTGCGAGGTGAATCCCATTCAACGCCGCCCGTCGCCCGACCGTGCTACGTGTGACCTACAGGCCGGCCTGTCTGGTCGATGCGCTGGTTCGAATCACACGACTCGCGTCACGTGCGATCTCGCCAGTAGAACGGCCGGCGGCTGTTGTGAGCGACCGCAGACACGTAGATTCCGCCGTCACGCGCCGAGTACATGACCATGTAGGGGAACCGGACTACCGCACACTCGCGTACTTGGCCGAGGGCAACCGGCGAGGATTCGGGGTACTCCATGACCTGCCGCAGCGTCCGCTCGACCTCCTCCAGGAACTCGGTCCCGAGCCCAGGTCGCAGCCGCTCACCCCCGAGTGGCTCGCAACTCTGCGAAGACCTCGTCCATCGGGATGGGCTTCACCTTACCCGACGCCATCTCCTCGTCACGGCGGACGGCCTCTTCGAGCCACAGCCGCTCGACCTCCGGCTCTGAGAGATCGTCAAGACTGACCAGGAGCTCACGAGCCAGATTCGCCCTCGTGGAAGGATCCAGCTGCAGGGCCTGGCGCTTGAGCTCATCGATAGTCACAGCAGTTCACCTCTCAGTCGTCCCGCTGCCACCGCAATCATACGCCCGACCGACGCACTGACCACGCGCCGCTGGTGTTGATTCAACTGCGATTTCGCGGTCTTCGTATCACGCTCGGGGCGGTCGGCCCCGCGCTTGCGCGAGACTACCTCTGAGATCGGACGGAGCCGGCCCTGTCTGCACGCGTCCGACGCGTTGGTCCTTCGCGCCCCACAGCGAGGCAACCGCCGCAGGCTGGGTCGTCGCAAGGTGACGTCGTGCGCGATGCCCGTGCTCACGTCAGCCGCCACCGCATCGTGAACAGCGGCGTCTGCTCAACGCACGCTCCGGCCGCCGGCCGATCTCATCGAGCAGCGGATCCTTCTGCCGGTCGATGTCGCGGCTGGCGTCATCGTACGCGTGCCAGGCCACTTCGCGCTTCTCTCCCAGCTTGCGCGCCGCGCGCTGACGTTCGAGCTTCTCAGTGTCGAAGTCACCGCGCGTGTCGGATCGTTCGGTCGTGCCCAAAAGCACCCCGTAGTTGCGGCACAGGGCGGCGCTGTCAGGTTTGTCCTCGACCACAGCGCCCATGTTGAACCTCCGACCCTATCCAAGCCCGGGAGCGGACGGGGTGACGAAACTCCCGACGTTTGCCCGGCGTCACGCGCGTGTGGTAGCATCTCGCGTCCGAGCGCACTCCCCACTGCCTCGGCATGCCGTCACGATTTCACCAGGATCGAAGGGATCACGTGGCCAACATCAAGCAGCAGAAGAAGCGCATTCTCTTGGCCGCCAAGCAGCGGCTGCGCAACCGGCACGCCAAGTCGAGCCTCAAGACGCTGTTCAAGCGCCTCGAGGAGCAGGTCGCCGAGAAGCAGGGCGACGAGGCCGCGAAGACGGCCACGTTCCTGACCTCGCGCATCGACAAGGCCGCCGCCAAGGGCATCCTCCACAAGAACAACGCCGCCCACAAGAAGAGCCGCGTCGCGCACACGCTCGCGCAGCTCTCTGCCTGAGTAGCGCCCCGAGCAAGACGCCAACACGGGCCGGCCGCTCTGCGACCGGCCCGTTTTGGCGTGCGCGCATCCCGGCGGCGTCTCGCGAGGCGGCCGGGGCGGAGCTGGAGGAGGGGGTGCGACAGAGGCTCGCGAGGCGGCCCCTGCGGAGGCCGGGGTTTCAACCCCGGCGGAGCACCCGCCTGCTCGCCGAGCGCCCTCCGGAGCGCCCCTCCCCCAGCGCAGCGCGGGCCGCGGCGCAGCCCGCCGCCCTCGCCGCCCTACGAGAGCAGCCGCGCCAGGGCCAGCTCGACCACCAGCCTGTCGCTGTGGTTCACGCCGGCCGCCGTCTCGAGCGTAGCCGGCGCCCGTCCGCGCATCCCGGGTTCGGCCACAGCCAGTGCCCTGTAGGCCTTGTCGAAGCGGCGCCGGTCGTAGTTCTTGCGCTGCTCCAGCAGCTTCTTGGCCGTGAAGGGATGGACCTTGAGCTGCTTCGCCGCCGTCGACTGGTCGCTGGTGGGGAGCTGCCACGCTTCCTCGAGCTTGCGCACGTGCCGCAGCAGGCTGTAGAAGACGCGGTTCGCGTCGTCCTGAGGATCGCCGGACGCGAAGATCGACTCGAGGAGCGCGAAGGCCCGCGTGCGGTCGCGGTGGCCGACCGCGTCCATGAGGTCGAAGATGCGCGCCTCGTCGTCGGGCGCGCAGACCGCGTCCACGTCCTCGGCCGTGGCCTCGGCGCCGCGGCAGTACAGAGCGAGCTTCTCGATCTCGCGCTCCAGGCGCTCGCTGTGCCCCGGCTCCTCGCCGCAGACGTCGAGCAGGTGCCGCGCCACGGCGGCGCCCATCGGCAGCCGCCGGGCCGCCGCCCGTTCGCGCACCCAGCCGGCCATCTCGTACCGCTTCGGCAGGTCAAAGCTGAGGACGTCACCGGTCTTCAGGACGGTCTTGTACAGGGCGTCGTCCTTGGCCCACTTCTCCGCCTCCAGGGCGAGGCAGGTGCCGGGCATCGGATCGTGGATGTAGGCGATCAGCTCCTTGCGCTCCTTCATCTTGAAGTGGTGCGCGTTGAACACAAGAAGGAGACGCGTGCCGAGCGCGAACCCGGGCGTATCGGCGGCCTCGAGCACGGCCCGCAGATTCGCCCCCGTGGTCGCGCTCTCTACCTCGAACGCGGCCACGTTGATGTCGCTGCCGCTCTCGGCGATCACCCGCCGGCGCAGCCGCTGGACGGCGCGCCGCACCTTGGGCCGGTCGCTGCCGACGATGAGGTAGACGGGCTTGAGGGGGGCTGGTTCGCTCACGGTGGCCGAAGGATAGCACGCGCAGCAGTCGTTCCCGCAGCCCGCTTGCTCGACGAAGGCGAGGCCGCCGTCTAGGATTCCGGTGGCCGCGCGCCTCGCGCCGCCGCCGCCGCCCGAAGGAGAAGCGTGCGCCTCATCGCCGCGTCAGTGTCGATCGGTTCACCGCTCATCGTGGCGCTGCTCGCGGTGCTCGCGCTCGTCGAGCTCGGGCTCCTTGCGTGGGCGCTGCTCGACCTGGCCAAACGCCCGGCCGACCGGGTCGCCGGCGGCAGCCGGCTGCTCTGGCTGCTGCTGTGCCTCTTCGTGCAGTTGATCGGGCCGCTGATCTACCTCGCTGTCGGGCGGCTGCCCGCGGCGCCGCGGGCGCTGCCCCGGCCCCAGGCTCCGGGCGGCGAAGGTCACGTCGCCCGCGCCGCAGCGGCACTCTATGACGCGGCCGCATCGCGAGCGCGCGGAGCCGCCGGCGACGCGCCGCCCGGGCCGGAGGCAGACGCTGAGCGCCTCGGACCGGCCGTCGAGCTGGTCGGCGTACGCAAGGTCTTTCGCACCACGGCGGCTCTCGACGGCCTCTCGCTCAGCGTGCCGGAGGGCTCGGTGTTCGGCTTCCTCGGCCCTAACGGAGCCGGCAAGACCACGACGCTGCGCATCCTCGCCGGGCTCGCCCGTCCCAGCTCCGGCGCGGCGCGCGTGCTCGGACGCGACGTCTCGGGGGCCGGCGGCGACGTGCGCGCCCTCATTGGCTATTTGCCCGACGTGCCGGCCTTCTACAAGTGGATGACGGCGCCCCAGTACCTGCGCTTCGCGGGCAGCCTCTTCGGACTGCGCGGCGACGTCCTCGAGGCACGCGTCGCCGCGCTGCTCGATCTCGCCGGCCTCGCCGGCGTGGGCACGCGTATCGGCGGCTTCTCGCGCGGCATGAAGCAGCGTCTCGGCGTGGCTCAGGCACTGGTCAACGCTCCCCGCCTGCTGCTCCTCGACGAGCCCACCAGCGCCCTCGACCCTATCGGGCGGCGCGAAGTGCTCGACATGGTCGCCGCCCTGCGCGGCCGCACCACCGTGTTCTTCTCGACGCACATTCTCGCCGACGTGGAGCGCGTCTGTGACACCGTCGCCATCATCGATCACGGGCGGGTAGCCGCGCACGCGCCCATCGACGAGCTTCGCCGGCGGCGCGGCGGGCTCAGCCGCCTGGCCGTCGAGGTCGACGAGCCGCCGCTTCTGGTGGCCGCGCTCGAGGGCGCCGCGTGGCTACGCGCCGTCGAGGTCGCCGAGGACGGCGGCCTGCGCCTGGCCACCGACGACCTCGAGACGGCGCAGCGCGAGCTGCCCGCGCTGGTCGCGCACCTGGGGCTCGCGCTGCGCCGCCTCGAGAGCGACGAGCTGAGCCTCGAGGACGTCTTCGTCGATCTGGTGGAGGGGGCACCCCGATGAGGGGCTTCGGGGCCTTCCTCGGCAAGGAACTGCACGAGACGGCGCACACCTGGCGCATCTGGGTGCTGCCCGCGTTCATCCTCTTCTCCGGGCTGTCGTCGCCGCTCATCACCTTTCTCATGCCGACCCTGGTCGACCGGCTCGGCGGCATGCCGCAGGGCTTCACCATCTCGGTGCCGGATCCGACCGCCCTGGCGGCATACGTCGAGTACCTCGGCAACCTCGGCGAGCTCGTGCTGTTCGCCCTCGTGATCGCCTACGGCGGCATCGTCAGCTCGGAGGTGCGCAGCGGCACCGCGGCCCTGGCGCTGTCCAAGCCGTTGTCGAGAGGCGCTTTCGTGCTCGCCAAATGGCTGTCCCAGGTGCTCGTGATCGCCGTCGCGGCCGTTGTGGGGACGGCGGCGTGCATCGCTCTCACGGCCGCCCTGCTGGGCGTCGGACCGGCGGCGGCGGCGGTCGCCGCGGTGGCCCTATGGTCCGTGTACGCGATTGTGATGCTGAGCGCCATGGTCTTGCTGAGCGCCGTGCTGCCGGCGCCGGCGGCCGCGGCCGGCGCCGGCATCGGCGTGTACGCCTCGTTCGCCGTCCTCGCCCAGTTCGAGGCCACGAGCCGCATCACTCCGGCGGGGCTCATGCCTGCCGCACAGGCCGTCCTGAACGGCGCCCCGGCGCATTGGCAGGCGCCGCTCGCGACGGGCATCGCCGTGAGCGCTGCCTGCTTGGCCGCGGCCGTCTGGCGTTTCGCGCGCCGCGAGATCTGACGCCCCGGGCGAGCGGCGCCGCCCGCCGCGCGGGCCGCGGCGTGAGCCACAGCGCCCCTGCGTGAGCCGCGCTACCCGCCGCGGCTCGCGCTGACCTCGAGGCCGCGCGGCGCGGCCGTCAAGGCGATCTCGCCGCGCTGGTCGGTGCGCGCGCAGGGCACGCCGCCCGCCGCCAGAAGGGCCAGCATCTCGGGCGTCGGGTGACCATACGTGTTGGTGCCTACCGAGATGACCGCCAAGACCGGGGCGAGCGCAGCGAGCTCCGCCTCGTCGAGGCCGCCGCGGCTGCCGTGGTGGGGCAGCTCGACGACGGCGCACGCGGGCAGGTCAAGCCCTTCGAGCACGGCGCCTTCGGCGTCGCCCGGCACAAGCGCGCGCCGGCCGCCGAGATCGGCCAGCACCACGAGCGCCGTGTCGTTCTCGCTCTGATTGCCGCTCTCGCCCTTGGGCGGCGAGGTGGGCAGCACCCGCAGGCTCCAGCCGACGCCCGCGACCTGCACCGGCGTCTCGCACCAGCGCACCTCGGTGCCCGCCGCCGTGAGTCTGGCGGCGATGGCGTCGAGCGCCACCGACGGCGCCGGCGGACGGGGCAGCAGCGCCGTGGTGATCGGGATGCTCCCCACGACGTCCGAGAGCCCGGCGGTATGGTCGGCGTGACCATGCGAGAGCACGAGCAAGTCGATGCGCTGGACGGCATGGGCGCGCAGGGTGCGGGCCAGCGGCGCCGGGCCCGCATCGATGAGCACCGTGGGACCGCCCGGCGCCTGGAACAGCGCCGCCGCGCCTTCTCCGACGTCGAGGAACGTGAGCGTGGGCAGGCGGGGCGGGGACGCCGGCAGAGGCGCGAGCAGCAGCACCGCCACCGCGAGACCGGCGGTCGCGGCCACCAGCGCAGGGCGCCGGCGGCGGTCGCGGACGTAGGCCATCAAACCGCCCCCGGCACGCCGCGCGAGCCCGGCGACGACCGCCAGCTCGCCGCAGAGCGCGAGCAAGAGGAGCAACCTCAGGCTCACCCCGCGCCACTCGTACACGGCGAACGGCAGGCGGCCGAAGAATCGCGACACCTCGAGGAGGAACCCGATGAAGAGCCCCGCGACGATGTTCAGCGGGGCCGACAGCCAGCGGCCCACAAACCCGAGCAGCAGCGACAGCATGCCGACGAACATGATGGGCCCGAGCACGAATCCCCCGGCCACGTTGGCCGGGACGCTCACCAGCGAGGCGGAGCCGAAGGTGAGCATCGAGATGGGCGCCGTGGACAGGCTCGCCGCCGTGGTGACCCCAACCTGCTGCGGCAGAGCTCCGGGGAGAAACCCGAAGAGCCGCGTGATGGGCCGCGCCAGCAGCAGCAGACCAGCTACCGCGCCGAACGAGAGCTGAAAGCTGACGTCGAAGAGATTGTTCGGGTTGCGCGTGAGCAGCCACGCCGCCGGGACCAGCCACAGCAGCCAGCCGTCGGTGGGCCGTGAGGCCAGCACCGCGAGCAGCCCGGCGATGCCGGCGACGCCGGCGCGCACGATGGACGGCGACGCCCCGGTGAGCAGCACGTAGGTGGCGACAATGGGCACGAGGAGCGTGGTGCGAACGAGGCGCGGGATGCCCAGCAGCGAGAAGGCGAAGGCCCACATGCTGCAGAGCAGGATGACGTTCTCGCCGGAGACGGCCATGATGTGCAGCAGGCCGCTGCGCCGGAAGTCGTCGATCGAGCCCTGGTCGACGCCCTCGTCGTCGCCGAGGACCATGCCCTGCAGCACCTCGCTCACCGGGGGGTGCACGCCGGCGCGCAGATGCGCGCGGGACGCCAGACGCAAGCGGTCGATGGCTCCCTGGAGGCCGCCGCGGCGGCCGATCACGCGCAGAGCGTCAAAGCGGCCCTCGAGCGTGACGTGCTCGCCGCGGCGACGCAGATACCGGCCGTAGTCGAAGGCGCCCGGCTTGGGCACCGGCAGCGGCGCGACGCGCACGGAGTCCACCTCGATGACGGCGCCCTCCACAAGGGCGCCGCAGGAATCGAGCACGAAGGGCTTTGCGTCCTGCAGCCGCAGGCGCAGGTGAGCGGGCGCGGCGAGAGGCACGCCGCTCACGGCCGTCACGGCGACGGCGAGCGTGACCTGGTCGTCTTTGGCCGCCGGCAGGTCGGTGAGCACGGCGGTCAGGGTCACGTAGTGGCCCTCGTGGGCCTGGAGCGAGGAATGCCCGAGCGCCTGCAGACGGCTGCCTCCCACAGCGAGCCCGGCGACGCAAAACAGGGCAGCGACGCAAAGGGGGAGCGCCAGCAGCCAGGCCGGCGACGAACCCTGGGCAGAGCCACGCCGCAGCGCCACGACCATGGCCGCCGCAGGGCCGGCGGCGCCCAGCAAGAGACACCACCACGCGGGCCTCACGGCGAGCGCCAGGCAGAGACCGCCGCAGTACGCGGCGGCGAACACGTGCAAGGGGGCGACTCTGCGCAGCACTCCCGGTCACACCGTGATGCTGTCTTTCATGGCGGCGAACTTGGCGTCGCCGATGCCGGACACGTTCTTGATGTCGTCGATCGTCTTGAAAGGACCGTTGGCGGTGCGGAAGTCGATGATCTTCTGCGCGGTGGCCGGGCCTACCCCGCTGAGAGCATCGAGCTCCTCCAGCGTGGCGGTATTGATGTTTATGGGAGCGCCGGGCGTCGCGGCCGACCCACCGGCCGCGGCGGACGACCCGGACGCGGCGGAGCTCCCCGTGCCCGCCGAAGACCCGGCGGCGACGGTCGCGGCGCGCTCGGGCACCATGATCTGCTGGCCGTCGACGACCTTGGCGGCAAGGTTCACGCCGTCCAGCTCGGCCTTCGCGACGGGCCCGCCGGCGAGCGCCAGCGCGTCGGCGACGCGGGCGCCGGCCGGGACGCGCACGACGCCCGGCGACTTGACCGCGCCGCACACGTAGACGACCACGTCGGCCGCCGCCGACGGACTGGCTGCGACGGCCGGAGAAGCCGGCGGCGGGGACGCTGGGGCGAGCACCAGCGGTTCGCCGCCGGCCGGGCCAGCCGCTTTCGGCAGCACGACGTAGCGCACACCGACGGCCAGGACGACCGCGGCGATGGCCACGTAGGCGTAGATCTGACGACGCGGGAGCTGCATGGCCACCTCCAGGAGGAACGCGGACGAGAACCTCGCAGGCGCCCGCGACGTGCGGCGCGCCAGTTCCCGAAAGGCTAGACCCAGGCGAGTCGCGCGTCATCGCCCCCGAGGGGGGATTCGAGGGGGTGACACTGAGCGCCGGCCGCGCGCGCGACGAGCGCCCGGCCCGCGCCGGGCGCCGCGTCCGCGCGCGACGAGCGCCCGGCCCGCGCGGATCCGCCCTCTGGGCAGACGCGCAAGGGCCGGGGAGAGGCGCTGTCGCCCCTCCCCGGCCCTTGAGCCGCGCCGCCCTCGGCAGGCCTACCTCACGACGAAGTTAACCAGCTTGCCCGGCACGTAGATCTCCTTCACGACCTGCTTGCCCTCGAGAAAGCGCACCGTGTTGGCGGCCGCCCGCGCCTGCGCGAGCACACCGTCCTTCTCCGCGTCCACCGGCACCTCGAGGCGGTCGCGCAGCTTGCCGTTCACCTGCACGACCACGGTGACGACGTCGTCGGCGGCCAGTTCCTCGTCCCAGGCCGGCCAGGCGGCGTCGAGCACCGTGTCACCGTGCCCGAGCAGCTCCCAGACCTCTTCGCCGATGTGCGGCGCCATCGGCGCCATGAGCAGGGTCATGTCGGTGACGACCTCGCGCCACTGCGCGAGCGTGAGCGCGCCCCTGGCGCCGGCCCACACCTCGAGCACCTCGTTCTGCAGCTCCATCAACGCCGAGACCGCCGTATTGAAGCGGAAAGCTTCGAGGTCGTGGGTCACCTTGCGGATCGTCTTGTTGAGCGTGCGCAGAACCCGGCGGCCCTTCTCGGCCTCGGCCGCGTCCGCCGCCGCCCCGCTGCCCTGCGCCTCCACGACCCCGGCGACGAGGTTCCAGAAGCGGCTCAGGAAGCGCAGGCAGCCCTGCACCCCGCGGTCGCTCCAGGCGACGCTCTGCTCGAAGGGTGCGATGAAGAGCTCGTACAGTCGCAGTGCGTCGGCGCCGTACTGCTCGACCACGCTGTCGGGCGTGACCACGTTGCCTTTGCTCTTGCTCATCTTCTGGCCGTCCTCGGCCTGGATCATGCCCTGGTTGCGGAGCCTCGCGTAGGGCTCGCCGAAGCTCACGTAGCCGGCGTCCTGCGCGACCTTGCAGAAGAAGCGCGCGTAGAGCAGATGCATGACCGCGTGCTCGGCGCCGCCGACGTAGAGGTCGACGGGCAGCCAGTGCTCGACCTTGTCGCGATCGAAGGCGGCGGCCTCGTCGCGCGGCGAGGCGTAGCGAAAATGGTACCAGCTTGAGCAGGCGAACGTGTCCATGGTGTCGGTCTCGCGGCGGCCGGGGCCGCCGCAGCGCGGGCACGCGGCGCGCACGAACTCGGGGTCACGGGCCAGCGGCGAGCGGCCGTCGTCGGTGGGGTGGTAGTCCTCAAGGTCGGGGAGGAGCACCGGGAGCTCGTTGGCCGGGACGGGCACCGGCCCACAGGCGTCGCAGTGCACGATCGGGATCGGCGCGCCCCAATAGCGCTGGCGGCTGATGAGCCAGTCGCGAAGCTTGAAGTTGACCTTCTTGCGAGCGACGCCACGCGCGCCGAGCCAGGCGACCACCGCCTCGAAGGCCGCGCCCGGCGCCGCCAGCCCGTCGAACTGCCCGGAATTCACCATGAAGCCGTCGCCGCTGTAGGCCTCGGCGAGCTCACCCTGCGCCCCGCTCGGCGGCGCGATGACCTCGACGATCGGCAGCTCGAACTTGGTGGCGAACTGGAAGTCGCGCTCGTCGTGCGCCGGCACCGCCATGATGGCGCCGGTGCCGTAGCCGGTGAGCACGTAGTCGCTGATCCAGATCGGCACCGGCGCGTCGTTCACCGGGTTGATCGCGAAGGCGCCGAGGAAGACGCCGGTCTTTTCCTTCTCCGTGCTCAGGCGCTCGATCTCGCTCTGGCGCCGCGCCTGGTCCTGATAGGCGCTCACCGCGGCGCGCTGTTCCGGCGCGGTGAGCTCATCGACCAGCGGATGCTCCGGCGCCAGCACCATGTAGGTGGCGCCGAACAGCGTGTCGGGGCGGGTCGTAAAGACGGTCAGCGCGTCCTCACGACCCGGCAGCCCGAAGTCGACCTCGGCGCCCTCGCTGCGCCCGATCCAGTTGGTCTGCATCAGCTTGATCTGCTCGGGCCAGTCGATCGTCCCAAGGTCGTCGAGCAGGCGCTGCGCGTAGTCGGTGATGCGCAGGAACCACTGTTCGAGGTCCTTCTTGGTCACCTCGCTGCCGCAGCGCCAGCACTTGCCCTGCTCGACCTGCTCGTTGGCCAGGATCGTCCTGCAGCTCGGGCACCACCACTGCTGCCCCGTCGAGCGATACGCGAGGCCACGTTCGTAGAGCAGCAGGAAGAACCACTGCGTCCAGCGGTAGTAGTCGGGGAAGCAGCTCGTGATCTCTCGCGACCAGTCGAACGACAGGCCGATGAGGTCCATCTGGCGATGGTAGTTGGCGATGTTGCGCGCCGTGGTGACGCGCGGGTGCACGCCCATCTTGATCGCGTAGTTCTCGGCCGGCAGGCCAAAGGCGTCCCAGCCCATCGGATGGAGGACGTTGAACCCCTGCATGCGCCGCAGGCGCGCCACCGCGTCCGTGGGCACGTAGTTGCGGCAGTGGCCGACGCTGAGGCCGTCGCCGGAGGGATACGGGAAGAAGTCGAGGCAGTAGAACTTGGGCTTGTCGCTCTCGTCGGAGGTGCGGTAGGCGTCGCGTTCCTTCCAGATGCGCTGCCACTTCTGCTCGATGGCCTGCGGGTCGTAGCGTCGATCCATGTGGTCCTCTCTGGCGGCCGTCCGCGGCGCGCCCGCGGCCGCGAGGCCCCCGGGCGCCCAGCGCCTGATTCTACACGAGCGCGGCCGTACCCGACGGCGCGGCCGCGCCGGCCGCGCGCCGCTGCAGGCATCCTCCCCGCCGCCGTTCGCCGCACCTTTGGAGCGCGCCGGCCGAAGTTGCCACTCACTGCGAGGCTGGGTATACTTCCTTGCTTGCCGGCACTGCCGGCGCCCTTCGGTGGGGGTATAGCTCAGCTGGGAGAGCGTCTGGCTGGCAGCCAGAAGGTCAGCGGTTCGAGCCCGCTTACCTCCACCATCTTCCCCGGCTCAGCGCGTCGCGCGCGGCGTTCGAGTAGACTCTGACACCGTGAGCCCGGAACCCGCCGCACCCCGCCCCCACGCCCTCACCGCGCTCGTCTTCTTCGCCGGCATCGGCTCGATGGCCACCGAGATCTGCGCCTCTCGTCTACTCGCGCCCTACTACGGATCATCCACCGCCGTGTGGGCCAACATCATCGGCCTGATCCTCGCGGCGCTGTCACTGGGTTACTGGTTCGGCGGCAGGCTCGCCGACAGGCACCCGTCCGCCACTCTCCTGGCGACGATCGTCATCGCCGCGGCGGCGCTGATCGCCGCGGTACCCTTCGTCGCGCGGCCCTTTCTCGACCTCTCGGTACGCGGCATCGAGACGCTCTCGACCGGCGCCGTGCTGGGCTCATTTGCGGCGGCGCTCGCGTTGTTCGCGCCGCCGGTCGTGCTGCTCGGCATGGTCACGCCGTTCGCGGTCAGGCTCGCGGCGACCGGCGTGGCCGACGCCGGCCGCGTCGCCGGCCGCATCTTCGCGCTGTCCACCGCGGGCAGCATCCTGGGCACTTTTCTCGCGGCGCTCGTCGCCATCCCGCTGATCGGCACGCAGCGCACGATGCTGTGCGCCGCGGCGATCATCGCCTTCGCCGCCGTACCGCTGCTGGGCCGCCGCCGCCTTGTCCCGGGCCTCGTCGCGGCGGCCGCCATCGCAGCGCTCCTCGCCCTGCCGCCGGGGGTGGTCAAGGCCGAGACCGGTCTCATCCACGAGGAGGAGTCCCGCTACCAGTTCATCCAGGTGGTGCAGC
The DNA here is from genome assembly GCA_903862845.1 of uncultured Thermoleophilia bacterium. Classification (GTDB taxonomy): domain Bacteria; phylum Actinomycetota; class Thermoleophilia; order UBA2241; family UBA2241; genus CAIXSE01. The sequence goes on from CAIOZS010000076.1 coordinate 16,589, forward strand.
AGGGGACCGAGCGCCGCCTGTACCTCAACGAAGGTCTCGCCATCCACTCACTGTGGCGCGCCGACACCGTGCTCACCGGCGGCGAGTGGGACATGTTCCTCACGGCGCCGCCGCTACTCGGCCGGCCGGCGGCGCGTGTTGCCATTCTTGGCAACGCCGCCGGCACCACGGCGCGCGCCTTCGGCGTCTACTACCCTGAGGCGCGCATCGACGGCGTGGAGATCGACCCGGCGGTGAGTGCCGTCGGGCGCCGCTACTTCGGTCTCGCCGACAACCCCGCGCTCACCGTGGTGACCGCCGATGCGCGCCCCTTCCTGCAGGAAAGCCACGCGCGCTACGATCTCATCTTCATCGACGCCTACCGGCAACCCTACGTGCCCTTCTACCTGGCGACCCGCGAGTTCTTCCGCCTGGTACGGCAGCGGCTGCGCCCCGGCGGCATCGTGGCGCTCAACGTCTCCACGGTGCCGGGGGACCACCGCCTCGCGGAGGCCGTGGCCGGCACGCTGGCCACAGAGCTCCCCCAGGTCGTCACCTGGCAGGCGCTCACCTTCAACCAGTTCGTCGTGGGCCTGAGCGCGCCGCAGTCGCGAGCGGTCATGACCGCTCGCCTTCTGGCGGCGCCGGCGGCCCTGCTGCCGGACGCGCGCCTCTTCGCGCGTGACTTGCGCACGGCCGCGCCTGCGGCGCGGCCGTGGACCGACGACCGCGCGCCCGTCGAGTGGGTCACGGACCGCATGATCGCCGCCTACGCCCTGCGCGGCGCCGCCGGCACGGAGGAGCTCCTCCCCACGGCGCCGCGCTGAGCGCCGGCCGAAGATGGCACGGCGGCGCTCTCCTGGGTCGCAGCGCCCGGCTGCCCCAGCCCGGCCGGGTTTAGCGCCGGACGGCTCAGGAAACTAAAGGCTCACATGCACCGGGTCTTCTACCCGGTGACGTCGCGAATCTGGACGGGGGGAGGCGCGTATGGAGGAGAGGCCGCAGTTTAGCGTGGGCTACGAGACACTCGTCGGGGACGTCGGCGTGGTCGTCCTCGTGGGCGAGATCGATATCTACTCGGCGCCTGAGTTCAAGGAAGTCCTCGTCAACGGTATCGAGGGCGGCGCCCGCAAGATCATCGTCGATCTGTCGCAGGTCACCTTCATCGACTCGACTGCCCTGGGCGTGCTCGTGAGCGGCGCAAAACGCGTGCGGCCGCGCAACGGCAATCTCGACATCGTCTGCACCGACGAGAACATCATCCGCATCTTCGAGATCACCGGCCTCGACCGCATCTTCGGTATCTACCCGTCCCGCGGAGAGGCCGTCAAGGCGGCCGTACCCTGAAAGCCTCGGCCGTACCACGACGCTAGAAGGCGGGCGCCGCCAGGTCGCACAAGGCGCTCGCCCAGGGCGACGACGATGGAGGACCGCAGCCCGAAGTTCCTTCGCGGCCGCAGTTTCCTCAGTGTGGCGGACGACATGTTGAAGACGAGGACATACGGGATCGGGCGAATCTGTATTGTCGATGGCTGCGGGACTCGCCTGTCAGCCTACAACCCGTCCAGCGTGTGCGCCCTTCACGGAGGCGCTTGGCAGGACGACTTCCATCGCAGCGCGCGCAAGTCGAGCCGCCGCGAAGAGATCGGCCGCCGCTGCGCTTTCGAGCCGTGTGCGCGCGAGTTCACGACCACGAATCCGGCGAAGAAGTACTGCAGCGACGCTTGCCGCATGAGGGCATTCCAGGCGCGCGTCATGGTCGCGCGCCGCATGGGCGACATGCGCGGCGCGCGGCGCGCAAGCTGACCGCGACTCTCACACGGGCGCCGCGCTGAAGGCCGGCGGGATGACCGGCAGGCGCCCGCTCATCAGCGCGCTCACCGCCTCGTCCAGCGCCTCGAAGACCGGCACCACGTTGGGCAGTCCCACCAGCGCGAGAACGCGCCGCACCTGACCCGCCGGCCGCACGAGCACCAGTTCCTTTCGCGAGGCCCGCTGGTCGTGCACCAGGCGCACGAGGAAAGCGATGAAGCTCGAATCGACAAACGTCGCCGCCGCCAGATCGATCACGAGGTGGTCCTGGTGGTAGAGCGGCCCCAGGTTGCGCCGCAAGAAGCGATCGATGTCGGGCACGGTGTCGAGATCGAGCTCGCCGGCCAGTTCCAGGACTGGGGGCAGCGCGGCCGGCGGCCGGGGACTGACGAGACGAAGCCGGGCCTTGCGCGCGACGAACTCGTGAGGTCCGCCTGATTGACGCGCCACCGTTGCTACCTCCCTGTGTCGAGCCCGTGCTGCGAGGTGGGAATCACGTGGCGCACCATCGCCCCGAAGACCCTGCCGCCCCGTCTGCCGGCGCTGCCGCGACGCTAGGGCACGGCGGGCGCCGTGTAAAGCGTGCGCTGGGAGAATTGGCAGGTTCGCGAGTGAGCCTCTGCGGTAGCCTGATGGACGGCCGCGCAGCCTCAGGCGCAGGTCGAGACGGTCTCAGCACAAGGACGAGACTCCGACCCGGGTCGGCGGCCGGCCCGCGGCTGCGTCAGGATTCGTCGGCGCGCGCCGCAAGCTTGAGCTTGCGGTACTGCGGCTCGCGCTCTTTGAGGAGCGTGAGGATCGGGCTGGCCACGAAGATCGACGAGTAGGCCCCCGAGAGGATGCCGACGAGCAGCGCGAAGGCGAAGTCCTTGAGCGTGGCGCCGCCGAAGAGGAGCAGGCAGACCACCGGCAGCAGGACGATCATGGTCGTGTTGATGGAGCGTGTCAGCGTCTCCCAAATGGACGCGTTCACCATGTCGCCGTAGGGCATGCGGCTGAGCTTGGGCTGGTTCTCGCGAATGCGGTCGAAGACGATGACCGTATCGTAGAGCGAGTAGCCGAGGATCGTGAGCACCGCGGCGATGGTCGCGGTCGTGACCTCGCGCCCCGTGAGCGAATAGATGCCGACGACGATGAGAAGGTCGTGGATCTCGGCGGCGATGGCGCCGATGGCGAACTTCCACTGGAAGCGGAAGCTCACGTAGCCGAGGATCAGAAGCAGGGCGATGGCGATCGCCTTGAGAGACGAGCTCACGACCTGGCGGCCGAACGTCGCACCCACGGTCTCCAGGTTGAAGATCTCTTTGCCGTTGGACGTGGTGATCGTGAAGGCGCTGTTGAGCGCCTGCTTGAGCTGACCTTGCGCGGTGGTCGACAGTGCTACGGTCTGGATCTGGAACCCGTTCTGGTTCGAGCCGGCGACGTTCGCCGACTCCTGTATCTGGGCATCGGCGTAGCCGGCCTGGGCCACCGTCTGGCGAACCTCGGCAAGAGAGGGCTGCTTCTCGAAGGCCACCGAGATGCGCGTGCCCTCCTTGAACTCGAGGCCGTAGTTCAGGCCCTTCACCGGGTTGCCGCCACCCTTGGCGAACAGGCTGATGAGGCCGGCGATGATGATGATCGCGGAGATCGTGAACCACCACTTCTTGTGGCCCATGTAATCGAAGCTGTAGATACGGCGGAAGAAGTTCACAGGCTATCTCCGCTTCTTCTTCTTGCGCGTGCTCGTTGTCCGCCGCGCGGCGGGAGACGCGCCGCGAGAGGGCGCCCCCGGCGCCGTCACGACGCCCTCGACGGCCGGAACCGGCGCGCCCTGGCCGTTGCCGTCACCGGACGTGGCGGTCGCGGTGCGTCGGCGCCGTGACGCGGCCGCGCGGCCTTCGGCGACGGCCTCAGCCTCGATCTGGCTCGTCTTGACGCCCATGAAGGCCGGGTTGCTGAAGAACGCGAAGCCGGCCAACACGCCGAGCATGGCGCGCGTGAAGAGCACAGCCGTGAGCATGCTGACGAGCACGCCGAGGATAAGCGTGAGTGCGAACCCCTTCGGCGAGGCCGTGGCGAACACGAAGATCACGGCGGCCGTGAGCATCGTGAGGATGTTGGCGTCGAGGATGGTCTTGAAGCCGCGCGCGTAGCCCGAGTTGACGGCCGAGCGGACGGTCTTGCCGTGACGCACCTCTTCCTTGATGCGCTCGAAGATGACGACGTTGGCGTCGGCGGCCACACCGATCGTGAGGATCATGCCGGCGATGCCGGGCAGGGTGAGGGTCACGGGGATGGCGTTGAACAGACCCCAGAGCAAGATGCCGTAGACGATGAGCGCGAGGTCGGCGACCAGACCGAGGAAGCGATAGTAGAAGAGCATGTAGACGAGGACGATGGCAAGGCCGACGAGGCCGGCGATGAGACCCTGGTTCAGGGAGTCCTTGCCCAGCGTGGCCGAGACCTGCTGCTGGTAGGTGGGCTCGAGCTTGACCGGCAGAGCACCAGTCTTGAGCACGAACGCCAGATTCTGCGACTCCTTGACCGTCATGTTGCCGCCGCTGATCTCGGCGCCTCCGCTGATGCCGTCGCGCAGGCCCGGATCGGTGTAGTCGATCATGGGGTCTGACTCCATGACGTTGTCGAGCACAATCGCGAACGTCTGCGGCGTGCTCTTGAGGAGCCCTGCGCGGTACAGCTCGCGGGTGATCGCCTGGAACTTCTGGCTGCCGGCGCTGGTGAAGTCGATGAGCACGTTGGGCTTGCCGGTCTGGCTGTTAAAGCCGGCCGTAGCGCCGGAGACGGCGTCGCCGGTCATGGCCGGCGGTCGCTTGTACACGTACCACTTCTCAGGCTGGTTGTTCACGGTGTCGGCCGGGCTCACGATGAGCGCATGCGTGGCGGTGTTGCCGTTCGCCGCGAGCTGGTCGATCTCGGCCTGCGACGCGCCTTGGCTCTTGAGCTGCTTGAGGGCCTCGTCCTTGGTCGCCACCGGACCGACCGGCCGCGACTGCGCGTCGTCCTTGTAGAACTCGAGCTGAGCGGTCTTGCCGATGAGGTCCAGCGCCTGCTGCGCGTCCTTGACGCCCGGCAGCGACACAGAGATCTGGTCGATGCCCTGTTTCTGGATGGCCGACTCTGTGACGCCGAGCCCGTTGACGCGACGATTGAGGATGCCGATGGTCTGGTCGAGCTGCGCCGTGGAAGGCGCTTTGCCGTCGGCGGTCTTGGCCTGGTACACGATCTGAAGGCCGCCCTGGAGGTCGAGCCCGAGGTGCGTCTTCACGGCCGGCGGGATGATGAAATACAGCGAGACCGCGACCAGGGCGGCCATCACGAGCATGATGATGAGGTTTCTGTGTTTTCTCATTGTGTCACGGCGTCCGCGGCCCGTCGGGGGCCGTCAGGCGGTACAGCGTACCCGACCATGAGAGGCGGCGCAACTCGCCGCGGACGCGCCGCTGTGAGTCCGCGGGTCAGCGGTCGCGGAGGAAGCTCGGGATGTCGAGGACGTCGTCGTCCACGTCAAACGACGGCTTGTGCTCCGCGGCGAACAGCGGATTGCCCTTGGGCTCGCGTTCCGCGGTCTCCCGCGAGGGAGGCGCCACGACCGCGGTATCTCGGTCGAAGCCGGTGGCGATGACGGTGACGCGCACCTCGTCGCCGACCGACGGGTCGATGACGGCGCCGAAGATGATGTTGCAGTCGGCGTCGGCGGCGCTGCTGATGATCTCGGCGGCCTCGTTGATCTCGAAGAGCCCGAGATCGCTGCCGCCGGTGATGTTCAGCAGGATGCCGCGCGCACCTTCGACGCTCGCCTCGAGCAGCGGCGAGCTGACCGCGGCGCGCGCCGCCTCGACGGCACGGTTCTCGCCACCGGCCACGCCGATGCCCATGAGCGCCGAGCCTGCATCTTTCATGATCGTGCGCACGTCGGCGAAGTCCAGGTTGATGAGGCCGGGAACGGTGATGAGATCGGTGATGCCCTGGACGCCCTGACGCAGCACATCGTCGGCGACCTTGAACGCCTCGATGACAGACGTGCGGCGCTCGACCACCTGGAGCAGACGGTCGTTGGGGATGACGATCAGCGTGTCGACCTTCTCGCGCAGCGACTGGATGCCGTCCGATGCCTGCCGGGCGCGACGTTTGCCCTCGAAAGCGAACGGGCGCGTGACCACGCCGACCGTGAGGGCCGCAAGCTCCTTGGCCAGCTCCGCGATGACCGGCGCCGCACCTGTCCCCGTGCCGCCGCCCTTGCCCGCCGTCACAAAGACCATATCGGCACCCTTCAGGGCATCGCGAAGCTCGTCTTTGCTCTCCATTGCGGCTTGATAGCCGATCGTCGGGTTGGCACCGGCGCCCAGACCGCGGGTGATCTTGCTGCCGATGTGGATCTTCACGTCGGCGTCGCACATCTGCAGCGCCTGGGCGTCGGTGTTCACGGCGATGAACTCGACCCCGCGCAGGCCCGCGTCGACCATGCGATTGACGGCATTCGTGCCGCCGCCGCCGACGCCGACGACCTTGATAACGGCGAGGTAGTTCGCTGAAGCGTCCATCATGGTGCTGACCCTCCTGTCGTGGTCGAGACTCGCCGTCGAGGTCTGCCGCACACCCTCATGTGCCGATTGAGGGTTGCGCCGGATCCCCCATACGCAACCCGGGAACATGACGCTTTGCAGCGATTGTCACGGAGCGAGGGGAACACCGAACTGCCGGTTCCCCAGCCTTGAGCCTACCATACTGACGCCCTTGTGGGGTGTCAAACAGCGGCTTCATCGCGGCACGCCTACACCTACCTTCAACCAGAGGTCGAGAGTACCCTCCAGCGTCACTTGAGGATGGGGCGTGCCAGCACCCTGTCCGGGATCGACACGTCCACGAAGGCGCACTTCTGGGAGGCCGTCGCGTAGCGGTCCAGAACGACGCGGAGAGCCAGCGTCTTGGCCAGCATGCGCTCCGCGCCTCCCCACACAACGACGGGATTCCCGGCGAAGCGCAAGGTGAGCTGGCCTTCTGCGGCGACTTCCACCACGGCCAGGCTGTCGCGCAAGGCCCGCGGCAAGCCCGCGACGACGGCCAGCGCGACGCGAAGGCCAGCATCGGCGAGCGTCGTCCCGGCGGTCACGGAGCCGCGCACGGCCATGCGAGGCAGCGGCAAGGTAGCGCCGGGCGGCCCGGCCTGGAGAGCGGCGAGCAGCCGCGCCGCCTTACCGGTCGGCGCCGGCAGCCCGGCGGCCGCGTCCGCGGCGGAGACAGTCGCGGTGGTCTCCGTCGCCGCGCCGGAAGACGGCGCAGCAGTGGTCCCGGCCGCAGCTGCGCCAACCGTGGCGACCGTCTTCTTTGCTTTCGCCGGCGGCGCTTCGCAGATCACGTGGGCGTCGTCGGCGATGACGTACCAGTGGCTCCCGGCGAGCGCGTACAGCGCCGGACGGTACTCGACGACGGAGACCCGCAGAGTCCCGGGAAAGTCGCGGTCCACGCGCGCGTCTGAGATGTAGGCAAGCGGCGCCAGAGACGCGCGCACGTCCTTGGTCGTCACCGTGAACAAGTTGCCGCCGAGGTAGTCCCTATTCAGAAGCCGCAGAACACGACGCTGCGGCACCAGCTTCGCGCCGCTGACCACGACCTTGTGGATGGCGAACGACGACGAGCTGCGACCCCAGGCATAGACCGCGGTGGGCAGCAAGATGATCGCCGCGGTGAGCAGCACGGTAGGAAGCAGACGGAATCTCGGACGGCTCGCGCCGCCTCCTTGGGCCATCGCGCCGAACCTTCTCGCGGGAGGACAGCTACGAGTGGGTATTCGCGCCGGAGGGGTCTTCCCCTTGCCCGGCGAGTGCGGCGAGGAGCTGCTCGCCGGCGCGGAAGACGTCGCCGGCGCCCATGGTGAGCACGAGATCGCCGGGGCGCACGCGCGGCGTGAGATTGCGCACCACGTCGTGCAGGCGCGGCAGATACGAGATCGGGCCGCCGGGCCGGGCCGCCAGGTAGGCATCCACGATCAGCTTGCCGGTGACGCCCGGCTCCGGCTCTTCCCGCGCCGGGAAGATGTCGGTGACGACGGCCTCGTCGGCCAAGGTGAGCGCCTGCCCGAGCTCGCGCTGCAGGTAGCGCGTGCGCGAGAAAAGGTGTGGCTGGAACACGGCGATCACGCGCCCGTGGTCGCCCTGCTTGGCGGCCGTGAGCGTGGCGATGATCTCGGTGGGGTGATGCGCGTAGTCGTCCACGATGAGCACGCCGCCGTGGCGACCCATCTCCTGGAAGCGCCGCGCGGCGCCGCTGAACGTCGCCAGATGCGGCGCGGCGTCCGCCGGGGTGACGCCGGCATGACGCAGGACGGCAAGGGCGGTGAGGGCGTTGAGGATGTTGTGCTGCCCCGGCACGCGCAGAGTCAGCCGGGCGATCTCCCGGCCACCCTCGAGCACGCCGAACTCGCTGCCGCGGTCGTCGACGCGCGCGACGTCGGCGCGCAGGTCGCCGGCGTCGATGCCGACGCGCACGACGGACGCACGCGTGTGGTCGGCCAGCCCCTCTCCGCCGCTGCCCGCGACGAGCACCAGCAGCCCATCGCCGGGCAGGAGCGCCACGAAGCGGCGAAACACGTCGTGCACGTCGTCGAGGCAGCCGTAGTTGGCGTGATGGTCGAGCTCCACATTGGCGACGATCGCCACCTCGGGACGCAGAAACAGGAGGCTGCCGTCGCTCTCGTCGGCTTCGGCCACGAGCCACTCGCCCTGCCCCACGCCGGCGTTGGAGCCGATGTCGTTGAGCTCACCGCCGACGAGAAAGGTGGGGTCGAGGCCGCACTGGTAGAGCACGTGCGAGATCATCGACGAGGTGGTGGTCTTGCCGTGCGTGCCGGCGACCGCGATGCCGCGCCGCATGGCCATCACGCGCGCCAGCATCTCGGCACGCCGCAGCACGGGCAAGCCGGCGGCCCGCGCGGCGCGCAGCTCGGGGTTGCCCTCAGGGATCGCCGAAGAGATCACGACGAGCGCCGCAGCGCCGAGGTTGCCGGCCTCGTGGCCGATGGTCACGACGACGCCGGCCTCTTCCAGGTGCCGCGTGTAGCGCGACGTCTTGAGGTCAGAGCCGCTCACGCGCACGCCCAGCTTGGCGAGCACCATGGCAATACCGCTCATGCCGGCGCCGCCGACGCCGATGAAATGCACCGGCTGCGGGAAGTCGCGCGCGCTCTCGTCGTTCATCGTCCCCTCATCTCGTCACGATCTTCTCGATCTCGTCGACGACGCGGCGGGTGGCGTCGGGGCGCCCGAGCGCGGCGCTGGCCGCGGCCATCGCCGCCAGGCGCCGGGGATCGCCGAGCAGGTCGGCGACGAGCCTGCCGATCAGGTTACCGCCGAGCTCGGCGTCGTCGACCAGCAGGGCGGCGCCGCCCTCCACCATCCAGCGCGCGTTCTTGCGCTGGTGATCGGCGGTCGCATGCGGGTAAGGCACGAGGATCGCCGGCTTGCCGAGGGCAGCCAGCTCGGCCACCGAGCCGCCGGAGCGAGCCACCACGAGATCCGCGGCGGCCATCGCCGCCGCCAGGCGGTCAGTGTAGGGCACCAGGCGGTAGCGCTCAAACCGCTCGCCCTTGGCCTCGAGCTCAGCGCGCACGGCGTCGTGGTTGCGCGGCCCGCAGACATGCACGAGCTGAAAGCCGAGCTCGCGGCCGCCGAAGGCGTCGATGCAGGCGCGGTTGATGCTTTGCGCGCCCTGGCTGCCGCCGAAAGCGAGCACCACCGGCAGGTCGGCGCGCAGGGCGAAGGCCTCGCGGCCCTCGGCGGCGGTCGCCGCGAGCTGCGCCGGCCCGAGGGGCCGCCCCGTCAGGACGTACTTGGGCGGCTCCAGACCGGCGATCGGGAAGCTCAGGCAGACGCGCCGCACGAACGGCCGCAGCAGACGATTGGCGACGCCGAGATGAGCGTCGGCCTCCAGGGCCAGGCCGGGGATGCCGCGCAGCGCGGCCAGCGCGACCACCGGCCCGCTGGCAAAGCCGCCGCCGCCGACGGCGACGTCGGGCCGCACCTCCTTGAGAATGCGCCCGACGCCCGGCACGGCGGCGGCCAGCAGCCGCAGCGTGGTCAGATGCTCACGCGGCGCCAGCTTGCGCGAGAAGCCCCTGAGCTCAAGAGCGAACGTCTGGTACTCGGCGGCCACGCGCTCCACCTGCCCCGGCGTCGTGACGACGACGACGCGGGCGCCGCGAACGGCGGCCTCAGCCGCGACGGCGAGCGCCGGCTGCAGATGACCGCCGGTCCCGCCCGCCGCGAGCAGCACGGTCTTGCCGCTGAGCGCTGACGACAATGTAGCTCCTTCGGTTGGTCGCGATGTTGAGCAGGATGCCAAGGCCGGCGAGCACGACCACGAGGCTCGTGCCGCCCAGCGAGACCAGAGGCAGCGGCACGCCGGTGAGCGGGAGCAGCCCCAGGGCGGCGCCGACGTTGATGCACGCCTGCCCGACGATGATGGCCGTGATGCCGGTGGCCAGCAGCTTGCCGAACAGCTCCTTGCAGTTCAGGGCGATGCGAAAGCACGCCCAGGCGAGGGTCACGTAGAGGGCGAGCAGCACGACGAGACCGATGAGGCCGAGCTCCTCACCGATGATCCCGGTAATCATGTCGGTGCCCTGCTCGGGCAGAAAGCCGAACTTCTGCACGGAGTTGCCGAGGCCGACGCCGAAGATGCGCCCGGAGGCGATGGAGATCAGCGACTGGGTGGCCTGGAAGCCGCTCCCCTGAGGGTCCTTCCAGGGGTCGAAGAAGGTGACCAGACGCTCCCATCGGTAGGGCTCGATGGCGATGAGCGCCAGCACGGCGAGGCAGCCGGCGGCGGCGAGGCCGAAGAGGTAGCGCAGCCGCGCCCCGGCGGCGATGAGGACCGCGGCCACGGCGACGACCAGCACGAGGGTCGTGCCCAGATCGGGCTCCAGCATGATGAGGCCCGCGGCAGGCACGACCGTGATGGCCACGAGCCGCAGAAAGCCGGCCGGGGTTTCCAGCTCGCGCGGCCGCCGCACGATGAGGGCGGCCACCAGCACCACGGCCGCCAGCTTGGCGAGCTCGCTGGGCTGGATGCCCTGTCCGCCAATGATGATCCAGCGGCGCGCGCCGTTGACGACGCTGCCGACGCCGGGCACGAGCACCGCGAGGAGGCCCACGAGCACGAGACCGCCGAGCGGCACCGCGGCGCGGCGCCACCAGGCGTAGTCGACGCGCGAAAGGACCCACATCGCAGCCACGCCGAAAAGCACCCACAGCAGTTGCCGCTTCACGAAGTAGAAGCTCGAAGCGTGCTGGAAGTAGGCCTCGGCCGACGAGGCGCTGTAGGCCATCACCAGTCCGTAGACGACCAGCAGAAACGTGACGAGGATCAGGGCCCGGCGTTCGGCGACGCCGGGGCCGGGCATCAGGGAAGCCTTGCGACGCGTGGCGCGGCGGGGCGCGGTCGACCGCCGGCGAGGCGGCGCGTCGTCGTCGCGCGGGCCGCCCCGGCGCTGCTCTGAGCGGGCGTTCCGGCGTTCCGGCGCCGGCGCTGCGCCGGCGCGGGGGCGGCGCTCGGCGGGGCGCCCTTCGGAGCGCGCGCGACGCTCCCGCGCGGGCGAATCCGCGGCCCAGTCGGCGTGGTCCAGATCCGCCTTGCCCACGCCGCGCCCCTGTGGACTCACGATGGGCCAACTCCTCGCAGCTCGTTTACCAGCTTGAGGAAGTGTTCGCCCCGCTCCTCGTAATCCCTATACTGGTCCCAGCTCGCAGAGGCCGGGCTGAGCAGCACGACGTCGCCCGGCGCGGCCTCACGCGCGGCGCGCAGCACTGCCGCTTCGAGGGCGCCGCAGACCACGTACGGAGTGGCGCGCGAGCCGGCCGCGGCGGCTCTGGCGGCGAACGCCGCCTCGAGCCGCGGCGCCGTCACGCCGATCAGCAGGGCCTGCTTCACGGGCCCCTCGGTGGCCGCCGCCAGGGCGCCGAAGTCCGCGCCCTTCTCGTAGCCACCGAGGATCAGGTAGACCCCGGTGCGGTAGGCGGTCAGCGCCTTGAGCGTGGCGTCGACGTTGGTGGCCTTCGAGTCGTTCACGTAGGTGACGCCGCCGGCGATGCCGGCGACCTGCAGACGGTGAGGCACGCCGGCGAAGCTGCGCAGGGTCTCGGCGGCGGCGGCGGCGGGCACGCCCAAGGTGCAGGCCGCGGCGGCCGCGGCCAGCGAGTTCTGCCGGTTATGGTCGCCCCTCAGCGCCAGCTCGGCGGCCGCGCACAGACCGACGCGTCGTCCCTCGAGGCGGAGCCAGAGCCGGCCGCCGGCCTCGACGCCGGCGTCAAGGGGTCCGCCGCCCGGCGCGGCCTCGCGACCGCGCTCGGCCGAGAACCACAGGCGCCGGCCGCGGCCCGCGAAGCGTCCGGCCGCGGCCTCCACAAGGATGCCCGGGTCGCCCGCGCTCAGGAGCGCCACATCATCCTCGACCTGGTTCTCGAAGAGGCGCAGCTTGGCGGCCACGTAGCCTCGGTAGTCGCCGTGGCGATCGAGGTGATCCTCGGTGAGGTTGAGCAGCACGGCCACGTCGGGGCGAAAGCGCTCGATGTGCTCGAGCTGGAAGCTGGAGAGCTCCGCCACCACCGTGGCCGCGAGCGGCACGGCGTCCGGCATGCCGGCGAGCGCGTGCCCGACGTTACCGCCCACGGCCACGGGCAGCCCGGCATCGCGAAAGATGGCTCCGGTGAGCTCGGTGGTGGTGGTCTTGCCGTTCGTGCCGGTGATCCCGATGAGGCGATTGCCGAGAAACCGCGCCGCGAGCTCGACCTCGCTCCACAGGACGACGCCGCGCCGCAATGCCTCCTGCACGGCAGCACTCTCGTTGGGCACGCCGGGGCTCTTGACCAGAAGGTCGACCGCGGAGGGCAGCACGGCCGCCGCTCCGAGCAGGACCTCGACGCCGGCGGCGCGCAGCTCGGCGGCCGCGCCCTCCGGCGGCGCGTCGCCCTCGTCGAGGGCGACGATGCGCGCCGCCGGCAGCTTGCGGCGGGCGAGCAGCGCTGCCGGCCGGCCGCTGCGCCGCAGGCCGAGCACGGCCAGACAGCGGACGTCGTCGATTTCCACCGTCAGCTCTCCCTAGAAGGTCGCGTAGTATGCCGCGAAGCCGGCGCCGGCGAAGATGGCGGCGATGATCCAGAAGCGCACGATGATCTTGGTCTCCGACCAGGCCTTGAGCTCGAAGTGATGGTGCAGCGGCGCCATCAGGAGCACCCGGCGGTGGAACAGCTTGAACGACACCACCTGGGCCATCACCGACAGCGCCTCGATGACGAAGAGGCCACCGATGATGAGCAGCACGAACTCGGTGCGCGTGATCACGGCCATTCCGGCGATGGCTCCGCCGAGGCCCAGGGACCCGGTGTCGCCCATGAACACGTCGGCCGGGAAGGTGTTGTACCAGAGAAAGCCGAGGCAGGCGCCGCCCACGCAGCCGGACACGACCATGAGGTCGGTGATGCCCGGGTCGTTGGCGTTGCGGCCGATGATGAAGGCGATGCCGGCGAGCGCCACGAGGACGATGGCCGAGGTGCCGGCGGCGAGGCCGTCGAGGCCGTCGGTGAGGTTGACGGCGTTGCTGAACCCGGCCAGCGTGAGAAAGATCAGCGCGTAGAAGCCGAGGCCGCCGAGCTCGAGCCGGTACGACGTGAACGGCACGTCGACGCGCGTGTCGAGGCCCACGAAGTGCAGGGCGATGAAGCCGATGAACAGGGCGAGCATGAGCTGCAGCAGGAGCTTGTAGCGGGCCGCGAGGCCCAGCGAGCGCTTGCGCACGATCTTGATCCAGTCGTCGGCAAAGCCGATGGCGGCGTTGCCGAGAGCGGCGATCATGACCGTGAGCGACGCCACCGAGAAGCGGCTGAAGATGATGAAGGGGACAAGGACGGCGAACCAGATGAGCACGCCGCCCATGGTCGGCGTGCCCTCTTTGGTCTTGTGCCCTTCGGGGCCCTCCTCGCGGATGTTCTGGCCGAACTCGTTGAGCCGCAGCCAGCGGATGAACGGCGGTCCGATGATGAGCATCAAGACCATGGCGACGACGCTGGCGCCCATGGCTCTAAGCATCGTCGCCCTCCTCGGGCGCCGGACTCGCACCGGCAGCGAAGCCGTCCGCCGCGCCAACGGGCGCGCCGGCGGCGAGCGCCTCCGCGACGCGCTCAAGACGCAGCAGGCGTGAAGCTTTGACGAGGACGGCGCTGCCGGCCGGCGCCAGCTCGGGCAGCGCCGCGATGCACTCGGAGGCGGCGGCGAACCAGCGCTCGCCGGGCGCTCCGCTGAGGTAGCCGCGACCCAGCTCGCCGATGGCCACCACGCGCACGCCGGCGGCGGCGCAGTGCTCGCCGACGGCGCGGTGGAAGGCATCGGCGCCGGGTCCGAGCTCGTACATGTCGCCGAGAATGGCGACCGCGGGACGCCCCGCGGCGATGCCCACGAGATGGTCGACGGCGGCCATCATGGCCAGCGGGTTGGCGTTGTAGGCGTCGTTGAGGAGCAGGCCGCCGCCGGGAAGTGCCGAGAGGGCGCCGCGCAGGTCGCTGAAGGCGACCTGAGCGGCGCCCTCTTTGGCCTCGTCCAAGCGATGGCCCAGCTCCATGAAGGCGGCCAGGGCGGCCAGGGCGTCCTGAAGATAGTGATTGCCTGTGAAGCTGAAGTCGAGCGTGCCCCGCTGGCCGAACGCGTCGACGAGGACATGGGTGGCATCGCCGCGCGCCTCCGTGGACACAAGGTGCACATCGGCCTCGGGTCCGCCGAACGTGACCACGCGGCCGCGGAATCGGGTGACGTGTCGATCGAGGAGTGGCTCCGCGTGCGGGACCACCGCCGTGCCTCCGCGCAGCTCCTCGAGGAGCTCGGCCTTGGCGGCGGCCACGTCGTCGACGGTGCCCACTAGCTCCAGGTGCACGGGCGCGACGTTGGTGATCACGCCGATGTCGGGCAGGGCGATGCGCGCGAGCTCGCGGATCTGCCCGCGCCCGCGCATGGCCATCTCGACGACGACGACCTCGGTGGCCTCCCCGATGTCGAGGAGCGTCAGCGGGACGCCGATCTCGTTGTTCAGGTTGGCGCTGGTGGCCACCGTGCGCGCCACGGGCCGCAGCAGGGCGGCGAGAATGTCCTTCGTGGACGTCTTCCCGGCGCTGCCGGTGATCGCCACGACCCTGGCGCCGGCGCGCCGGCGCACCTCGGTGGCCAGGCGCTGCAGCGCCGCAAGCCCGTCGGCGACGACGATCCGCGGCGCGTCGCGGGGCAGGTGGTCCGCCGCCGCGGCGCGGACGAGCACCGCCATCGCGCCGGCCGCAAGGGCCTGCGCGGCGTAGGCGTCGCCGTCGTACTGGTCGCCGCTCAGCCCCACGAACAGCTCGCCGCCCGACAGGCGGCGCGAGTCGGTGCGGACGGCGCCGACGACGGCTTGTGGGTCGCCGCCTGCGAGGCGTCCGCCACAGGCGGCGGCGATCTCCGCGAGTGTCAGCGGCAGCACGCGCTCACCACTCCCCGCGCAGCTCGGCCAGCACTTCCATGACGACCGCGCGGTCGTCAAAGGGGATCCGCCGGTCGCCGATGACCTGACCCTGTTCGTGTCCCTTGCCGGCGATGACGACCGCGTCGCCGGCGCGCGCCTCGCTGAGGGCGAGGCGTATCGCCGCGCGGCGGTCGGGTTCGACGATCACGCTGCCGGCGCGCGCCGCCGGGACGCCGGCAACGATCTCGTCGATGATGGCGAGGGGCTCTTCGCTGCGCGGGTTGTCGGACGTCACGAAGGCGCGGTCCGCGAGGCGCGCGGCGATCTCGCCCATCAGCGGGCGCTTGCCGCGGTCGCGGTCGCCGCCGCAGCCGAAGACCACGAGCACCCGGCCGCGCGTGACGCTGCGCGCGGCGCGCAGGGCATTCTCGAGAGAGTCCGGGGTGTGCGAGTAGTCCACGACCACGCTGAACGGCTGCCCCTCGCGCACCGCCTGGAAGCGGCCGGAGACGCCCTCGGTGACCGCCAACCCGCGGAGCACGGCGTCGACGGGCAGCCCGAGCGCGAGGGCCGTCGTGGCGGCGGCGAGGGCGTTCTCGACGTTGAAGCGCGCCGCGAGCAGCAGAGTGACGCGCTCCTCGATGCCGCGGCGAGGCACGACGAGCGTGAAGGCCGAAGCGTCCGCCCGCAGCTCAAGATCGCGGGCGACGGCGTCGGGTGCAGGTTCTTTGTGACCGGCGGCGTCCGCGCGCCCTTCTGCGCCCTCGGCGGCGACGGCGTAGGTCCACAGACCGTCGCCGTACGCCACGCGGCACTCGCCGGCAAGCGTGCGCCCGTGCTCGTCGGCGACGTTGACCACAGCCACCGCGGTGCCGCTGCGCCCCTCATCGGGCAGGAACAGCTTGCGCTTGGCGCCGAAGTAGTCGTCGAGGTCCTTGTGAAAGTCGAGGTGATCGCGCGTGAGGTTGCTGAACACGACGGCATCGAAGTCGATGCCGGCGGCGCGGTCCTGGGCCAGGGCGTGCGAGCTGATCTCCAGAGCGCAGGCGCGGTCGCCGGCCGTGACCATCTCGCGGAACATGCGCTGCAGGTCGAGCGACTCGGCGGTGGTGAGCAGGACGGGATTGTCCTGCCCGCCGATACGATTGACCACCGTGCCGAGCAGGGCCGCCGGCACGCCGGCGGCGGCGAAGATGCCGGCCACGAGGTGCGCCGTAGTCGTCTTGCCGTTCGTGCCGGTCACGCCGACGACGACGAGGGCGCGCGACGGGTGCTCGTACCATCGCGCCGCCATGAGAGCCATGGCGCGGCGCACCGAAGGCACGATCGCCTGCGGCAGCGCCACGGCGGTGTCGCGCTCGCAGACCAACGCCGTTGCGCCTGCGGCCGCGGCGCGCGCCGCGAACGCATGCCCGTCGACCTTGAGCCCGGGCACGCAAAAGAAAAGCGTGCCGTCGGTGACGTCACGCGTGTGGTAGGCGAGGCCCCGCACTTCGGCGGCCGGGTCGCCGCGCACCGTGGCGCCCTCGACCCCCTCGAGCAGCTCGGCAAGCTTCATCGTCGCGGATTCTATCAAAGCGCACCCTGTGCTCCACCCGCGGTGAGGCCCCCCGCAGACCCGCGCACGCGGGCGCGTCTCACGGTGCGATCTCCAGCTGCTGCAGGGCGAAGCGCATGATCTTCTGCACCGCCGGCGCGGCGATGTCGCCGCCGAAGATGGAGGTGTGCGGCGAGTCCACCGCGACCATCACGACCAGACGCGGATGGTCAGCCGGGACCATGCCGATGAACGAGGCCACGTAGTCGGTCTTCGAATAGCCGCCGCCGCCGGGCAGCGGTTTCTGCGCCGTCCCGGTCTTGCCTGCGACGACGTATCCGGGGATCTGCGCCTTGACGCCGGTGCCGTGGTCGACCGCCGCGGCGAGCATGTCGCGCACCTTTGCGGCGATGCGCGCGGGGATGATGCGGCGGCCGGGAGGCTCGCGATAGAGCGTCGTGCCGACCTGGCTCAGCAGGTGGGGCTGCTCGTAGACGCCGTTGTTGGCCACCGCCGCGAACGCGGCGGTGATCTGCAACGGCGTCACCGCGATGCCCTGCCCCATCGGCAGGTTCGCGATCGTCGACCCAGACCATTGATCGGCAGCCGGGACGATGCCGGCAGATTCCCCCGGAAACGCGATCCCCGTGGGCCTGCCGAAGCCGTACGCCTTGACCCATTTGAGCAGGGCGGCCTGGCCCATCTTGATGCCGATGGTCACGGCGCCGATGTTGCTCGAGTTCACGAGGATGTCCTCGACGTTGTAGTTGACCGTGCCGCGTGCCTCCGCCTCGTGGATGGTGCGGTCGGACACGGTGATGGTCGGCGCCAGCGAGAACCTCTGGTGAGTGTTGACCGTGCCGTCGGCGAGCGCCCCCGAGATCGTGACCAGCTTGAAGATCGAGCCCGGCTCGTAGACGTCGGTGACGCAGCGGTTGCGATCGCTGGAGGGTTTGCGGCCGAAGGCGTTGTCCTTCACCAGGGGCACACTGACCATCGCCAGGATCTCGCCGCTGCGCGGATCCATCACGATGGCCGTGGCCGCCGTGGCCAGGGAGTTGCGCACCGTGTGCACGAGCACGTCTTCCGCGGTGTACTGGATGTCCTCATCGAGCGTGAGGCGCACGCTCGCGCCGGAGGTGGGCTGCTTCTCGCTCACGGTGCGCAGCGCGTGGCCGGCCGGGTCGCGGACGACGACCTCACTGCCCACGACGCCGGCGAGCTGCTTGTCGTACTCGAGCTCCACGCCGGCCAGGCCGTTGCCGTCGACGCCGACGCAGCCCAGCACCTGGGCCGCCGAACCCTTCATGGGGTAGGACCGCTCTTCCTCAGCGTATGCACCGACCCCCGGCAGGTCCAAGGCAAGCGCGGCTTTGGCGAGAGCGGGATCGACCTTGCGCGCCACGTAGGCGAAGCCGCTCTTCGGCCGTGCGAGCGCCTGCTCGAGTGCCCGTTGCTGCGGCTTCTTCGTGATCTTCAGCGCCTCGCACAGGGCGCGCGCCGCCGCCTTGGGCTCGTCCAGTAGATAGGGAGTCGCGAACACCGTTTGCGCCGGCTTGCCCACGGCCAGCTCGTTCGCGTTGCGGTCAAGGATGCTGCCGCGGTGCGCGGGCAGCACGACGCTCGCGGTTTGCTGCTGAAGGGCGATCCTCGTGAGGTTCTCGGACGAGGACGCGAGAGCGACCGCTTTGCCGCCGACGAGCACGAGAAAGACGACGAAGACGAAGCGCAGGAGACGGATGCGACCGTCGACGCCGCGCCCGCCGGCGACTCCTCCGCCGCGCGCGGCAACCCGGGTCAGCGAGCGCAGGCCGCCGCCGCGGCCGGGCGCGCGACGCCGTCCTGAGGCGCCGGTCGCCATCAGGGTCTCTGGGCGACCTTGGCCATGCGTGCGCCCTTCGTCACCCGGAGGTACTGCACGTGATCGGCGTCGACAAGCCCGAGCTGCGTCTCGGCGATGTGGCGGATGCGCACGGTCGAGCCCATCTGGGCGAGCTGCTCGGCAAGCTGCGCGTTCTCGGCGCTGAGGGCGCGCTCCTCGCGCACGACGGCCTCGGTCTGAAGGGTCTTCTGGACGACGGCGAAGCTGAGAGACACGCGTCCCACCGCGAGCACCGTGAGGCAGATCACGAAGACGACGAAGACGCGCGTGAGGCGGGCGCGCTGCGCCGCGCGGCGCCGCGCCTGCGGCGCCCGTCGCGCGGCCGGTCGCGCCGGAGCGAGCTCCGGCTGCTCCCGTCGGCGCGGGGCCGCCGCCGCGTCCCGCGCCTGTGCGGCTGCCGCCACCTGCCCTCCTAGAGCTTGACGGCGACGCGCAGCTTGGCCGACTTGCTGCGCGGATTGACTTCGGTCTCTCGCGCCCTCGGCGTCAGCGGCCGGCGAGTCAGGACCAGCAGCGTGGGCTCGTGCCCGCACACGCACAGCGGCAGGCCGGGCGGGCAAATGCAGCCCGCGGCGTGGCCTTTGAAGAGCTCCTTGACCATGCGGTCTTCCAGCGAATGGAAGCTCATCGCCGCCAGGCGGCCGCCGGGGCGCAGCACACGGTACGCCTCGTCGAGACCGCGGGCCAGCGACTGCAGCTCGTCGTTGACGACGATGCGAAGGGCCTGAAAGACCCGGCGCGCAGGGTTGCCGGCGCCGAAACGGGCGGGCGTGGGGATATTGCGCTTGATGACCTCGACGAGCTCACAGGTGGTCGTGAAGGGCTGCTTCTTGCGCGTCAGCACGATCCCGCGGGCGATGCCCTTGGCGTACCGCTCCTCCCCGTAGCGGAAGAAGATGTCGGTCAGCTCGTCCTCGGGCAGAGTGTTCACGAGGTCGGCAGCCGTGACGTCCAGCCCGGGGTCCATGCGCATGTCGAGCGGGGCGTCGTAGGCGTAGGAAAAGCCGCGCTCGCGGCGGTCGAGCTGCATCGAAGAGACGCCGAGATCCATGTAGACGATGTCGGCAGAGGCGTCGTCGCGCGCGGCCAACACGTCGGCGAAGTTGCCGAGGTAGAGCTCGCACTCGCAGGGGGCCGCGCGGGCCACGTCACGGAAGTACTCGCCGACGCTGGGGTCGCGATCCACGGCGACCAGCCGGCCCCTCGGGCCGAGCATCGCCGCCACCGCCTCGGCGTGGCCGCCGGCGCCGAAGGTGCAGTCGACGGCCACCTCGCCCTTCGCCGGGCGTAGCAGCTCGAGCAGCTCATCGAGAAGGACCGGGGTATGGGCTAGAGCCATCTCGTACTCACGAAGCTGCAAGCTCATCTGCGGTAGCATCGGCCTCCTCCTCCAGACGGGACTGATAGTCAGCCCAGGCAATCCGGTCCCAAATCTCGACGTGGTCCTGGACGCCGATGATGCTGACTTCGCGGTCGATGCCGGCGAACTCGAGATGCCGGGCCGGCACTGTGATGCGCCCCTGCCCGTCGAGCTCCTGATGCACGGCGTTGCCCGCCGCGAAGCGCATGAGGTCGCGGCCCTTGCTGCTGCGCGAGGAGATGCCTTCCATCTGTCGCGCGAGGTAGTCCTTGAACTCCTCCGGGCCATACACCGCGAGGCAATGCTCGTGGCCTTTGGTCACGTAGACGCCGTCGGCGAACGCCGGTCGCAGGCGCGCGGGGATGGCGATGCGATTCTTCGCATCGAACGTGAAGTCGTACTCCCCCACCAGGATCGGTCGCTGCATGGGCGCCACTTTACCCCACTTCTCCCCACATTGCAATAGTAGCGAGCCCCTCGTCCCCACTGCGTCACACGTCGAACCGGCGCATCGAGCGGCGGCGAGCCCTGCCCGCGCGGGAGGCAAGGCCTCACGCTGAGGTGGGCAGGGGGGCGGCCGCTACGGCCGGCGTGGCGACGGGCGCTGCGCGCCGCTGCCGCAAGGGCAGAGGAAGTCGCGCGGATCGACGCCCGGCGCGGCGACGGGCGCTGCGCGCCGCTGCCGCAAGGGCAGAGGAAGTCGCGCGGATCGACGCCCGGCGCGGCGGGCGTCGCGCTCAGGGGGTCTGCTTGGGGACCTTGATCTTCGCGCCGACGACCAGGGTGGTGGTGCTGATCTTGGGGTTGAGAGCTTCGAGCGCGCTGGTGCTGGAGCCGAACTTGTCGGCGATGCCCGACAGAGTGTCACCGCTCTTGACGACATACACCCTGTAGTTCCTCGGCTTGGGGGTGCCGCCGCTCTTGGTGCTCGTGGCCGCGGGGGTGGGCGTGACCGGTTGCGCCTTGCCGCCGAAGACGCCGGACTGGGAGACGATGCTGAGCAGGACCACCACGGCGACGAGGAACACGGCCGGCGCCGCGAGGCGCGCGACCATGCGTCCGGCCCGCGGCGCGGCAGCGGGACGGGGCCGCGAGGTGCGCGCCGCCGGGGC
>CAIOZS010000077.1 GCA_903862845.1 uncultured Thermoleophilia bacterium
CCGCCGTGACGGACGCCGCCGGGGACGCCGATCAGCCGCCGCCGCCGGCCGGCTCCACCGACGGCGGCTGATGCCGGCGGGCGCGCCCGGAGGCGCGCCCGCCGCGGCGCCGCAGGCAGAGGGCGCCGCTGCCTACAGCGCGTCCGCCTTGAACTCCGTCCACGGCTGCGTGGGCCTGTCGTGGACGTACCCGTCGAGGTAGTCCCACTGCGGGTGCGCCAGGAAGAACGCCGCGGCGTCGAACGGCATGCCGGACGCGTTGCCCCAGCGCGCCACGAAGCTCAGATCTCTGGCCATGTCGCTGTCCATCACCTTGCCGTCGACGGAGCCCTGCGGCGAGTAAGGCCGCCGCGCCTGCCAGTACTGGAAGGGGTCGAGCTCGTAGTGGCCGTCGACGGTCCGCGAGCAGGGGTTGTCGGCCTTTTCGAGGTACACGTCGTAGTGATCGGCGAGGATGGTCTTCGCCACCTCGGTGTCGATCTGTCCGCGGTACTGGTTCATGAGCTGCGTCAGCCGCACGCGGCGGGCGCCCGTGGCCGTTCTGATGTCGTAGAAGGTGGAGTCGCCGCCGCACTCGAGGTTGCGGATCTTGGGGTCGGTAGCGCCGTTGAAGCCCGCGTAGTAGCCGTCTTTCGTGCGTTCCACGCTCTGGTACTTGAGGCCCTGCTCGAAGCGCATGATCTCACCGGAGTCGGCATCGGCCAGCAGCCAGCTATTGGCGTAGCCGCCGTTGTTGCCCGCCTGCATGTACCTGACCCACTCGTCCAGGGTGTCCGCGTACTGCGTGGCCTGGCGCATCCTGTAGAACTCCGGCATCTTCTTGGGGTCGTAGCCGCTGTAGTTGCCGATTGTGGTCTCGGTGCCGATGAGCCCTGCGTCGGTGGCGAAGTAGTCGGTCATGCTGGCGATGCAGCCCGGGAACGACTGCATGATGATGTGGTGGCCACTCGCCGGGGCGATGTCGATGATCACATTCGCGAACTGCCCGGTGACGAAGTGGTCCCAGTCGTTGTGGGCCATGACGACCTTTCCGCCCTTCGTGTACGAGCCGGTGGCGATGAACGCGCTGCAGTGGTTCTTGTCGTCCCCCGCGCCGTACGCGCCGGACAGCACCCCGGGGTACCAGTAGCCGGTGAGCTCCATCTCGCCGTTCAAGGCGAGGACTTCCTGCCAGGTCATCGGCGTGCCCGCGCTGGTGGCGCCCGCGGCGATGCCCTTGATCTCCTGGAGGTACTCGCCGCTGAGGTCCTTCGTCCACAGTCTCGTCGCCGCCCTGATGAAGTACTGCCAGGTCTGGCCGGTGTCGTTCATCATGATGTAGTTCAGCGTGCGGCTGCTCTCGGCCAGGTCGGCCGCCATCAGGTAGCCGTGCTGGAAGCCGCGCTCGTAGGGCTTGCCTTCGATGTGCAGGTAGATCCAGCCGTTGGATTCGAAGCGGTAGCCCTCGCCGGAGTGCGTGACGTCGCCGGCCGCGGGCGCGGCGACCGCTTGTGCGGCGCCCGCGGCGGGCAGGCCGGTAGCCCCTCGGGCGACTGCGCTGCCGAAGCCGCAGCCCAGGACGGCCACGGCCACCAGCAGCAGGATCGTCAGGCCCAGGCACGTGCTCTTCGTGATCTTCATGGCGTTCCTCCCTTGAATCCGTGTCGCGGTCCAGAACGAGTATCGGCAGGGCCGCCCGGACGCATGAGTCAGGCGCCGCGCTTGCGGCGCGCTCGCGGCGCCGCGTTCACGTCCGCGCGCGGCCGCGCCGATAATGGGATGATGAACGGCGGGTAGCGGGCGCTCGCAGGCGCGCGCGGGCGAATCAGGAGGAGGAGCATGGCAGAGAATCCGGCCGCGGCGGTGACTCAGACGCGCATTGCCGCCGACATCGGCGTCGTGACCATCAGCAAGCCGCCCGTGAACCCGCTGAGCAGCGACGTGTGCGCCGGGCTCCTCGCGGCCTTTGACGAGTTCGAGCGGGCCAAGGTGCGGGTCGTGATCATCGCCGCGGACCCGAGCGCGAAGATCTGGTCCGCCGGTCACGACATCCGCGAGATCCCGCTCGACGGCCACGACGCCGTGACCTGGACGACGGGCTTCGAACGGGTGCTGCGCCGCGTGCGCATGTGCCCGGCACCGGTCATCGCCATGCTGCACAGCAGCGTCTGGGGCGCCGCCTGCGACCTGGCCGTGACCTGCGACCTGGCCATCGGCACGCCGCGCACGACGTTCGCGATCACGCCGGTCAAGCTCGGCATCTCCTACAACACCGGGGGCATGGCCCACTTTCTCGGGGCCTTGCCTCTGCACATCATCAAGGAGATGGTCTTCACCGGTGATCCCTTGTCGGCCGACGACGCCTACCGGTTCGGCCTGCTCAATCGCCTCGTCGAGCCGGAGAAGCTGGAGGAGACGACCATGGAGCTCGCCGGCACGATTGCCGGCCGCGCGCCGCTCGCCGTGACCGTGGTCAAGACGGAGCTGCGCAACCTCACGGCCGGCGCCTCGATGAGCGCCGACGAGTTCGAGGCGATCCAGTCCGTGCGGCGCGCGGCGTTCATGAGCGAGGATCTGAAGGAGGGCGTTGCCTCGTTCTTCGAGAAGCGCCCTCCCGTCTTTCGGGGAGAGTGACGAACATGGCGATGGGCAACTTCCCTGTGCTGACCGCCGAAGAGGCGGCCGAGCTGATCCCCGACGGGGCGACTCTGGGGATCGGCGGGTTTACCGACCCCGGCGTGCCGCAGGCGGTGACGCGCGCGTTGGCGCTGCGCGCGCGCGCGCTCCACGACGCCGGCGAACCCTTCCAGGTCCGCGTGCTGGCCGGCGCGGAGGCCGGTCCGGCGGGGGACGTGGACCTCGCCGAGGCGGACGCCGTCAGCTTCCGCATGCCGTTTCAGTCCGAAGGTGCCTGCCGGGCGGCGATCAACGACGGCCGCATCGAGTTCCACGACGAGCACCTGTCGCACTGCTCGCAGCAGCTCCTCGAGGGCTTTTTCGGCAAGGTCGACATCGCCGTGATCGAGGCCAGCGACGTCAGCGACGACGGCCGCGTCTACTTCACCGCGGCGATCGGCAACGGGCCGACGTTCCTGAGGATGGCCGACAAGGTCATCATCGAGATCAACCGGCGGCACCCGAAGCGCGTCTGCGAGCTCAGCGACATCCTCCTGCTGCCGCTGCCGCCGCACCGCGACCCCCTGCCGATCCGCCACCCGCTCGACCGCATCGGGCTGCCCTACGCCACCGTCGACCCGGCCAAGATCATGGCCGTTGTCGAGACCGACGCGCCGAGCACGCGCCCGGCGCCGCGTGCGCCCGACCCCGCCAGCCGCCAAATCGCCGAGCACCTCGTGCGATTCTTTCTCAACGAGATCGCCGCCGGCCGCCTGCCGCAGGAGTTCCTGCCGCTGCAGAGCGGCGTCGGCAATGTCGGCAACGCGCTGATGGCGGACCTCGGCGAGCACCCGGACCTGCCGCCGTTCACGATGTACAGCGAGGTCTTCCAGGACTCGTGCGTCGACCTGATGCGCGCCGGGCGCCTGACCGGCGCCAGCGCCTGCGCCCTCACGCTGTCCGAGGACAAGCTGCAGGAGGTCTACGACGACTTCGCCTTCTTTGAGCCGCGCATCGTGCTGCGGCCGCAGGAGCTCTCGAACCACCCGACGGTCATCCGTCAGCTCGGCGTGCTCGCCATCAACACGGCGATGGAGATCGACATCTACGGGCACATCAACTCGACACATGTGTGCGGGACGCAGCTCCTCAACGGGCTCGGCGGCGCCGGGGACTTCGAGCGCAACGCACGCCTCTCGGTGTTCGTGTGCCACTCCATCGCCAAGGGCGGCAGGGTGTCGTCGATCGTCCCCTTCTGCACACACGTGGACCACAGCGAGCACTCCGTCCACGTCATCGTGACCGAGCAGGGGCTGGCCGATCTACGCGGCCTGGGGCCGGCCGAGCGCGCGCAGCGCATTATCGACAACTGCGCTCACCCGGCCTATCGCGACTATCTGCACAAGTACATCGAGGGGGCGCGCCAGGGGCACATCCGCCACGACCTGGCGCGCTGCTTCGAGCTCCACCAGAACCTGATCGATCACGGCGCGATGCTGCCCGACCTCGATCTGAGGCAGTTCGAGGCGGTCGCGGACGATCCCTGGGCGTCGGCGCCGTGAGCGTCGCGCGCGGAGCTGGGGTCGTGATCGCTGACGAGCTGAGCATCCGCGACGACTTCCCCCCGCTCGGCTACGACGCCTGGAAGGCGAAGGCGGTGGCCGACCTCAAGGGGGTGCCGTTCGAGAAGAAGCTCGTCGGCCACACGGACGACGGCATCGCCCTGCAGCCGCTCTACACTGCGGAGAGCCGGCCCTCGGCGCACGACCCGTCCGGCTTTCCCGGGAGCCCGCCCTTCACCAGGGGAATGACGGCCCTCGGGCGTGCGCCGGGCGGCTGGGACGTGCGCCAGGAGGTCGCGGACGCGGAGCCGGCCGCGGCCAACGCGGCGGCTCTCGCCCACCTGCGGCAAGGCGCCACCTCCATTGAGCTGAAACTGGACGCGGCGGCGCGCGCCGGGCTCGACGCGGACGATCCCGGCGCGGCCGGCCTGTGCGGGCGCGAAGGGGTTGCTGCCTCCAGCCTCGGCGAGCTGCGCCAAGCCTTGGACGGCGTGCACTTCGTCGGCCAGGCCGTGTCCCTGGATGCCGGCGCCGCGTACCTTCCCGCCGCGGCCCTGCTGGCCGCCCTGTGGGGGGAGCGCGGCGCAGAAGGCCCGGGCGCAGAAGGCCCGGGCGCAGAAGGCCCGGGCGCGCGCGGCGCCTTTGGCGCGGACCCGCTGGGCGCGCTGCTGCGCGACGGCAGCCTGCCGCTGCCGCTGGAGACGGCCCTCGAGCAGATGGCCGACCTGGCGGCTTGGACGGCGGCCCACCAGCCCGCGGTGACTGCGGTGCGCGTGTCGACTGCCGTCTACCATGACGCCGGCTCCAGCTCGGTGCAGGATCTCGCCTTCGCCCTCGCGACCGCGGTCTTGTACCTGCGCGCCATGACGGCTGCCGGCCTCAGCCTGGAGGCCGCCGCCGGCCAGATCACCTTCCACGAGACCGTGGGCTGTAAGTTCTTCCAGGCGATCGCCAAGCTCAGGGCGCTGCGCACGCTCTGGGCGCGGGTCATGGAGGCCTGCGGCGCCGACGTACGCGGCGCCGCGAGCCCGCGCCTCGTCGTGGAGACCAGCCGCCGCGTGATCACCCATCGGGCTCCCTGGGTCAATCTGCTGCGTAGCACCGCCGCTTGCTTCGCCGGCGCCGTGGGCGGCGCCGACGCCATCATCACGCTTCCCATGGATGCCGCCCTCGGCGCCGGTGACGATCTCACGCGGCGGCTTGCCCGCAACACGCAGGTGATCCTTCAGGAGGAGTGTCGACTGGGCGAGGTCGTGGACCCGGCCGGAGGCTCGTGGTTCCTCGAGAGCCTCAGCGACGAGATGGCCGAGAAGGCGTGGGCGCTGTTCCGCGAGATCGAGGCCGAGGGCGGGATGGCACGCGCCGCGGCGAGCGGCCGGATCGGCGCTCGGGTCGCGGCCGTCGAGCAGCGTCGCGAGAAGGACATCGCGACGCGCAGGGCGGCGATCACCGGGGTGAGCGCGCACCCCGACGTCTTCGAGGACGAGCTCAGCCGCCCGGCCCCGGACTACGCCGCGCTGCGCGCGGCGGCCGCCGGGCGGCAGGCGGCGTGGCGTCGCGAACGCCGCGACGCCGACCCCTGCGCCGCTCTTCGCGGCGTTCTCGCCGAGCCGCGGCGCGGCAGCGGCGAGCTGACGGCCGCGGCCGTCGCAGCGGCCCGTTCGGGGGCGACCATCGCGGAGCTCACGGCGGCCCTCGCCGGGCCCGTGTCAGGACGCGTGGGCGCACGCGTCGCGGCGCTGCCCGCGCGCCCCTACGCGGCCGCCTACGAGCAGCTCCGTGACCTCGTCGATGCCTACGCCGAGGCGCACGGCGGCGAGCGCCCGAAGGTCTTTCTCGCGAGATTGGGCGCCCCCAAGGAGTACCTCGCGCGCGCCACGTGGGCACAGGACTTCGTCGAGGCGGGCGGCTTCGAGCCGCTGAGCGCCGAAGGGCCCGTGGAGGCGCAGGCCGACGCCTGCGCCGCGAGCGGCGCGCGGGTCGCGGTGATCTGCTCGAGCGACGCGCGCTACGCGACCGACGTGGCGGACGTCGCGCCCCGGCTGCACGCCGCCGGCGTCCGGGTCGTCGTGCTCGCCGGCAACCCGGGCGCCGACGAGGCCAGGTACCGCGCCGCCGGCGTCGACCGCTTCATCTTCGTGAGGTGCGACGTGCTCGAGACCCTTCGCGCGCTGCTCCACGAGGCGGGCGTGCTATGACGGGCAGGATCCCGGACTTCGCGGAGGTGCCGTGGAACGGCGGGCCACGAGTCGCCGGCGACCTGACCGACTGGCGCGCCCGCGCCGCGGCCTTCGCCGGGCGCTCGCTGGGCGAGCTCGAGAGAGTCACGCCGGAGGGCATCCCCCTGCGGCCCCTGTACACCTCGGCCGACCTCGAGGGGCTGGAGCACCTGCACACGATGCCCGGGCTGCCGCCGTTCCTGCGCGGCCCCTACTCCACGATGTACGTCGGGCGACCGTGGACCGTGCGCCAGTATGCGGGGTTCTCGACCGCCGAGGAGTCCAACGCCTTCTACCGGCGCAACCTGGCGGCCGGGTCGAAGGGCCTCAGCATCGCCTTCGATCTGCCCACGCACCGCGGCTACGACGCCGACGACCCGCGGGTCGGCGGCGACGTCGGCATGGCGGGGGTGTCCGTCAACAGCATCCTCGACATGCGCATCCTCTTCTCCGGCATCCCGCTGGAGCAGATGAGCGTCTCGATGACCATGAACGGCGCCGTCCTGCCGATCATGGCGCTCTACATCGTCGCCGCGGAGGAGCAGGGCGCGACGCAGGAACAGCTCTCGGGCACGATCCAGAACGACATCCTCAAGGAGTTCATGGTCCGCAACACCTACATTTACCCGCCGCTGCCGAGCATGCGCATCATCGGCGACATCTTCGCCTACACGACCGCGCACATGCCGAAGTTCAACAGCATCAGCATCAGCGGCTACCACATGCAGGAGGCGGGCGCCACGGCCGACCTCGAGCTGGGCTACACCATGGCGAACGGCCTTGAATACCTGAGGACGGGCATCAAGGCCGGCCTGAGCGTCGACGACTTCGCCCCGCGGCTCTCCTTCTTCTGGTCGATCGGCAAGAACGTGTTCATGGAGATCGCCAAGATGCGCGCCGCGCGGCTGCTGTGGGCCAAGCTCGTGAAGCAGTTCGACCCGCAGGACCCCAAGAGCATGGACCTGCGCACGCACAGCCAGACCAGCGGCTGGAGCCTCACGGCCCAGGACGTCTACGACAACGTGATCCGCACCTGCATCGAGGCGATGGCCGCCACCCAGGGCCAGACCCAGAGCCTGCACACCAACGCCTTCGACGAGGCTCTGGCGCTGCCCGGCGACTTCTCCGAGCGCCTGGCCATCGACACGCAGCAGTTTCTGCAGGAGGAGACGGACACCGACGCCGTGATCGATGTGTGGGGCGGCAGCTTCTTCGTGGAGCGGCTCACCGACGAGCTGGCGCGCAAGGCCTGGGCGCACATCGTCGAGTGTGAGCGGGCCGGCGGCATGGCTAAGGCGATCGCCTCGGGCCTGCCCAAGCGGCGCATCCAGGAGGCCGCGGCGAGGACGCAGGCGCTGATCGATTCGGGCGCGCAGGTGATCGTCGGCTTGAACAAGTACGCCGTCGAGAAGCCGGAGGCCATGAAGGTGCTGAAGATCGACAACAGCGCCGTGCGCCGCGCGCAAGTGCAGCGGCTCGCGCAGCTCAGGGCGGAGCGCGAGCCGGCGCGCGTGGACGCCGCGCTGCGGGCGCTGACCGCGTGCGCCCAGAGCGGCCGCGGCAATCTGCTCGAGCTGTCGCTCGAGGCCGCCCGCGCCAAAGCCACGGTCGGCGAGATGAGCCTCGCCCTGGAGAAGGTCTTCGGCCGGCACGCGGCCGCGCCGGACCTGGTCAGGGGCGTGTACGCGCCGGCCTATGGGGAGGACAAGCCGGCCCTCGTGGCGGCGCGCGACGGCGTTGCGCGCTTCGCGCGGGGCCACGGCCGCGCGCCGCGCATCTTCATCTGCAAGCTCGGTCAGGACGGCCACGACCGCGGCCAGGACGTGGTCGGCGCGGCGTTCTCCGACCTCGGCTTCGACGTCGTCCTCGGCCCCTTGTTCCAGACGCCCGAGGAGGCCGCCCGCGACGCCGTCGAGCAGCACGCCGACATCGTTGCGCCGAGCTCGCTCGCCGCCGGCCACCTGACCCTCGTGCCCGCCCTCAAGGAGGCTCTCACGAGCCTCGGGCGGGAGGACCTGCCGCTCGTCATCGGCGGCGTTATCCCGCCGCAGGACCACGCCGAGCTGTACAACGCTGGCGTCGTCGCCATCTTCGGGCCCGGCACCGACCTGCCGGCCGCGGCGCTGCAGGTCCTCGCGATCCTCGCGGGTCAGGCGGGCGCCGGGGCGGCTTGAGAGACGCGCGCCGCGGCACCCGGGTCGGCGCGGGCGGAAGCGCACCACCCGAGCGTGGTCGACGAGGGTGGGGGCTGACGATGAATGTCGCACGATGCGCCCGGGCGCCGCTGATCGGTCTGATCGTCGCGCTGGCCTTGGTGAACGTCGTGAGCGTGTATCCCGGCGTGCGCCTGCTCGACGGCTCCTACGACATCCCGGGGTTCGACGTGCCCGCCGCCGCGCACGTCCTCGGCACGGCTGCGCGGGGCTTCCCGGGCGGCGCCGTGTTCGTGTGCGACGTGGCGCCGGGGAGCCCCGAGGCGACTTCGTACCTCACGGCCGTGGACGCGCGGGACCAGGTGTTTCCGGCGCCCGACAACGGCCTGCTGACCTACGTCGGCCGCGACTTGAACAGATCGGCCGCGGCCGCTAGATGATCAGCCGCGGCGCGTCCCCACCGAGATCCGTGCGCACCTCCTGTTCCGGGGACGCCTGGCCGCAGTAGAAGATGCTGCCGCCGACGACCGTCTCCAGGTCGAGCTCCGCCAGCTCCTGAAGCGAGCCGATCTCGTCGGCGCTGCAGTCAAAGCCCTCGGCGTTGATGAGCTCCATGCGCGCCGCTACATCTTCCGCGGCCATCACTCTGGTGCGAAAGGCCTCGTCGGTCTTCATTCTCTCGACGCACGCGGTGGCTTGTTCGACTGACATCGCAGTCTCCTCTCAGGTCGAGTCACGGATGGGCGCACGCGTCGCCCACTGTCTCCTTGAGGTTATCGGCAGGCGGACGCCACGGCGATAGCCGACGGGCGGTGCCGCGGCGGCCGCGCCCGTGGCCGATCCGCGTGCACGATCACGGCGTCGCGAAGACCTGCCGCCTGATATCGACGCCGATCGTCCAGAGCCAGGGCCGCGAGCCGGCGCCGAGGAGGAAGGGCCGGGTCTCGGCGCCGGCGCTGAGCTCCTCCAGATCGCCGTACAGCGGGAAGCGCTGTTCCAGCGCGCGGAAGACGGAGCGCCGCACCGGGAAGAGGTACTGCGGCGAGGCGTCGCCCTGCCATGGACCCATGGCCGCGACGAGCACGTCCGTCGAGGCCATGAGGTTCGCCAGCTCGACGGCCAGGGCGCGTTCTGGCCCGACGCCGAGCGCGCGGTTCACGCCGATGAGATCGACGTAGAAGAGCGGCACGTTGGCGCGCTGCGACATCGGCATCAGCTTGAAGGCCACATCCGACCGGGAGGCTTGGCCCATCAGGGCCAGGCTCTCGGAGTAGCCGATGTAGGCGCGGCCGAAGCCCTGTCCGAACCAGGCCGCTCGGCGGAACTGCTCGTCGCTCACGTACCGTGCCTGTCTGCGGCTCGCCATGTTCAGGAGCGCGCGCACGTTGTCGACCGCCCACGGGTCGAGCCAGCCCACATCCGGCGGCAGCGGCGGATCGGCGCTGTAGGTGCCGTAGGTGTCGACCAGCGCCTCCAGGTACAGGCAGGCGTCGGCGGTGGGATCGGAGAGGTCGACGAGAAGGCCCTTGCCGGGCGGCGGCTTGAGCCCCGCGTAGGTGCCCTCGCCGAGGGCCGCGACGACGTCCCCCAGATCGCGGGCCGCCGCCAGGGCGTGGTCTCCGCGGCGGTAGAACAGGAGGCTCGCGCAGCCGAGCTGAGGAATCCCGCTGAGCGTGCCGCCCGCGCGGGCAGCCTGGAGCGCGTAGGGGAGAATATCGGCGGGCTGCTCGAGCTCGTTCTCGGCGAGCGGCTGCAGGTAGCCGCGCTGCTGGAAGTAGTCGAGGAAGACGGCATCGAAGACGAACAGGTCCAGATCGCGCGGTGGATCGGACGCGTAGCAGTCCCAAAGGACGAACTTGAGCGGGACGCCGGGGTGACGCTCTTCCCACGCCGCGGCGATGACCGTCTCGAACTGCCGCAGCCGCGGCACCCAGGGGAAAAGGCCGACCGTGAGCGTGCCGCCGGTGCCGCCGCCGAGGGTCGCTCCGGGAGCGGCGGGGGCAGCGGCGCCCGGGCTGACGGCGCCCGCCGAGGGGCTCTCCGCCGGGCCGCCGCCGCAGGCGACGAGCAGAGCAGGCAGCGCGCAGAGCAGGCACGCCAGCGCGCACAGCAGCAGCGTCGGGCGCCCGCTGCGGAGCAGGCGCTCCATCACCTGGCCCGAGCTCCCGCGGCCGCGTCCGTACCCGACTCCTTCAGGTACTTGACGGCGTACTGGAGCTCGACGTCGGTCCCGGCCGCGAAGGCGAGCACGTTGTCGAGCGTCTTGGGCACGCGCAGATCGGGGGGCACGCCGCCGATCCCGTTTCTGCTGTCGAGCTGGACGATGCCGTGGCGATCGACGGAGCGGCCAAAGGGATAACCGAGCGAGTAGCCGCCGGGCAGCGCGATCTCACCGCCCACCATGCCGAAAGAGCCGTTGCTGCCGTAGAAGCCGATCACCGTGCCGTTCGGCAGCCGCGAGATGCGAGCCGGGGGTCCCTCCCCCGAGCTCTTCGTGTTGGGGTTGACGAGGACCACCACAGGTCCGCCGTAGTGCGGCGTCTGCGGCTCGATCGAGATCTGGTCGACGATCGGATCGGGCCCGCGTTCGGCCACCGTGATGCGCAGGAAGCCGTTGTCCCGTTTGTCGTAGTACTCCTGCTCCTCATAGAAGGCGGGGGAGGCGTAGAAGAAGCCGCACATGTCGGCGGCGAGCTGATCCGAGCCGCCGTAGTTGCCGCGCAGATCGAGGATGATCCCCGGGACGCCGGCCGCGACGAACGAGGCAATGGCCTTCTTGAAGCTCTCGTAGACCTGGGTGGGGTACGCTCCGGGGTCCGACAGGTCGAGCTCCATCCTGACGAGGACGTAGCCGTACCCGGATGGCAGGATGCGGTAGTCGACTGCGTCGGACATCTCGGGACGCTTGGCGAAGTTCAGCAGGGAGAACGTCTGCCCGCCGTCATCGACCGCCTTAAGCGTGGCCGTCTGAGCCGCCGTCGCTCCGGGGTTCCTGAACTCGACCTGGACGCTCGTGCCCACGGGTCCTCGCGCGACGAGCCTGGCCTGCTCCAGCCGGTACTGGTCGCGCGTGGCGATCGGGTTTTCGTCGCCGAGGTCACCCGTCAAGGACTTGTAGGGAACGGCGCCGACGTCGACCCGGCCGATCGCCGTCCGCGCCGGCTGCCCTCCCCAGGAGAGGATCTCGGCGCCGGCGCCGATCCCGGCCAGGTCCGCGGGACCATCCGGGATCACGGCGGCGGCGACGACCCTCCAATCATCGAGCTCGGCCACGGCCATCCCGAACCCGCCGCCAACCAGCTCCTTGCCGAGGGCCGTGGGCACGGCGGCGCTCTCCGCGGACAGGCTGATGTGGCCGTCGGGGATCGAGCACTCGTATTCGTGCAGGGCGAGGTAGTACGCCGCTTCGTCCCCCGCAGCCTGGGCGGCCGCGATGCGCGGCAGAAAGCGGCCGTAGAGGCCGGCCCAGTCGACGTCCTTCCAGTCGCCGAAGGCGTACTCGCGCGAGAGCTTGTCGTGGGCCGCCGTGAAGGCCTGGGTCCACGTGAGGCCGCTGTAGTCGGCCGGATCGGGGTACGTGTAGCCGATTCGCGGGTCTGCGGCCGACATGACCCCGATCAAGGCGAAGTTGATCTGATCGGCGGCTCCTTCGATCACGCTGGGATACCTGTTGATCAGCGTGATGCTCAGGGCTTTCGCGGCCGGGGCGTAGTACATGGAGGAGTTGTAGCCGGGGACCTCGCCGGAGTGCCCGAACGCCACCCCGCCGGCGTTCATCACGCCCAGCCCATACGACCTGGTGTTGGGAGCGGAGAACTTGAGCTGCGCGGCGTGCATGCGCTTGCTGAGGAGCTCGCCGCCGGCGAGCGCCTGCATCCAGGTCTTCAGGTCGTCCAAGTTGCTCACCATACCGCCCGCCGTCCAGAAGGGCGTGGGGGAGTAGATGCTCAGGTCCGTGAGATCCGCGCTGTCGTTCGGTTGGCCGGCGGCCGGCACGTAGCCGTGCAGATAGGGCTCGGGCAGGTCCGTGGTCATGGGGAAGGAGGTGTGCTCGAGGCCGAGCTTGTCGATGATCCTCCGCGTGATCTCGTCGCCCGCCGCCCTGCCGGTCACCTTCTCGATGATCATGCCGAGGAGGACGTAGTTGGTGCTGCAGTACATGTACTTCTGCCCCGGGCGGAAGACGGCCGGGTGGGCGATCGCGAGCGCGACGAGCTGCCGCGGCGTCCACGTGGCCGCGGGGTCCTTCAGGAACTTCGTCCAGAACGCCTGGACGTCCGTGAAGTTGTAGAGCCCGGAGGTCATGTTGAGAAGCTGCCTGATCGAGATGCGCCGGGCGCCCGGCACCCAAGGCTCGTACCGGCTCAGCCTGTCCGTCAGGGCGAGCTTCTTCTCGTCGACGAGCTGCAGGACGACCGTCGCGGTGAAGCTCTTGGTGATGCTGCCGATGCGCACTCTGTCCGCGGTCTGGGGGGCGGCGCCGGTGCTCTTGTCGCCCTCGCCGGCGCCCACCACCCAGGTGCCCAGGCTGGGGAACCACATGCCGACGATCGCGCCGGGGACCTTGTACTTCGCCATCTGCGCGTCGAGGGTCGCCTGCAGCTCGGCCTGCTTGCTCGCGCTGAGCGTCGGCGTGGCGCCCCTCGAGATGCTCGCCACGCTCGCGAGCGTGGCGAGGCACACGAGAAGTGCCGCGACGAAGAACGTGAGGGTGCGCGGCGTGCGGGGGCGCCGAGACGTCAGCCGCCGCCGGTCTGCATTCTCGATACCCGCCCTGGCTTGCTCGGCTGACATCGCCTTCCCCTCTCGCTCCGTAGTGCGTGGTGAACCTCGCCCGCACGAGCCCATGGCAGCCGCTGCCGGCGACGCGCCCATCGTCCCTTGAGGTTATCGGCAGGCGACCGGCGCAGCCGTAGTCGCCGCCGGCACCCGGGCACGGCCGCCCGTCTGCGGCGGCGCGCGGCCGCCGCTTCAGTGCGCCGCTCCAGATGCCGAAGACAGTCAGTGCCGGCACGTCCTTCTACCGGGACCGGCCAAGCTCTGTCACAAAGGGGACCGCAATGAAGAGAGTGAGCTCGACCCTCGTCATCATGCTCGTGCTGGCTGCGCTGACGGCTCTGGCGGGCTGCGGCCAGAAGCAGGCCGCGGGCGGAACCGCGAAGCTGCTCATGATGGGCAACGAGAACATGGCGTTCCTGGAGATCGTGAGCGGCAGCCCCACCGGCTTCTCGGCCGACCTCGCCGCGGAGATCGCGGATCGGCTCGGCCGGCAGCTCGTGGTCACTATCGAGCCGTTCGCGGAGCTGTTTCCCCGGCTCAAGAGCGGGGAGTGCGACATCGCCATGTCGGCGATCACCATCACCCCCGAGCGGCAGGCGGAGGTCGACTTCTCCGACCCCTACTTCTCGTCCGGTCAGGCTCTGCTCGTGCCGCTCGACTCGGGCATCGCTTCCGTATCCGACCTGCGCGGCAAGAGCGTCGGCGTCCTGAAGGCTTCGACTAACCAGAAGGAAGCTGAAGGGATCGCGGGGATCAAGGCAATCGTGCTGTTCGATGAAAAGCCGCCGATGTTCGCGGCCCTGGTGGCCGGCAAGGTCGACGCGGTGATCTGCGACACCCCCTTCGCGAAGTACAACGCCAAGCAGACCGGGAAGACGCGGATCGCCAAGGTGCTCACCCGCGGCGACACCTACGGCATCGCGCTCAAGAAGGGAAACACCGCCCTCGTCACCAAGATCGACGATGCCCTGGCGCTCATCAAGCAGGACGGCACCTACGAGCGGCTCTACGAGAAGTACTTCGGCAAGTAGGCGCAGCCCGGCGGTTCATCCGTCCCCGCCCGGGTCTAAGCTGAGAAGACGGTATATGACCCGGGCGGGAGGACGAACGTGGCGAGCTGCGAGGCGTGTGGCAACGAGTGTCCCGGCGGCGCCGTCTTCTGCGCCGCCTGCGGGCACCGCCTCGGCGAGCAGCCGGCGGAGCCCATCAATGTCAACGTGAGCCTCGTCGACGCGCCGCTGCACGGCTGCTGGACCTGTTTCACCACCGTGGTGGCCGTGCTGGTGCTCATCGTCTTCGTCGCCTGGATCTTCAGCTGCTGAGGCCGGAGCGGCTGGGCCGGCCTGCCAACTCCAGGCCGGCACGCGCAGCACCACTGGCTCTCGCACGGGCCGCCGCGGGCTCAGCCGCCGTCGATGCGCGCGAGCGCGAGCGTGTACGCCCCTACGGACACCGCGCGCCCCGTGCCGAGCACGGTGACTCCCACGCCCACGGCTTTGGCGGCGTCGTACAGGACGGTGCGCGAGGAGCGCGGCACCGGCAGCTCGCGCACGTCGCCGCGCACGAACGCGGCTTGGTCGGCAGCGTCCTCGAGGTCGTAGGCGCGGCTCTCGAAGCGCGGCAGGCGGCCGCCGAGAGCCGTGTCGTAGGCGGCGTTCATCTCGCGCACCAGCCGCGCCATGAACAGGCTGTGCCCGCGCGCCAGGCCGCCCCCGATGACCACCAGCCCGTCCACCAGCGAGCTCGTGCCGGCGAGCGCATCGCCGGCCACGATGGCCAGCTCCTCGAAGGCGCGCTCGGCGGCGCGCCGGTCGCCCTCTCGTCGTCCGCGCCCTATCTCGTAGATCTCCTCGGGAGTTGGGCAGGCGCTCATCTCGACGCCGCTCTCTCGCGCGTACACGCGCCGCACACCTCTGATCGAGACGCTCTCTTCGACCGTCCAGGCGGGCACCACGCGGTTGCGCAGCCGATTGATCTCGGCGGCGGCGGAGTTGTCGCCCTCCAGCAGGCGGCCCTCGCTCACGATTCCGGCACCGAACCCGGTGCCGAACGTGACGCCCAGCAGGTTGTGGTAGCGCCGCGGGCTCCCCGCCTGCTCCAGCAGGCCGTTGACGTACGGCAGAAACCCGGCGATCGACTCGCCGAGGGCGAACAGATCGCCGTCGTTGCTGATGAAGACCGGCACCCCGAACGCGTCCTCCAGTGCCGGGCCCAGCGGCACGCCGCCGCGGAACGCCGGCAGGTTGACGAGGTCGCCGATGATGCCGTGCCCGTAGTCGGCCGGCCCGGGGAAGGCGAAGCTGATCGCCATGGGCGCGGCGCCCGCCGGCGTGGCCACACCCGCGTCGGCTCGCCCCAGCACCTGCTCGTGCACGCGCCGGAAGCCGGTGATGAGAAGCTGCACGAACTCGTCGATGGTGTCCGCCCGTGAGGAGAGCGTCACCGGTGCCACGATCTCACGCTCGCCCTGCACCGCGCAAAACACGAGATTGGTGCCGCCGGCGTCGAGGGTCAGGACGACGCGAGGGTCTTGCGCATATCGCTGGGGCGCGCGCCGCCGCCCGCCGTTATCGCTCATGGATGCTCCCTACCCTCCTCGCTCGCCGCCGCCGGCTACAGCGCGGGCTTGCGGCCCAGGTCGATCGGCCGGCCGCCGGCGCGCCAGTGCGCCTCGATGTGCTCCAGGGTGACGCCCTTGGTCTCGGGCACGTACAGGCGCGTGAACACGAGGCCGGCCACGCCGAGCGCGGCGTAGAGCAAGAAGGCGCCCGGGCGGCCCAGGCCGTCGATCAGCGACAAGAAGGTCATGGCGACGATGAAGTTGAAGGCCCAATTGGAGAGCGTGGCGATGCCCATGGCGGTGCCGCGTACGTTGGTGGGGTAGATCTCCGACATGATGAGCCAGGCGATGGGTCCGAGACTGATGGCGAAGGCCGCCACGTAAGCCATGAGGCTGCCCACGGCGACCCACTTGGCCAGGGCGCCGAGAGACGCCTGCGCGGCGAAGGCCACGCCCAGCACGGTCAGGCTGAGCGTCATGCCCGCCAGCCCCACGTACAGCAGGGGCTTGCGTCCCGCCCGGTCGATGAGCCACAGCGACACCACGGTGAACAGCACGTTGACCACGCCCACGATTACCGTGGCGGAGATCGCCGCGGACGCCGAATCGAAGCCCGCCATCTCAAAGATCGTGGGCGCGTAGTAGATCACCGTGTTGATGCCGGTGAACTGCTGGAAGAACATGAGTCCCACGCCGATGATCAGCGCCGGTCGCAGCCACGGCACGAGCAGCTCGCGCAGGCTGCCGCTCTGGCCGGTGGCCATCGCCGCCTGCAGCGTCGCCAGCTCCGCGTCGGCCTTGCTGGGGCCTACGGCGCGCACGAGCACGGCGCGCGCCCTGTCGACGAGGCCGCGGCGCACCAGCCAGCGCGGCGTCTCGGGGACGAACAGCATGCCGATGCCCAGCAGCAGCGCCGGTATGACGCCGAAGAAGAACATGTAGCGCCAGCCGTTCTCCACATCGGCGAAGGCGCGGTCGATGCCGTACGAGCCCAGGATGCCGATGGTGATGGCAAGCTGGTTGAGCGAGACCAGCTTGCCGCGATGCTCCGGCGGGGCGATCTCGGAGATGTATAGCGGCACCACGCACGAGGCGAAGCCGATGGCCACGCCGATGACCACGCGCCCGGCGATGAGCCACTCGATGCTCGGCGAGAGACCGGTACCGATGCTGCCCACGAAGAACACGACCGCCGCCGCGATGATCACCTTCCGGCGGCCGTGGTGATCGGCCAGCTTGCCGGCCACGGCGGCCCCGATGATGGCGCCGATCAGCACCGCGCTGACGACGATCTCCTGCATGCTGCTGGAGAGGTGCCACTGGCTCTTTACCAGCACAACGACGCCGGAGATGACCCCGGTGTCGTAGCCGAACAGAAAACCGCCGACCGCCGCCAGGGTCGCGACGAAGGTGACGAAGTGGTTCGTCTTTCCGACAGAGACCGGGCCGGCGCCCCCCGTGGGGGCGGACCCTCTGCCTGCAGATCCCATGGCACAACCCCCGGATCTTTTGTTGCCGGCCCCATTACGCCGTCCGCGCACCGGCAGTATCAGCAGCGCGCGCGGGACGTGTCAAGGCCGGGAGCAGCTCAGGGCCACGCCGTGCCGGGGCCATGGGTGCCATTCACGTTGGCCCTCCCGACCGCGAGCCCTGCGCCGGCATCGCGGTCACGTTCGCGGGCGCGGCTGCCGATACCACTGCGCAGAGCGTTCCACCAATCACAACGCGGAGGGCCCATGGCAGCAGCAAAGAACTCGAACCCGAAAGACGCGCAGGTATATCTCATCGGCAGCGGCATCGCCTCCCTGGCGAGCGCCGTCTACCTGACCAAAGATGCCGGGGTTCCCGGCGAAAGCATCCACATCCTCGAGAAGGATGAGATCGTCGGCGGGGCACTCGACGGCTCAGGTGATCCTGAACAGGGGTTCGTCGTGCGCGGCGGGAGGATGCACGAGCTCCACTACGAGTGCTACTGGGACCTGCTCTCCTTCATCCCCTCCTACGACGACCCCAAGGTGTCGGTCAGGGACGAATCGTTCGACTTCAACGAGAGGTTCGTCTCGAACGCCCAGGCGAGGCTCCTGAAAGACGGCAAGAGGCTCGATGTGTCCTCGTACGGGCTCAGCAAGAGGCAGCAGGTGGAGCTGCTCAGACTGACCTTCGCCTCCGAGAGGTCGCTCGGCAACAAGAGGATCGAAGACTGGTTCGACCGTGACTTCTTCACGACCAACTTCTGGCACATCTGGACGACGATGTTCGCCTTCCAGAAATGGAGCAGTCTCGCCGAGATGAGGCGGTACATGAAGCGGTTCATCCATCTCGTGGATGGGCTGAACAGGCTGGGCGGCGTCATGCGCACCAAGTACAACCAGTACCACTCCGTCGCTCTGCCGATGAAGAACTACCTCGCCGAGCGCGGCGTGCAGTTCGACCTCGGTAAGGAGGTCGTCGACATCGACTTCGACCTGGCCGCCGACGCCAAGATGGCGACGATGCTCCATCTCAAGGACGGCGACCAGATCGCCCTCGGCGAGAGCGACTATGTGTTCATCACGAACGGTTCGCTGACGGAAAGCACGGACAACGGTACGTGGGACCGGCCCGCGGTGCTCAAGGGCCTTGCCGAGTCCGGCTCCTGGCAGCTCTGGAAGAAGCTCGCGCAGAAAGATCCGTCGTTCGGCGATCCCAGTCCGTTCTGCGACCACATCGATCTGCAGAACTGGTACTCGTACACGGCCACGCTGAAGGACACGACGTTTCACGACTACATGGAGAACTTCTCGGGCAACGTCGACGGCACCGGCGGACTGGTCACCATGACGGACTCCAACTGGCTGATGTCCATCGTCATTGCGCGGCAGCCGCACTTCCCCAATCAGCCGGACGACGTGAAGACCTTCTGGGGCTACGGGCTCTACCCCGGCAAGACGGGCAACTACGTCCAGAAGACCATGGCCGCGTGCAACGGCCGGGAGATGCTCGAGGAGCTGTGGTACCACCTCAAGATCCAGGATCTGATGAAGCCGGTGGTCGACGCCGGAAAGGTCAACTGCATTCCCGTGGCGATGCCCTACGTGGACAGCCTGTTCATGCCGCGCACCCTCGGCGACAGACCTGAGGTCCTGCCGGAGGGCGCCACGAACTTCGCCTTCCTCGGCCAGTTCGCCGAAGCGCCGAAGGACTGCGTGTTCACGGTGGAGTACTCGGTGAGGACCGCGCAGATGGCGGTGTACGGACTCTTCGAGACAGGCAAGGAGGTCACGCCGGTCTACGATTCCATCCACCGGCCGGAGGTCCTTGCCAGGGCCGCGAAGGCGATCGCCAGATAGTCGACGAGCGCGCGCGGGACGGCCGCACCGACCGCATCCCCGCGGTCAGTGCGGCCGTCCCGCGCCGTGTTCCGCCGCGCGCAGTGCGAGCAGCAGGCCCAGGGCCACGCCGTAGCGGGGCCCGTAGCTGCCGTTCACGTTGGCCCTCCCGACGGTAGTCCCCGTGGCCCGCAGCGATTCACTGACGATGCGCACCGACTCGGCGTCCAGCGCGGCTCCGCCGCAGAGCAGGAGGGTGCTCGGCCCGCCCCCGGCGGCGGAATCCCCGAGCCACCGCAGACACCTGCTCACGTTGACGCCGATCACCTGCTGCTTGATGGCGAGCCGCAGCGCGCGCCACTCTTCGGGCGCCAGCCGGTCGGAGAAGGGGGCCGGCGTCTTGCCGCGCAGCGTGCAGAGGCGGCCCAGCGAGTCCGCGGGCAGGCTTTTCTCGATGAAGCCTCGGCTGCCGTCCTCGTAGTGCACCACGTGCGGGGCCTCGGCGCGAAAGGAGGCGGACCGTTTCACGAGCTCGGCGGTGCTGTCGCGCAGACCCAGCGCCCTGGCCACCGAGACCGTGAGGAGCTGCCCCGCGCCGGCGGCCGTGAGGCGCTGGTCGCCCCACACCAGATCGATGGTGCCGCCGCCCAGGTCGCAGACCGCCGCGTCCGCCGGGGCTCCGGGCGTGGTCAGGGCCCCGAGGGCGGCCGCCCGAGCTTCGGAGGGCAGCACGCGCACCGGACGGCCGGTGGCCTCCGCGAGCGCCGCCTCCGCGGGCGAGGGGGAGGAGGCGGGCGCGATCAGGGCGGAGATGGGCACGTCGCCGAGCTCGACGGATCCTTGTCTCGCGAAGAAGCGCTCCCGCAGCGACGGCAGGTCGACGGCAAACACGTCGCGGACCCGCTCGCGGGCACTCCCGAGGGCGTCGTGGAGAGGTGCGCCGGGCTCGACGTGGATGCGGCGCACCGCGCCCGGCCGCATGGAAGCGGCGCAGTCCGCGAGGCTGCGGGAGAGGGGGACGCGGACCACGCCGGCCTCCGCGTCGTATTCGAGCCATCCCCAGGCGCCGCTCGCGGCCGCGGCCGGCGCCTCCCGGCGAAGGGCAAGAGCGGCGCAGCGGGCGTCGCCGAGGCTCAGCGCCAGATCGGCGAGTGCGGGCGCCTGCGCCGGCGCGAGCCCGAAGGCCGCGACCAGCGCGACTGGGTCGGCGACCACCTGCACGCGGCCGCCGGGTTCGGCCACTTCGACGGCGACGAGCGCGCCCGTCGGCAGATCGCCGAGCTCGGCTTCGTCGACGATGGGGATCGCCTGCGGGATGCGGTTCGCGATGAGCACGGCGTCGTCGCCGGCCACGACGGCTCCCACGATCGGCAGCCGCGCGTTCTGAGCCGCGGCGATGCCGGCCGCGGCGTCCTCGAAGTCGGCGCCCGCGGGCACCGACACGACGAGCGGTCGGCTGGGCGCCGCGCGGCCCGCGAGCTCGCCGAGGGGCACGTGAGCCCCCACGGCGAAGCCGCGGCCCGCGGGCGTCGCGGCGCACGCGCCGTCCAGCCGCCGTAGCAGGGGAGCGCCCTGCGGAGGAGACGGCAGCGACGCCGAGAGCGTGATCACGGGGCGGAGCGGCGGCAGAAGCAGGAGCGCGGCGCGCTTGCCCAGCGCCTTTTCGGCGCTAAGCAGGAGGCGCGCCGCGCCCTCCACCGACGCGGCGCTGCCCTTGCTCCCGGTCGTCCCGGCGCGCCGCGCGATCAGCGCGGTCACGGAGCGGCCCGTGACCTCGGCGAGGACGATCTCGGTCGTCGTGTTGCCGATGTCGATGCCGGCGACGATCATCAGTCGGGACCCTGGGCGGCGGCGCTCAGCCGGGCCTGAGCAGGCCGCGGCGCGCGCCGGCCGCCGCGGCTTCTCGCACGAGCGCTGCGCACGAAGGTGCGCCGGCCGCCTCGAGCCGGACGGCAATCGCCTCCAGCTCGGCGCGCGAGGAGCGCCCGGGGCGCAGTGCCTCGTAGACGGCGAGGAGCTCCTCGTCGCCCAGAGCTGTGAGCTCGGCGGCGCGCCGCAGGTTGTCGGCGAGCTGCGGATTGCCGTGCCGCTCCGCCACCTCCGCCTGGCGGCGCAGGGTGCCCGGGTGGATGCGCAGGTCGGCCGCGGAGAGGTCCCCCTGCGCGGCCGCCTCGAGGGTGATGTCGGCGAGCGCACGCCCGGACAGCGCGCGGCACTTCATCTGCTCATCTCCAGCTCGACGGGCGGCGCGCCGGGCAGGCACTCGTCGCGCTCCACTGCCACCATGGCGACGACCTCGGCGTGGTAGCGCGCCTCGATGGCCTGCTCCGTGGAGGGGTTGCGCACGGGGACGGGCCGCAGACCCTTCGCATGGCGGCCGGCGTTGGTGCCGAGCGCCCGGTACATCTGCTTCGTCACGAGCGGCGCGATCGAGTACAGCTCGAGGCAGGCGAGAGGAGGCAGGTCGCGGCGGTGGATGAGCGCCGTGCCCTTGGCCTGCAGACCGATGCCGATCCCCGAGCCGGCGAGGCGCGCCGCGGTGAGGCCGATCATGCCGAGGTCGATGGTCGCGCGCACGCGCACGAGGCGCGCGAGGCAGCCTTCTTCTTCGAGGCCGGCGAGGATCTGCCGCAGCGCTTCGCCCACCGGCAGCCCCGAGATCGTCAGCCAGAGTCTGGTGGCGAGCGCCGGAGACACGCCCACGCAGACCTCGCGAGGGTCCACGCCCGGCTCGGCCGCGCCGCGTTCGACCAGGCGGAAGCGGCCCGCCGCCCCGGCCGCCTGTCTCTGCAGCAGGTCCTGCCGCGAGCGCTGCTGGCGGATGTTCGCCATCTCCAGGCGCCGGGCAGGCGTGACCTCGTAGCCCGTGCCCGGCCCCTGGTAGTCGTTGGGGTCGGTGATCTTGGAGAGCACGTGCATCTGTTCGTCGAATATAGCCGCCGTCTGCAGGTAGTCGCCGGCGACGCGCGCGCGTCCCATGGCCAGCACGCGCTCGGCCTCTTCGCGGAACCCTGCGTGCTCCAGGGCGCGGACCACGTCCAGGATCCCCAGCTCCCTCTCCTGGATGGCGTCCGCGGCCTCAAGCACGATCGTCGGGTCCAGCGGCGAGAGGTCTCTGGAGCCTTCCGCGAGCACGACCTCGGCGACCCGCTCGTCGGTGAGGTCGGCCAGCCCCAGCTCGCGGTAGACGGCCTGCACGGCCTTGGCGGCCCGCTCTCTGACTTCACGGAGGCGGGCCTCCGTCACCGGCCGCAGCCCGCCGTCCACGCCCCAGTCCCTCTGCAGGACGAGGTAGTCGTCGAGGTCTTCGCCGTTGAAGTTCGAGGGGCCGAACATGTTGTCGTAGCGCACCACCGAGCCGAAGCCCGAAAAGAGGAAATCGGAGCCGGCGAGCAGCAAGGGCACCGTGTGCGCCGTGCGCCTGATGTCCGACTCGGACACCAGGGCGTCGTTGCCCGAGCAGGACTCGAGGTCGCGGAGCATCACGAGCAGGTTCTCGGCGAGCAGCTCGCGCATGCCGCCGGGCACGGAGCCGGCGACGCTGGCCGCGTCGATGCCGCCGTTCTGCACGCCCTGGGCGCCCATCGCCCGGGCGAGCGCGACGCAGCGCGACTCGAGGTAGAACATCGACTTGCCCTCGGCGGCGCCCATCAGCGCCTCCGCGCCGCCGCCGCTCGTGACCCTCATCTTGAGACCGCGCGAAGCGTAGGCCGAGCAAAGGAAGGCCTTCGACCAGGGGGTGTCGTCGCCGTCTACGAAGACCCGCTCGGTGCCGTACAGCGAGACGGTCTCGGCGTAGGTGGTGAGGCCGCGCAGCCCCAGCTCCAGCTCCAGGGCCTCTTCGATGGAGCACTGGGTGAGGGCTCCCGCGGCGCCGACCTGCGAGCCGATCAGCACGGCCAGCGCGTTGGAGGGCGCGTCGCCGAGCACGGGCACGGTGGTCTCCAGCTCTCTGAAGCCGAAGGCGACCGCCGTGGCGGCGTCGGCCGCCAAAAGGAGTGGGTCGTCGAGGAGGTTGGTGACGTGCGCCTGAATCGACGGCGTGCGCCTGACCCGCATCTTGGCGATGGCCATCTGCAGCTCCACGGGGCGCAGGCGCGCGACGACGCGGGCCAGCTTGGCCGGCGTTGCCCCTCCGGCGAGGCGCACGACAACCTCTCGAGGCGTCGCGGGATCGACGATGAGCCGGGCGAGCTCAAGGTCTGGCAGGGAGTTCGCCTCGACGGCGACCGCGGTGTCGATCCCGTGGCCGGCGATGTAGGAGTCGATGACGTCGAAGCGGCCGGCCGGCACGCCGTCCAGGAGCACGACGCGCCCGTCGTCGTCGATCTCGATCGACGGCTCCGGATCATGCCTGCTTTCGAAGGCCACGAGCCCCGCGTCGTCATCCTCCT
This sequence comes from uncultured Thermoleophilia bacterium, assembly GCA_903862845.1. Classification (GTDB taxonomy): domain Bacteria; phylum Actinomycetota; class Thermoleophilia; order UBA2241; family UBA2241; genus CAIXSE01. The sequence goes on from CAIOZS010000077.1 coordinate 23,571, forward strand.
GCGAGAGGCCGTCGAGATTGAGCGGTCGCCGGTCGAGCCCGGCGAAGCGGCCGAGGATCGGGCCGGCGTCGCCGTCCGCCCTCGGTGCCTGAGGTTCCTCTGTCACTTCGCCTCCCCCTGTGCTTCTGGACCCTCGATCGGCGGTGCGCCCGCGCACGTCTACAGCTTGGGGAACCGCCGCGACGACGTCACCGTGGTGTACTTGCTGGAACCACTGCCCAGCGTGAGCGTGTGGTTCGTCGAATCCGCAGTATGCACCGAGTCGACGGCAGCGGCCAGCAGATGCCCAGAGCCTCGCCTCGCATCCGCGGCGTCACGTGCGCGGCCGGTCTGAGAAGGCCCGCGGCGCGCGTGCCTCTGCTCTGCCCGCCGGATCAGTCGGTCGTGCCATCCACGCGAGCACCGATCACGAGATACGAGAGGCCCTCGGGCCCGGCGTCCACCCGGCGCCGGGCGGACGGCTGCACGAGCACGTAGCGCCCCGGCTCGAGATCGACGGTCTCGCCGTCGATCTGTAGGTAGCCCGTGCCCCGGAGCGGCACAAAGAGCTCCTCCTGGCCGGTCGTCAGCTCGTCGTGCTCGTGGCCTAGCTGGCCGGGCTCTGAGTCGAACTGGTTGGCCTTGATCGCAAGAGCCTCGAGGGCCTTCGCGACCGGCGTGCGCCGGCCCTCGAAGTCCTTGACGTCGATCACGGAGTAGGTCACTCTGCGCCTCCTCTGGATGAAGGGATCGTGCACGGGTTCACTGTAGCAGGTGCCCGGCGCGGGCACCCCGGAAGGCGTCGCGCCGCGGGCGGCGCCGGCGCGGCCGCGCTGCGACGACGTGACGCGCAGCCCGGCGCCGGGGCGCGGGACCACGACGCGGGGTCAAGCCGGCAGCAGGTCACCGAGATGACGCAGGAGGTAGGTCGGCCGGATGGACGAGCTCGCCAGCTCCGCTTCAGCAGTCGCACCGGTCAGCGTCAGGGCGGTGGACATGCCTGCCTCCTGACCCATGAGTATGTCGGTGTCCAGCCGGTCGCCCGTCATCACGCAGTCCGCGGCCGGCAGGTTCATCAGATTCAGAGCGGCAGCGATCATGTAGCCGGATGGCTTGCCGACCACGGCTTCGACGCGCGTTTCGGTGCAGGCCTCAATGGCGGCAATGATGGCCGCACAGTCTGGCTCACCGCCGCCGGGGACCGGGCAGTAGGGGTCGGGGTTGGTGGCGAAGAAGCGCGCCCCGCCGCGGATGGCGTCGAAGGCGATCTGCAGCTTGCGGTAGACAAAGGTGCGGTCGAAGCTGGCGATCACTGCATCGACGTCGTGGGCCTGCTCGGTCAGCTCGAACCCGGCACGGCGCAGCTCCGCGCACAGCGGCTCCTCGCCGATCACGAACAGGCGCCCGGCCGGCAGGCGCCGCTTGAGAAAATCCACCATCACCAGCGATGAAGTCAGGATGTCTTTGACGGAGGTCGGCACGCCCAGGCGGGTGAGCTTGGCGGCGTACTCTTCGCGTGCGTGCGTGGGGTTGTTGGAGATGAAGATCGTGCGCAAGCCGCGGGCGCGCAGAACCCTCAGGGTCTCGCCCGCGGCGGGCAGCAGGGCTTCCCCCAGGTAGACCGTCCCGTCCAGGTCAAAGACGTAGCCGGCAAAGAAGCGGTCTGGGGCGGGCAGGCTGATCAGCGCATCTCCTGCCCGCCGGGGACGGTGAGCGCCTGTCTGGTCATGGTGCCGGCCTGGTCGGAGGCCGGGAAGGCTGCCCCGCGACGCATGCGCTCAACTTCCGCCGATTGTTGTGCGGATAACCTTGTGGCCTTCCTTTTCAAAAGCCGCTGCGACCGCATTCTGAAGCTCAGTTCCGGGGGTCAATGAGACCATGTAGCCGCCTCTGCCGCCTCCCGTGACCTTCGCCCCCAAGGCACCCTTTTCGAGGGCCGTCCGGCACATGTGATCGAGAGTCTCGTGAGACATCTGCATATCGGCCAGGAGCCTGTGATTCTCCGACATGATCTTGCCCACGGTTTCCAGATCACCGGCTTCAAGCGCCTTCTTCATGCCGTGGGCCTGGGCCCTGATGCTGTCGAGACGCGCTGCAAAGAGCTCCGGATTGCCGGTTTTCTGCTGATCGATGAACTCATCCAGCGCCGCCGTATTGACTGTGACGCCGCTGTTGGCGAGCACTATCTCAAAGGACCGCGGACTCCTGATCCTTTCGAAATGCTGCTCTCCATCTTCCAGCCAGAAGAGAAGAAGCCCGCCATAGGTTGAGGCGGTATTATCGACTCCGCTCGCAACCCCGTGATAAGGAAACTCTCCCTGCCAGGCTATCCGGTTGATCTCTTCGATCGGGCAGCCCAAGGCGAATTCCGCGTCTAGTGCGCGCGCCAGCGAGACGCAAATGGCAGCGCTGGCGCCCACCCCGCTTCCGGCCAGCAGCGTCCCCCCGACGGTGATCTTGATCGGGGTCTCTTTGACGTCGATGTTCATGACGTCGAGGATTCTGTCGATGGAGAGACTCTGCTGCTCCCTCTTCTTGTCCTTGTAGCCCGGGACCTCGATGCGGTTGTCTTCGAGGATCCATCCCTCGCCGTCGATCCGTTCCACCGTGGTCACGGTTGCCAAGGGGATTGACGAGACGATCGCCGGGACTTCATCGAGGACGAACTGATCACCGATCAAGATCGTCTTGCCAAAACCGGTTCCTTCAGCCATGCACGTCGCCTTCCAAGATGGTTTCCATTTCATGAATGAGCGCTTCTTGTCTGCCAATGGCCACCGTGGTGGCGGCCGTGAGACTGTGGCAGGCATCCGAAAAGCCGCCGAGTCTGGTTGTCGCTTCGGGAAGCAGCACGTTGAGCCCCATTGCTCGCCCCGCGCGGATCTCTTCTTCCATCGCGGGGGAGACGCGCATGGAGATCTTGACCTGGTTGAGTCCGATGGCGCCGAAGCCCGGGATCTCATCGGGTATTGTCTGAAATCCGGCGAGGTACTTGCCGGGATCGATGAGGTCCGTGTCCCTGATGGCATCACAGAATGCCCCGATCATCTTCACGCCCATCGGAAAGAAGCGAGTTTCGACGTCAAACCACTGGACGTGCGGCGCTTGTTGCAAAGCGCCTGCCTGGAGCCTCGCGATCTCTTCGTCAAAGAGCTTCGTTCTGACGGCCCTGAGGTCTTGCACCATGCGCTCCGACTCCGGCGTAGTCCCTTCAAGGCAAACCCCGACGCCGATATCCGGTCCTTGCTGGTAGTAGCCGACTCCGCCCAGAACATCAAGATAATCGCCGAATTCGACAACGGGTAGCTGACCTTCTGCAGTGTTCAGCAGATACTGCTCCCCACCATCGTGCTTCCTGATTTCGATGAGGCCCTGTTGAACGGCTTCCATTGCGGCTTCGCGGTTCTCGCTGACCAGCGCGCCGTCCACAAAGAAACCGTCTCCCACTGCTCCCACAGCGGCGATGTGAGCCATGTCACGATTCGCCGGATCCATGGTCCGCGCAAAGAGGTAGCAGGTCGTCGAACCGGAGATGTCGCGATCCCCTTTCAGGCCAAAGAGGTCGGGGTCGAGGTTGATGACTCGCGGATCGGTCGCCGCTTCAGCGGCGTGGTGATCCAGGATCAGGGTCAGGTTTCTGCCCTGGTTCAAGGTCGAAAGCAGCGGGGCGATCCTGCCGGCAAAATCGGCAAAGACGAGAGTCTTTCCCTCCTGCTCGTACACCTTTTCGAGCACCGCGGGATATGGCTTTTCCAGACAGAAGCGACTGACTTCAAAGCCCTGCCGTTCGAAGGCGCGCGTGAGTATGGCGCCCGACGTGAGCCCATCGGAGTCATTGTGGTGAAAAACCTGAACGGCCCTTTCGGGCATGTGCCTGACTTCCTGAATGGCCTGTTCCATCGCGTCGATCAAGACGTTCAGCATCATTCTCCCTTCACCGGACCTGTCACCACAGGAGCCCGGCGGAGCCGTTGCCAGAGTCAGGACAACCGACATGGCGCTGGTACTTGGCTCTCAACCAGCACGATTGCAGCGCGCCTGGGACGGGAGTCTATCGGAGCACGGGCAGTGGCACGAGCCGGCGCGGCGCCTCGGCGTCGCGGGCACGGCCGCTTGCGGCCACGGCGGTGACCCAGCGGCGCCAGCGCCGCGCGAAGATGGTGCGCTGGCGCTCCTTGCGGTCCTGCGGCAGCGTGCTGGCGCTGATGGAGCGCAGCGCCATCTGCTTCAGCGTGCGCAGGCCGAGGTGCCACGAGAGGTAGGCCGCCGCAAGGTCGTCGGTCAGGCCGGTGCTGCCCAGAACGACCGGGTCGTCGGAGCCCAGCACGACCCGCATCCCGCGCCGCAGCCACCCCTTCGCGGGGTGCCGGCGCAGGTCGGGCACGTAGCGCAGCGCCTGGTTGCTGAGCGGGCAGACCTCCATGGTCACGCCGGCCGCGCGCACCTTGTCCTCGAGCCCGGGAAAGAGGCCCATGTTGATGCCGTGCCCGATGCGCAGGGCGCCCAGCTCGAGCGCCTCGCTGACGTTCGTGTTCGCCGGCGAGAGGCTCTCGCCGCTGTGCAGCAGTAGAGGGACCTGCGGCAGCGAGGTGAGCGCCGGCGCGAAGAACGCCGTGCTGCTGCCGGCGTCCTCCTGCCCGATGAGATCGAAGCCGAACAGCAGGTCGGGGGCGGTCGCCGCGAGCCTGCGCTGGCGGGCGAGCTTGTCGGCGGCCTGCTCGAGCGTCCCGTTGCGCCGCGCGCTCAGGATGAGCCGCAGGTCGAAGTCGGGGTAGCGGACGCGCACGGCGGCGAGCGCCCGGCGGTAGAGGTCGAGCACGCCCTCGTCGACGATGCTGCCGCCGTCCTCGGCGCGGACGGCGCTGAGACTGGTGCGCAGCTCCACGAACTGGACACCGTCGCGGGCGAGGCGAAGGAAGGCGTGCCGGTAGTAGGCGACGAAGACGGGGCGGTACGAGACAAGGCCGTCGATGCGCGTGAAGATGGCCTCGAACTCCTTCCACACGTCCGCCGTGGAGGCGTCCTCGGGCCCGAGCGTGTAGAGGCGAAGCAGGCGGCTGCGCACGTCGGGCACGGTGCCTTCGAGCTCGGCGGCGGCGACCCACCCCGGCGGCGCCCCGGCGGTGGGGAAGAAGGCGAGCTGGCCGCGGTAGTAGGTGTCGCTCGCCGGGCCCCAGTAGATGTAGCAGCCCGGCTCGGTGAAGGCGCGGGCGACGATCCACTCCGCGTTCCCGGTAGCGGTGGAGTGAATGTGGAGCATGCCGCCCTTCGGCATCCGCGCGAGGGTGCGGCGAAGCGCCGAGGCGTCGAGCGCGCGGCGCAGCGCCATGAACGACGTCGTGAACGGGCGCTCCGGGTGGTCGGCGAAGCGCGCGAGAAAGCGGGTCCGCTCGCCCGCGAGCACGCGCGCCGCCGCATGCTCGCGGGCGCTCAGCCCGCGGGAGGCCGGCGCGGCCGCGGCCGCGGCCCG
>CAIOZS010000078.1 GCA_903862845.1 uncultured Thermoleophilia bacterium
CTAGTCCTCAGGATCGTCATACGGCACCATGGCCTCGACCGTCTCCATCTTGCGGGCGAAGAACGGCTTGGAGCGCTTCACGAACCACGAGGCAAGGAACATGACGATCACGCCGGAGAGGATGAAGACGGCGCCGAGCACGAACGGCGGCCCGACTCCGAACCACGATGTGCCCGACGCCGAGTTGGCCGGATACCAGAGCTGGTCGAGAGAGGCGATGAACACCCAGGCCAGCATCAGCCCCCCGAGGAGCGGGAACACGCCGAGAAGGACGAACTTCTTCACGCTCTTGAGAACGTGATGGCGGTAGAAGAGCGGCACCGCGAAACCGTTGATGCCGTAGTAGAAGGCGATCGTGAGGCCGAGAGCCGCGATCGAGTCGGCCAGCACGTTCTGGCTGAGCAGCGTCAAGCCGACGTACCAGACCAGTGAGATGACACCGTAGATTACGGTCCCCCAGACCGGCGTCTGGAAGCGCGGGTTGACCCGCGAGAAGATCCGCGGGATAGCGCCGTGCGAGGCCATCGAGAGGGTCGTGCGGGCGCCGGGCAGGATAGTCGTGAGGGTCGACGCGGTCGCCGACGTGAGCACCACGGCGATGAGCAGCTTGTCGGCCGCCGAGCCGAGGACCGCCGAGCCCAGCGGGCTGAGGATGTCGGAGGAGTTCTTGGAGAGATAGGCCGGTCCGTGGAAGGCCTGCGACGCCGTGGTCGTGAGCACGTAGATGAACACCAGGCCCAGAGTGCTCAGGATCGCCGCGACGCCGGGGACGACCGACTTGCGCTCGGTCTCCTCGTTGACCGACACGGCCGTGTCCCAGCCCCAATAGATGAAAAGGGCGAGAAGGACGCCGCCGGAGAGCGCCCCCAGGTTCAGGTTGGGCACGAACCAGGAGACGGATGGACGGATCGAGCCGGTGGGATGCGAGGCGTACACCTTGATGAGCGCCACCACCGAGAAGATCACCAGCATGAGGTACTCGAACCCCAGCAGGAACCACTGCAGCCGGGCTGATATCTCGATGCCAACGGCCGTGATCGCGCACATGATGACGAGGAAGACGACGCCGACGGCGGTGACCCAGAACAGCGAGCTCGCGAGGCTGGTGAGACCGAAGAGCAAGAAGAAGTAGGTGCCGGTGATCTGCGCGAGGCTCGCCATCACGATGACGTCGGCGGCGACCATGACCCAGCCCGTCACCCAGCCGGTCCTCGGCCCCATAGCCCTGGTCACCCAGCTGAACGTGGTGCCGCAGTCGGGGTCGGCCTTGTTCAAATAGTAGTAGGAGCTGGCGATGAGGATCATGGGCACGAACGAGACGATCATGATGGCCGGCGACTTGAGGCCGATGCCGGCGACCGCCGTGATCAGGCCCAGCGTGACGGCAAGGCTGTAGGCGGGAGCCGTCGAGGCGATGCCGATGACGATGCTCGAGAGCATGCCCACGGCGTTCTGCTTGAGCCCCTTGTCCGCTTCGACCGGCGTCACGCCCGGCGGAGGTGCCTCCAGCTCAGCCCCGCGCAGTGGAATGGACGGCGGGGTGCTCGCCATGGCCTCCTCCTTCTTAATGACACGATGTCGAGCCCCGGCGGGGATCACGCCTGAGGCATCCAGACGACCCATCCATGACGGTTAGTGACAGCGTCACCACACCGACAAGGGGCAAAACCTGCCGCGCCGGCGGCGCGCCGGACGTCAGCCGGCGGCGCGCTGCGTCCTGGCACTCGGTACGATGAGCAGCGGCTCGGTGGTGCTGTGCACGAGCTTGTACGTGGTTGACCCGAGCAGCATGCCGCCGATCGGTGACTGGCCGCGCGAGCCTACGACGATCATCCCGGCGCCATGCCGGCGCGCGACGTCGAGCAGGCCCTCAGTCGCATTGTCGTCGACGAGCACGGGCTCGACCAGGGTCCCTGCGTCGCCGGCGTGTGCGAGAGCCTCGTCGAGCAACTTCTCGCCCACTTCCTTGAGCTTCTTTCGGGGCGTCAACGGGGCCCCCGAGTAGCTCCTTGGACCACCGTAGGCATACGTGACGAGCACCTTTCCAGAGAGCTTCTGCGCCAAGCCGATGGCCTCGTCGAGCGCCGCTTTGGCGCAGTCGGAGCCGTCGTACCCGACGACGATCGTAAAGGCCATGGCTGCCGTCCTTCCCAGCGTCGAGGAATCCTGCGTGGGTGATTCCCCGCAGGACCTTGCGCTGAACTGAGGTCGTTCCTCGCCGACTGCCGCGATTCAGCTCGCGCGCTCATCTACGCACGGATGACGGTCAGGGGATGCGGACGTGCTTGTTCTCACCGGCCCTGCGCTTCTCTTCCTCGCTCAGGTCGGATTCCTTGACCGGGGCCACGAGCGACCAGTGCTTGCCGACCGGGCACCACTGGAATCGCCACCAGCCCAAGCGAATCGCCTTCAGGGACGCCCCCGGAATCCAGATCGTCGTGAACAGATGGCCTTGCCGGTGCGCCTGCTTGTCGAGGCAGACGGAGATGACTGTGCAGTCAACGTCGGGGCGTAGCCCGCGCGCTGCGCAATGCCGGTTGAACCGTGCAGCGGACGCGGGAGACGGCACGTGCCACGAGGCTCCGTGCTATCGTGTCAGGCGGGCCGCAGCGGCCGCGCCGGATGCTTCGCTCAGACCGCAGGTTTACTGTTCGATGTGACCGCAGCGACCAACACGATGGTGGTGGCGACGTGACGGCGAAGCACACCGGAGGGACGACGGAAGGGAACGATGCCGGACCGGATAGTCATTGATGGATTCTTCGACCCGGGTACGATTCCGATCGACAGCGTGCTTCGGCAGGCTCTCAGTGAGGATGCCGCTCAGTTCCGCGGCGCCTGCACGACACTGGGGACGATGGCGCTCGCCGGCCGGCGTGAAGCCGGAGTGTTCCTTCTCGGTCTGCTGTCGTTCTACCGGGACGACCTCGAGCGACTCTCGCCGGTCGTGCGCGCCCTCCGGGAGTTTCCCACTCCCGAGACGGTCGACGCTCTGACCGCGGAGCTTCGCCGCATCCCGTCGTCCAACCACACTCGGACCTACCTGAGCGGCGTGGCTGAGGCGGTCACCGGGTTCCCGTACGACCTCGTTCGCGACAGGCTGGCCGAGCTCTCCGCGGACAGAAGCCTCAGCGTCAAGTGGCGCAGGAAGTTCCAGACCGCGCTCGAGGGCGCGGAGGACGACCTCGACGCGGGGGACGACTACTGGTGACCGGCCGGCGCTACCCGCCCATTCAGGCAGCGGTATGAGCGGAGAGGCGACCTCATGGCCAAGGACACGCCGGGGATCCGGCAAGGCCCCACCCTCCGGCTGAGCCGTGCCCAGGAGATGCGCCTCTGGCACGCCGACACCCTGGCTGACGACAGCGTGCTCCTGCGCATCGCGGCCACGGGTGAGCTGGCCGTCGGCGACATGGACTTCTTCGACCGCTGAATCGTCGCGGGCGAGCAAGCCCGGCGTGTCAGGCGGAGACTGGGACCAGTCGAGTCTCTGCCTCCAGGCTCCCCAAGCACGCGCGGCGCGCGAAGAAGCTCTCGGGCATCGCTGGGAGAGCCGAAGGCGTAGAGGTGTCACAGACTCCCCCATTCCGCGGCAGAGATCCCTGCCTCTCTGAGAACCGCTCGCAAGAGATTCCGCCCGATGTCGCCCCCATGGGGATTCGGAGCACGCGGAGGTGTTCTCTGACCATGGACTGGTGCCTCCCGCCCGAATACGGCCGCCAAAGCCGAGTTGGCGGAAACAACGGGTCAACTCGGTCCGCGCCGTTGGTCCACTATCTGGGATCAGGGAACTTCGTGAAAGGCCAGCGCAACGCCGTCGATGGAGGGGATCGGATGGCCCATCTTCAGCCCCAGGATGATCCACTCCTCCAGGACTTCCTGCAGTTCCTCGCGACAAGCCTCCAGCGTGCCGGCCTGCGTCCACACGCCTTCCAGCCCTTCCATGGCGCCGAAGTCCGTCCGGCACGATCTCAGTGAGCTTTCTGCATGGCTGCCTTGGTGAACACAGTCAGCATTGGCGGGTCCCGCCCAATGCGGCACCCCACCCGCTACCCGATGGCCAGGAGCGCCTCCACCGTCAGGCGGATATCTGCGGCGATCTTGTGCAGGATGACGAGTAAGATACCCGACCGCCATGGAACGACAGCGTGGTCGAGCGACCGTCGTCGCGGCGGAGCTGCTTGTGAGAGCCGCGCTGCCGCACCTCATGGAATCAGTGCGCCTCAAGCAGCGCGACGACCTCCCGCGGCTTGAGGACGGGCAGCTTCACCAAGGTCAGGCGACCTGGCTCGTCCTCACCTCAACAAGCTCGGACTCAAGCGCCGGCTCGCCGTCCTCGAGCAGCATCTCGATGACCTCATGGAGGTTCGCCTGCAACTTGCCGAGATCGGCGCCCTGTGAGTGCGCACCGGGCCAGCCAGGGACGTAATCGACCAGGAGCCTCGTCTCGGGATCGCGTTCGACCACGAACTTGGAACGTCCTCATGGTCTGCACTTCCTGGTGACTCGGCTGCGGTCGCATTTCGTGCCGAGTCAGTGAAGCGTGCCCGCGACGGAGGTTCTACGGCGGGCGCCAATGCAGATCTGACGGTGAGGTCGGTGTTGGAGATTGAGCGCGTCGCCGATGTGCTGTGGGATTCCGTTCATGCCGTCTTGAAGTCTCGGTTGAGCGGCCACTCCTCACAAGGATGACGATCGGCCGTGCCGGGTGGCGTTCACCCCCGAAGAAGTACCGACTGTGCTGCCTTCCCGGCCGCAGATCAGATGGCTACCGTGGACACGCAGCAGGACCCAGCCCTTGCGCTCGACCGCTTTGACCAAGTCGCGGGCCGAGACCGACTTCACATGGCGACGTCCATGATGCGGTCGTGGCCGCCGGTCGTGAGCGGATCGATGTCGACGGAGAGACAACCTTCGACGGCTTCGTACACGCAGTGCTACAGCAGGTCGCGAAACTGCTCGGCGGTGAGTCCGGCGTCGCGGACGATCCCACCGAGCGTGAAAGCATCGACGGGGTCGTGCCTCGGAATCGTCAGGATGCGCGTGCCGTTCCACATGACAACGTGCTTGCCTTGACGGACGATCACGAACCCAGCCTTCTGCAGGGCGCGCACGGCATCGAGGTGATTGATGCCAGGGATCTTCGGCAAGGTCAGACGGCTACGTCGATCTCGCGGATCTCCTCGCCACGAAGCTGCTCGTCGACGACGGCGAGATACTCACGGATCGCATCCTTGATGTTCTCGACCGCCTCGGCGTCGGTGGCGCCCTGCGACCAGCACCCCGGCAAGCCCGGAACCGAGACCGAATAGCCCTCGTCAGACTGGTGTATGGCGATTCGATAACGCATTGAGCCTCCCTGCAGAACACGAGTATAGCGCTCGGTTGTGCCGGGCGCCCGGACTCTCCCCGGCCCCTGCCTGAGGCAAGCTGAGGTGGCAGCCGCGGCGTCCCCGGACTTCGCGTCGACCTTGTGCTTGTCAAGCCGCGCCTTGGGCGAGTGGCTGCTCGACCCGACGGAGCAGGAGGGCTTGCACGGCCCGCCGGGGCTCACCATCCCGTACCTACGGAAATCGATTCTCGCCGCCGATACACTGAGCAGGCGGGCGAAGGCCGCTACACGGCAGCGGGTGACCCAGGGAGACACACATGGGACGGACGACAGTCAGCTTGACCTTGGCAGCGATGGCCGCGCTCGCGCTGTGCCCGACAGCTGCCTTTGCGGCGACCGGGCCGGCGGCGGCTGCAGCGGCGGCCGGGCCAGCGACTCAGCCGGCGCCGTCGGTCCGCCTCGCGACCCCCGGCTACGTCCCGCCGTCCCCGCTGGACGCGAGCCCCTTGTCGTGGCGCGCCGCCTTCGATGCCCTGTACGAGAAGATGGAGCGCGAGTACGCATTCACGAAGTGGAGGGGCATCGACTTCCCCGGGCTGTACGCGGAATACCTGCCGCGGGTCCTGCGGGCGCAGCAGGCCGGCGACGAGATCGCGTACTACGTGACCCTGCGCCAGTTCTCGCACGAGTTCCGCGACGGCCACGTGAGCGTGAAAGCGAAAGACGCCGAAGGGCAGGCCCTCATGGCGAGCGCACAGGAGGAGCTCGCCGGCGGCGGCTTCGGCCTCATCGCCACGACGCTCGACAACGGCCGCACGGTGGCCGCCTGGGTCAAGGCCGGCGGCCCCGCGGACCAGGCCGACATCAAGACCGGCGCCGAGCTCGTCTCCTGGGGCGACAGGCCGGTCGCCGCCGCCCTGGCGCGCACCTCCACGGCGCTCAGCCCCAACATGGCCACCGACTGGCGCCTCGCCTACGAGCGCACGCGCTTCCTCGTCCGCGCGCCCGTGGGCGCGGTCCGCGCCGTTTCGTTCCGCAACCCCGGCGCGTCGTCGCTCCGCACCGGCCGCCTGACCGCCGTCGACGACGGCCTCGAGACGCTCACCATGACCAACGCCGGCTCCGTCTTCTCCTGGGGCACGCTGCCCGACAGCACCGTCGAGTCGAAGATCATGGACGGGGACGTCGGGTACGTGCGCCTGTACTGCGAGGTTGACACGTATGAGGAGGTACCCGGCGACACGCCCGGGACGCTCGAGCAGTTCCGCGCGGCCATCCAGAGCTTCCGCGACGCGGGCGCGCAGGGCGTGATCGTGGACCTGCGCTCCAACGGCGGGGGCTCCGACCAAATGGCGAGCCGCATCCTGGGATCCCTGTACGAGCACAAGGCCTTCTACGAGTACGCCGACCTCTACAACCCCCTCACCGGCACCTTCCAGATCTGGGTGGGCGACGACTCCACCGGCCAGTTCGGCGACCCGGGCCAGGGCATCTGGATCGAGCCGGCGACACCGCAGTACACCGGTCCGCTCGTCCTGCTGGTCAACAACGGCTGCATCAGCTCCGGAGAGGGCGTCGCGAAAGGCATCAAGCGGGTGCCGGGCGTTCGGGTCGTGGGGTTCAGCGGGACGAACGGGTCGTTCGGCGCGGCCGGGGACCAGGTGTTCATGCCGGGCGGCATCGAGATCGACTTCCCCTTCGGGCGCACGCTCGACGAGCACCACGTGGTGCAGATCGACGCACGGCACGGGAAGGGAGGCGTGACGCCGACGGACAGGATCCCGATGACGCTGCGCAACGCGGTGCGCCACTGGAAGGGTGACGACGTCGAGCTGGCCTACGGGCTCCAGATCCTCTCGTCGATGAACTGGGCGAGCCGGCGCTACCTCACAGCACCGGCTCGATCTCGCTGAGTCGCCAGGTCTTGTCGAAGAACGGCTCGAGTGGACCGTAGAAGTTGAGTCCCGTAATGTGGTGTACGAGTCTGACGGCAGGGCCAGAAGCTCCGCTGACCGTACGTGGCGGGGCTCATCCGGATGTACCGCGGCCCTCTTCGCCCGCCACTCAGCGCTCGCCTCGAGTTGCCGGATCAAGTCTTGTTTGCTGAAATCCACCGCGCCCTCCGTGAGACCGTTCGTCGCGGCCATAGCCTCAGAATCAGGAGCGGAGGGCGGCGCTCCGGTAGGGACGAGTCTGGTTGTGCCGCGTTGCACCGGGCTTTCGGGCGACGGAGAATAGCCGCTCCGCACAACCAACCGCAGCGAAGGTGCGCGCCATGACGACAGTCCCAGACGAGCTCAGCGCGGCTCGGCAGCGTATCGCCGCCGCCTACGACCCTGCTCTTCTGGAAGACGCCGGGCATCGGCTGGCCGATCTGCTGGCCGCCAACCTCGCGCGCGCCGAGAGGTCGGACGGCGCCGTGCTGCCGTGGGCCGAGCCGGCCGCAGCGGTTCGCGAGGCGCGGGCGTTTCTGCACGCGCACGAGGTCGCCCGCGCCGCGGCGCCGCTCACGGCGGCCGGCGAGGCCGCCGTTTCCGACCGGTTCGCCGACCTCGTGAAAGTCATGCTCGAGCGCGGCCTCAATCTCCACGACCCGCGCTACATCGGCCATCAGGTGCCGGCGCCGGTGCCGATCGCCGGCCTGTTCGACGCCGTCGGCTCGGTCACCAATCAGGTGATGGCCGTCTACGAGATGGGGCCGTGGGCGAGTGCCGTGGAGCTGGCCATGATCCGGGAGCTGGGCGAAGCCATCGGTTGGGCACCCGACACCTTCGCCGGGACGATCACGCACGGCGGGTCTCTGGCGAACTTGACGGGCTTGCTGACGGCACGGAACGTGGCCGTCGCCGACGCGTGGGATCAGGGGCTGGCCGGCGACGGACGCCAGCCCGTCCTCCTCGTGCACGCCGAGGCCCACTACAGCGTCGCGCGCGCCGCCGGCATCCTCGGCCTGGGCAGCCGCCAGACGGTGCGCGTCGGGCTGGACGAGCGCGGGCGCATGGATCCCGGGCAGCTTGACGAAGAGCTCACTCGTCTCCGCACCGAGAACAGGCCGATCGTCGCCGTCGTAGCCTGTGCCTGCGCGACGCCCATCGGGGCGTTCGACCCGCTCGAGGAGATCGCCGCAGTCTGCCGGCACCACCGCGTGTGGATGCACGTCGACGCCGCCCACGGCGGCGCGGCCCTGCTGAGCGACCGGCACCGGCACCTTCTGGCCGGCATCGAACTGGCGGACAGCGTCGTCTGGGACGCTCACAAGATGCTCTTCGTGCCCAGCCTCTGCGCCTTCGTCCTCTACCGCGACAAGCGTCACATCTTCGATGCCTTCCGGCAGGACGCGCCCTACCTCTTCGACCCGGCGGCCCCCGGTCTGGCCGACTACGACAGCGGCGTGAGGTCGGTGGAGTGCACCAAGCGGGCGGCGGCCTTCGGGCTCTGGGGTGTGTGGTCGCTGTTCGGGCGGCAGCTCTTCGCCGACATGGTCGACGTGACCTTCGCCCTGGGCCGCGCCTTCCACGAGAAGCTCGCCGCCGCCGAGGACTTCCTGCCGCTCCACGAGCCGCAGTGCAACATCGTCGTCTTCCGCCACATCCCCGCCGAGCTGCGAAACGCGCCGCCGGAGCGGGCCGGCGACTTCCAGCTCGAGCTGCGCCGCCGCTTGATCGAGTCCGGCGAGTTCTACATCGTCCCCGCCAAGCACGAGGGCGTCGGCGCCCTCCGCGTCGCGATCATGAACCCGCTTACCACGGCCGAGCACCTGGACCAGTTGATGGACGCCCTCCGGCGCCACGGGCGGGAGCTGCTGCAAGAACGGGCGTGAGGCGCGGCGGGCACTGCGATCACGCCGCGCCAAGACGATCAAGCCGTCGGCATCATGATCACGATTCCACCGGCCTCACCGATGCGCTGCGCCGTCATCCGAGCTTCGTCCATCCGCGCCGCCCCGGTGCCGTCACGTCCTCCCCGTGTTTCGGCGGCATGTCACGGAACGCCTGCGGGACCGTTGGCGACAGCTCGGGGCACGAGGCGCGTTTCGATGGGCATCCGACACACTCAGTCAGGACCAGCACGGTCAAGAAGAACCCCGGCACCAGGTACACGCAGACGGTCAAGAAGTCATCCGGTGGTCGGCAAGTTGTAGTCGGTGAGATCTGAGACTGCAGCATAGTCCTCGGACCTGAGCCAGTGGCACCACACCTTGGCACCGGCCACGCCAAGGCGACGCGAGTAGGCTCCGGGGCGCGACCAGGCCGCGACTTCGCAGCGCGGATACGGTCGACCATTCAGCCTGACGACGGCCTCCAACGCCGGAACCAGATCGCTATCGGTAGACATGAGTACGCCGATATCGAACTCGCGCGCGACCGCCATTGTCACGAAGTCGACGGCCAGAGCGACGTCGATGCCCTTCTCCTGTGCCGGGGTCTCGGGCCAGCCGGCGGGGTACCGCAGGGTGCGCGTGATGACCGTGACACGTCAGCGTCCGCGCTGCTCGTGAACAGCAGACTGACGCAAGTTGGCGCCGTAGGCCTGCGGCTGCCGCACCGAATCCGGGCGCCCACGGTACACACGCACGCCGACGAGATGACTCGCCTCAGGATGGCGGCTGACGATCGACTCCGCGAGATTGAGCGGGTCGATCTGCCCGTAGCGGCTGGGATGACCACCAAGGTCGAACGCCTCACGGGCACCCTTGTAGACGTTCTGGTGGTCCAGAAACACCACGACCCGCGCGGAGGTCATGATCGCCCAAGAAAAACCCCGTCAGTTCGGGCCAAAGCCCGGACGACGGGGAGCATTGACATGAGTGTACCCGGAGTCAGCGGGAACGCAAGAAGATCCAGCTCAAGTTCTCCGCCATCGTGTTCATCTGTCCGGTTCATGCGACCCCGAGCGTAGCCGGAGTCGCCGCGTCGCACGAGGATGACGATCACCAAGCCGAGGTTACATTCACCCCCGGAACACCTCCGCCGCATGCCAGTCGAGCAGCTTGGGGTCGGGCTGGTCGAGCAGCGCAGGCGGCACGGTGATGGCGCGGCCGGCGAAGCGCTCGTACTCGCGGCCGCCTGCGGAAGTCGTCGGCGAGGTCGTGACTGACGCGGAAGCGATAGTCGGGCGTGACGGTGACGTACCCGGTGTCGTAGAGGCGGTGGATGTCGGCGCGCAGGAGCAGCCCGTTGGGCAGCGCGTGCGCGCCGCCGTCCGCGTAGGGGCGCACGTGCGCGGCCTCGGGGCGCGGGCAGCGAGTGCATGCCCGAGGGCGGCGCAGGCGCCGTAGGCGCTGGTGACGGCGATGCGGAAGGTGCCCTGGCCGAGGCGCGGCTGGACGGTCTGCGACGCGCCGTGGTTCACCGCGACCCGCTCAAGCCCACGAGGAACTCCTCCGCCGTCACCACCGCTTGCATGCGCAGTCTGGCCGACTCCTCATCGTGGCCGGGCAGGGCCACGAAGGTCGCGTACAAGCAGGGTCCATCCTGTGCCGTGTCGCTGAACCGCTCCTCCACGAGCGCAAGCGCCTCGCGCACCTGCGGATGCTCGACGACCGGGCTCGCCGAGCCGACGACTCCCGCCTCGCGCGGCCCGGCACCGTAGTGAAGGAGAGTGAACACGAGGTCGTAGGCGTCCTTGTTCTCGTGTCGGTCCTGGAACGCCAGGATCTTGAGGACCGCATAGGGCAGCAGGTTGGCAACGCGCACCGCAACGCGTGAGCGACCGCCGCCGTCGAGCCGCTCTCCCCTTATCTCGCATTCGATGAAGTCAAGAGTCACGAGCTGCGCCCCACGCACGTTGAAGGCGCCGACCTTCGATCCCGCGTACTCGCCCTTGGGCTTGAAGATGCGGCCCGGATCCACCGCGTCGGTCTCGCAGAGGAACTCAACCAGCACCTTCGTGCCTTCGACATCACGCGCCCAGCGGAAGCTCGGCTCACTCTGGTGGAAGTGCGCCCTCTCCAGGTTGTTCTGGAGAGTGCGGTATGTCTCCGGAGCTTCGTCGCCCAGGGCGAGGCCGATGACCAGGTCAACGTCGGTGGTGCCGACGTGAGGCCTCGCGCCTTCGGGCAGCGTCCCCACCAGATACCGCGGCGCCAAGCCGCCGGCGAGATAGATACGCTCGCGCCAGGGTCCGAGGTCGCCGAGCAGGGTGAGGAGCACCCGTTCGCACCGAGCGGTGGTCGCTTCGTCGTACTGGGTGCGGTGGTCCCGCGGGCTCAGAAGCCGATCACCTCACGCCGCAGGTTATCGGCCTGCTCCCGGCCACGGCGCGGATCGGCGAGCAAGTCCACATACAGCCGAAACACGTTGACGACCCAGAGCTCGTCGTACTGTCGGTGGAAGGCAAGGCCGGCATCGTTGTCCGTTTGGCGGAAGACGACGTTGTGACCGTCAGTCGCCGGACGAGCCTGCGTGACCTCCCACAGCGCCCGTGGGTCGAGCGTTGCCGGCACCCACGCGGTGATCACCGGCACGGCCGTGACGAAGGGAGCCACCAGTCTCGCGCCGGCGGCTCCTGTGAGGGCGTAGTCGACCTCAGCCTGTCCGAGCCTCGTGCCCACGAGTCGAGCGAGCTGCTCATCGGTCTGCGCGAGCAGGTGGCCACTGTGCTGCGTCGAGCGGTCGCGGTGCTCTTCTGCCCAGAGATCCAGCAGCGCCGTGGGGTTGACGAGGCGCCGCCTCCGCTGCGGGCCGGCGCCCTCAGAGACGACGACCGCTTCCTTCTCCAGGCGAGCGAGGACTTGGTGGGCCAGGCCGACCGAGGCCTTCGCGACCTGAGCGAGGTCTTGAACTCGCCAGGCACGCTCGGGGTCAAGGAGGAGCGCCTGTGCGGCAACACCGGCCTTGCCCGCCAGTCGTGTGCGCCGGTCTCCGGTCTGCGCAGCCCGGGCACGACCCTTGCCCTCGAGGTGAAGGAGCAAGCCGGGTAGCTCGAGATGCGCGTTGCCCACGCCGTCGATCACACCGACGCCGTGGTCCTCGAGAATGCGACGAGCCTCGGCCGTGGTCCCGCCGGCGATGAGCAGCAGCGGCCACTGGGGACGAGCCTGCGCGTGCTGGACGAGGTGCCACGCCATGGCCGCGTTGGCGTTCCGCTTGAACTCCACCGCCACAGGCGTGCGTGCGTCGCGGTAGGAGACGACGGCGTCGACGCCCTGCTCGGCGGCTTGAGACCGAGCCTGCACGGTCACGCCGGGGGTGCGCCGCAGGACATCCAACGCGCGAGCTTCGAGCTCGCCTTCTATCTTCACTAGTTCACGCTTCTTCACAGCGCATGTGAAGATAGCACAATCCATGAAGAAAGCAAGGAATCAAAGCAGCGCTGAGGAGGGCGCTCCCCGCGCGGCGGCGGAATCGCCTCGGGTGCGTGCCGTCATCTCGGCGATGGTGTCGGTGCCGTTCAGGACGCCGAAGGACTCCCAGGCGAGCCACACGGGCACGCGCTCGTAGCGCGCGAAGAAACCGCAGCCGGCGATGGCCTTGTGGGGCGCGCCGAGACGAAAGAAGAACGGCGCGCCGGGCAAGATCGCCCTGAAGCCGTGCGGCGAGGGCTGCCAGAAGTCGACCTCGTCCGGCGACTCGGAGCGGTGGAGGAAGTGCGAGAACCAGCCGAAGTCGGTGTTGGCGATGAAGCCCGCTGTCTCGCCGGTCTTCAACGCATCGGTGCTACGTACCGGCCTTGGCGGGGAGCCGCTCGTACGAGAACTCCTCCATGCCCGCGGACCGCTGAGCGTGCTCCACAGTGAGACTGACGATGTGCCCGTCGGCGTCCAAGTCGATGTAGATGTCCTCCTCGAGCTCGCGCGTCTCGACCTGCGGACCCTCGGCGAACTCGACCAGTGCAGTGTCGGTGTCGGCAAAGTACTTGACGCGCATGGCTACTCCTCGATGTCGCGATCGAAGAAGGCGTTGTGTACAGTCTCGCCGTCTTCGAGCAGGATGACACGCAGGGCGCGATTGTCCATCTCCCGGATGCGCGCCCACCGCCGTATGTGGCCATCTATCCGCCGTTCTTCCCGCAAAGGATGCTGAACGACATGCTCGATGCACTCGTCCTCGATGATGGCCCGGTCGGGGCGAGTCCGGGTGTACGAGCAGTAGCTGGTGGTCTTCATGCCGCCGTCTTGTACACCTTCAGCACCTCGTCCCCGTAGTGGTTGATGACCTTCACGGCGATCTTGCCGGTGGATGGCGGGTCGAACGGACGACTGACGGTGGAATACAGGCTCGCCCAGGCGTCCTCGTCGATCTCGGCCTTGAGGGCGCGCTGGAGCTTCTTGTAGGGCTCGTCGGCGCCGCTGAAGTTGGCGCACGAAGAAGCTCTCCTCGTTGTAGTCGCTGCCCTCGAACCAGCAGGCGATGTCGTCGGTGGAGGAGCTGCTGATCTCGCCGCTCGTGGGGTCGTAGACATCGAGGCCGCGGAGCTCAACTTGGAGCTTCCCGTCGAGGAGGGTGCGCAGCTCCAGGTCGGGCTCGCCGAAGACCATGAAGAGGTTGCCGGCGCCGGTGCTCTTGAGGAGCTTCTGATCGACGGTGTCCATGGCGAGGTCGGGGTTCATGCGCGTGATGAGGATGGTGAGGTTGGGCCACTGCCGGGTCTCTTCGTTGACATACGGGCCGAAGGCGAAGGCGCAGACGACGAGCATCGGGAAGCCCTCGCCCTTGCGCGCCATCACTGGTACTCCACCACGATGGCCAGTGCCGCCGTGATCTCGTCGAGCTCATCGGCCGTCAGACGACCCTGCATCTTCTCGAACCTGTTCGTGTCGAAGCTCTTGATCTGCAGGACATCGGCGGCCGCGTCACGCTTGAGGCCGTTGGCCGAAGTGGCCGCAATGGGCACCAGCCACACGACTCCCTTGAAGCGATCCTGCCAACTGCGAAGTGGGACTACGACCTTCACCGGCAGATTGCCGATCGCGTCAGCGCTGATCACGACGTAGGGCCGCTTCTTCTGTAACTCGGCGCCCGCGGTCTTGCCCGGCTTCACCCACCATTCCTCGCCGCGCTTGGGCTGAGGGCGGTCGGTCATCAGTACTCGATGAGCTCGTCGTCGGCGTCGTCGGCCGACTCTGCGGCGTAGAAGTCCGCGACGGCCACGGCCTGCTTCGCCAGCACGCCCGCCCTCTTGTCTCGCGGCAACGCCGCAAGCGCCCGTCGTCGTGAGGGACCGCCGTTCGATTCCAGTGGACGCTCCAGCAGCGCCTCGGCGTCCACCTGCGAGATGAGCCCCTCGGAGAAGGCACGCAGCGTTGACTGCGTCAGCCACTGCGGCTTCTCGGGCGGCGTCTCGTGCGGCTCTTCCTTCTTCCAGCCCATGCTGCCGATGTACCGACGCCACTCCTGTGAGTAGCGCTCGCTGACCACGCCCAGATCCCGCAGGCGATACAGCAGCGCCGCCACGCTCATCCCGAACCTCCGCTTCAGTATGAAGAGCTCCTCGGACGTGATGTCGGTGCGTCGGCGGCCCACCTCGCGCAGCAGAGTCCCACGTGGAGCCAAAAAGGCCGCGCCGAAGCGGTAGGCGGCCTTCTCCTCGTCGAGGCCGCCTCGCGGGGCCAGCACCAGGTGTCCGAGTTCGTGGCCGAGGCTCAGGCGCTGCCTCTCGCGGCAGACCCCGTTTCGCGTGACAACCGCGACGGCGACAGGATCCCCGGCAAGCTCAGCAACAGCGGACATGCCGTCGAACTCCTCCGGAGCATCCACGCCGACGACGTGAAAGCAGTGCCCCTCGAGCACATCGACGATCGGCCCGAGTGGATCACGGCCAAGGTCCCATTTGTCACGCAGCCCTTCGGCGGCGACCTCCACGTCGTCCAGATCGCTCACCTCGTAGGACCCCAATGGCACGTCGCCCTCACAACGCTGCCCAACCAGCTCCTGGAGCTCGACGCGACGCTCGAGCTGCAGGGTCACCTGACTCTCCAAAGCATGCTGGGTGCCCTTCGAGAGGCTCGAGCGCTTGCGAAAGGCGACAACGCGGATGGCGACAGACGGCGGCGTGGCCAGTTCGATCGCCTTCACCCCGAGAGCCTTCGCCAAGGCGATGAGCACGCGCGGCGTCGGCGCGCTCGCGCCGCGCTCGTACTTGGACAGCGCCTGCTTCGTGACGATCCCACCCATCGCCGTAGAGAGCTCGTCCAGCGTGAGATCGCGCGCGATTCGAATGGTCTTGAGGCGTGCTGCGTCCATGTCAGTGGCCCCCGGAAATCAGCCCGTGTGGTTGACAGATGCTACAATGATACCACTATCCGTCAACCGCGAGCGACGAGGAGTGTCGCCCGCCCGAGCGCCGAGGAGCTACTGATCGAGCCACTGGTGGGGTCGTAGACGTCGAGGCCGCGCAGCTCGGGGTCGGCTCGCCGAAGACAGCACTCGAAGGCGGCTGCCCTCAGGAGGGCGGAGATGACAGGCAGACATGCTGTCTTCCCTCACGTCCATTGCCGGCCTGCTCAAGCGGGGCTTCGCGCTTCTCGATCAAGAAGAGGAGCTCCCGGTTGGATTCCTCGGCATCACGAACCCACTCATTGGTCCACTTCATCCCCGCCATCACGTTCCGTTTGTGGTCCACCTCAATCACGTCGAGCACCGTGCCGCACCTGCCCAGGGCCTCACCGAGCTCAGCGGCCGTCGCCCTTCCCCCGGAGCTGTGCGACAAGATGATCCACCGGGCATTTGTGGCCGCAATTAGCCTCTCGATGGCTTCCACGGCCACAAACCGTCCGCTGCCGCTGCGCCGGAAATCCTCGAAGACCGACGCGGCGATCTTGTCGGACGTATCGGCACGGCGCTTGGCCTTTCCGAAGAGGTCGGGCCGGTCGAAAAGGCACGCGCTCGTCCAGAAATGATAGTAGGCCGCATACCGGACCCGCGACGACGGCATCTTCTCGTTGTTCGATCCATAGGGAGGGTCGAAATAGGCCAGGTCAACCGAGACCTCAGAAGCAAGATCGATGATGTCCCGTCGAAAGACCGCGTGATCCTGAGTCGAGCCGCGCAGATTCGGGACTGTCAGCGTGAGCTCTTTGTACGAGCGCGGCGACCACTGCCGCAGATACGACGCGAAATGGCCGAGCGTGTTGTCGACTTGGTCGAGCGCAAGCATCAGGCTCGTGAGCGCGACAGCCTTGGCGACATGGTCGAGGGCGAGGTTCTCGATCTCGCTACGAATGCCGTCGAGCTTCCGCGTGTTGTGGATCTGGAAGGGTTTCTTGAGACCGTCCGCCTGGACGGCGCAGCCACCGTTGGCCTGGCCTCCGTAGTGTTCCGTGAACCAGCCGTCAACCGGCGGAACGTGATCGAGGTGCTCAATGAGAGCCTGGTAGTGGTCGCGCGGCTCCCTGTTGAGAAGGTAGCACGTGCCCAAGACCTCGGACCACGCGGCAGTGTCGTTGGAGATCACTCTGTAGCCCCGCTGGGCCAAGGCCTGGGAGACCCGCGTTGAGCCTGAGAAACCGTCGAGGACGGACCGTGGACCGACTTGCTCGATGAGCCCGAGGATGTGAGGCATCAGCCCGAGCTTCGAGCCTGCGTACTTGATGCCCTCCGTGGCCGGTACGCCCAAAGCGGGACAATCAAAGAGCCTCAGACTCTCCACTACTCACTCAATCCAGAGTGCGTCTTCATCCGAGCGATGTCGCGCTGGACTATCTCGAGCGCCGCCGCATGCCCAATTTCCGAGGATACGAGAGCCTGCGAAAACAGCTTCACCAGAACCAGGTTGTGCGAGTAGTCGATCCAGCCTCCGGTGATGCTGTCGAAGTACTTCAAAGCGTTTCTCGTATGAGTCCACAGGCCCCGCTGCAAGGCATTGGCGGCCGCGTCCCCCATACCTGACCTCGCAGATGTAGCCCCCCGACGCGTCGTAGAAACGATGGACGGGGTGCTTCCTCCTACCGCCGGCGGTCTCCTTCACAATCCGCACAGTCTGATCCTGCGCCCGCTGGTAGTCGAACACCAGGATGTTGCACCTTTGCCGGCTCTCGTCGTAGATGAGCGGCAGAACGTTGATGTTGCGAAACTCGGTGAAGGCCGGGTCTTCGAGGACGGCCATCACGGCCTCTCGTCCCTCAACACCGTCGATCTCGCGCTCCAACCGCGGGAACATCTGAGCGCTCCGGCGCACCAGGTTGATGCGCCTATTCCGCCCACCCGTCAGCCCAGATCCTGCTCGTCGAGCAGGCGGCGCCCATGCACCACCATCGTGATCGTGACCACGTCGGCATCGCGACGATAGACCAGCCGGTACGGGTTGACGATGAGCTCGCGAACGTCTTGACGCGACGTCTCCGGCACGATCCTGCCGCGATCGGGAAACTCGGCAAGGCTCGCGCCCTCGTCGAGGATGCGCTGAAGCCAGGCCATGGCCGTCTCCGGCCGGTCGCGGGCGATGAACGCCATGGCCTCATCGAGCTGGGAGTACGCGTGCTCGGTCCAGACGACCCTCACAGCGAGTACTTCTCGCGCATGCGGCGCGCGACCTCCTCGTGTGGCACGACTTGGCCGGCAGCGATCTGGGCCTCAGAGACGGCGAGGTCGCGGAGCAGTTCGATCTCGTCGATCAGGCTCTCGTAGACCTCGGGGTCCAGAAGCACGGCGGCACTGCGTCCGTGCTGGGTGAGGATCACCGGACGCCTGGTCGAGTGCATCTGGTTGATGATGGCCGAGGTGTTCGCGCGGAACTCGGTGACTGGGCGCACGTCAGTGGAAGGGCGGAGCGGCAACATGGGGACCTCCGAGTCAGGACGCCAACCAGTACATAGTAGCGTATTGACACTGCAGTCGTCCACACTCGTTGGGGTCGGGCCGAACTGCCGTTCCGCGGGCTGCGTAGCCCGGCAGATGCCGAAGCAGCTGGTCCAAATGGTCGCGACACACACGACGTCATCGCGGGTCTTCCGTAGCCGCTCGGCACTCGTACACCCTCAGCACCTCGTCCCTGTAGTGGCTGATGACCTTCACCGCGATCTTGCCGGTCGCGGATGCCTCGAATGGGCGGCTGACGGTGGAGTAGAGGCTCGCCCAGGCGTCCTCGTCGATCTCGGCCTTGAGGGCGCGCTGCAGCTTCTTGTAGGGCTCGTCGGAGAAGCTCTCCTCGTTGTAGTCGCTGCCCACGAACCAGCAGGCGATGTCGTCGGTGGAAGAGCTGCGGATCTCGCCGGTGGTGGGGTCGTAGACGTCGAGGCCGCGGAGCTCCACCTGCGGCTTGCCGCCGGTGAGCTCACCAGCCTGTACGGTCATACTGAGACCGGCGTCAGCGTGTAGACCTTGGCGAGCCTCGACGCCGACTTCACGTCTCCGCGTCGAAGGGCCTCGCGGACATCGTCGAGCTTGTAGGCATCATCCAACGAGAGATACGGCGACCAGCCTTCGTCTGTGTACATGAGCTCAACGTCCACCTCGGCTACGTACTCGCCTTCGTGAACCAGCTTGGCGTAGTGCTTGGCGTTCATGTCTTCCTCCGTAGAAGGTCTGCCTCCCAGCGCTTCGGGTCAGGCCTGTATGCGGTGACGACCACGGCTGGAGATGACCTACCCTTGGAGACTCCCCACAGAACGTGAATGGGCAGGCCCTTGGCCACCCTCGGATCAGGCGTCAGGCCTGCCGGCCGGTCAGCGTGAGCTTGGCATCGAGAGCCCGTGCGAGCACGGCGAGCGTGCGCGCCGTGGGGTTTGCGACGCCCTGCTCGATGCGGCTGACGACGCACTGGTGCAGGCCCGATGCGGCGGCCACTTGCTGCTGCGTGAGGTGCAGCTCGCGGCGGCGGTCGATGATCTGCACGACCAGGTCGTAGCGATCGCGGAGCTCGTCGAAGTGTGCCCGGCCGGCGGGGCCTTCAGCCTCGGCTTCTTCCTCTATCTGGTGGAGAAGGTCCTCGAAGTCCGTCATGTGCAGCCTCAATCTCGACGTTCTGAGTATGACATAGAAGTTATAGTCACTCCAGCCTTGGAGAATCCCGATCAGCGCCTTGCTGCCGCCCGAGCTCCGCGTCACAGACGCCGACACCGTACCGCTGAAGCAGCCGGTAGACTGCGTACCCGAGGGCGCGGCGCTGTCGCACCGAGAGGTCTTCCTTGATCCAGGGAAGGACCGGTTTGTCGCCGTGAAGGGTCTCGTAGAATTCGATGACATAGGATCGCCGGCCGCACATGGGCCAAGACTATGCAGAGGACGTGGCCTGCCCAGATGACAATGGAGGGCTGGCGGTGACGTTGCCGGTCTTACCGGGTTGACGTTGGGCAGCCACGCCGACTCTGGGCGCCCGCGCCGGCGCCGTACGCAAGAAGTGCTGGACACCGGCACGATCAAGCTCCCGCATCCGCGGCCACCACGCAGCAAGTCAGTGCCTGAGAACTCGGTCGGCGACGCCGCACTGTATGTCCGCCGCTGCGTCAGGATAGAGCGGCTTGCGCCGAGGAAGCCGACACGATTCAAACCAGCCGAAGTCGGTGTTGGCGATGAAGGCGGCAGTGGCCACGCGTGGACTCATGGCATGGCGAGTGCGAAGGGGATGGTCATGTCACGGCGATCCTCGGCCCAGCGGTCAAGCCTGTCCATCTCGGCGTCGAACCAATCGCCATCGCTGGCGGTCGCCTCGGCGGCCGGGTCTGACGCTGCGCCGTCAGCGTGTGGTCATACTGCGCCGGCACGGCGACGGGGACGCGGCGCTCCCGCCTCGGCGAGCAGGTCGAACAGGCGGCGAACTGCGCCTGGTCCGTGGCCGCACCGTCGTCGGTGACCCCGGCGAAGACGACGGCGATTAGCGAGCCGCCGCGAAGTGATCTCCCGCTTCCTGGGCGTCCGGATCGGCGGTTCCGGTGCGATGCCGGGATCGTTGCTTCGGCGTGGCGATGGGCCGTCCGGAAGCCAAGGCGCGTTGCCGCGCGTCTTGGACGTAGGCGTGAACGTCACCCTTGTGGTCCGCAAGTAGCTGGTCGCGCGCCGCGTATATCTCTTCGAGTATCGGGTTATGAGCCATCGCTTGGGTCTCCCAGAAACTCGGCCGGTGTGCAAATCAACAACCGCGGCAGTCCCAATTCTTCAAGTAAGTCATACACGCGGGGAAGGATGTGGGCATTGGCGATATGCCGGAAGTTCTGCGTCAGCATGTATTCTACGCCGCCGACAGCCGCCGAGGCCACATGCAGAGCATCCAATCTTGCCGTCGCCGGCATCAACGATCGCGAAATGATCTCCTCCGCAATCTGTTCGACGCGGGCATCGGGAAGCAGTACGGGGATATCGGCAAGGAGGGCCAATCGGCGCGCCACCGCATCAGGATCGCCGCGTGTCGCCTCGTCGATAACGAACTGCGACGTGACGAGCTTGTAGTTCGGAGCCTCTGCGGCGAGCCATCGCTTGGCTTGGTGCTGCAGAACCGCGACCGCGGGATCGCTGTTGGGCCATGCAGACGCGTGACTCACGATTGAGGTTTCGATGTAGACCGAATCCATGCCACCATCCTATTGCTACGAACGCTCAGCCGCTCAGCCGCGGGCGGTGATGCTCCTGCAGCCCCTCTTGCGCTGCCCGGACGGCCGCTGCCGAACCCGTCATCAAGCGGTCGAGCTGGGCGACATTGGTCATGGTGCCAGAGTCTGCTTGAAGAGCCGAAAGCGAACAAGACACCCCCCGGTTGACATTGAGTATCGCGCACCGACGAGAGCGAATGTCACCAGCAAGGTTGAGACCCGCCAGATGAGGAGCCGCCGCGTCAGCGCACACCGAGGTGCGGTGGGTCGATGCCCGTGACCAGGACCTCGCCCGCAGGGCCTATCGCAATCTCGGCCGCGGGCACGGCCTCGAGGTCATCCTCCGCGTAGCGATCCGTGAGGAAGTGCGTCGTCTTGTTCGCGGACCCGCGCAGCCCGCGGGCGAGGCGGCGGGCGGCGTCGTAGCGACCCGCCACGAGCACGTCGACGAACGGCAGCACGTGGGCCATCTCGGCGGCGGCCGTCACCTCCTCCCAGGTGAAGCCGGTGAAGAGGATGACCGACAGTGGGGCCCTCCGGCGCAGCCGCTCGAGGAGGGCGCGCAGCGGGCGCGCCTGCTCGAGCGGCTCACCGCCCGAGACCGTGAGTCCCTCGATGCCGGCGCCGAGGTCCGCGACTCGCGCGAGGAGCTCATCGACGGACGCGCGCTCACCGGCGTCGCGCGGGTGCGCGCCCGGATTGAAGCAGCCGGGGCAGCCCAGCGAGCAGCCTTGCAGCCACAGCACCGCGCGGACGCCCGGGCCGTTCGCTCGGCTCCGCGCCACGAAGTCGTGGACGCGCAGCGCGCCGGCGTGCCGCGCTTCCACCTTTACCGCGCCGGGGTCGCGCGCGCCCACCGCTATCGGCCCTGTTGCCGCTGCCGCTCCTCGACCTCGTCGCTCACGGTCTCCTCGGCCTCGGGGGTCATCTCGCGGAGCTCGACCTCGCCGCCGAGCGCCTCTTCGAGAGGCCGCGTGATGTCGAGGCAGGACGTCCCCTTCACGCCGTGCACCTTCACCTCGACCTGTCCCTCGGCATCGATGAACACTTCGATCTCCTGGATCTCCATGGCGCGCCTCCTTTCGCTGGACAGCTACGCGGTGCGCCGCAGGGTCAGGTGGAGGCGCCCATCCTCGGCGACTTCCTCGTCGACGAGGGCGAAGCCCTGCTCCTCCAGAGTGGCGCGCGCGGCGCGGTAGGCGTAGCGCTTCGTGAGGTCGCGGACGAACGCCTCCGGCTGCACGTCCTCGATGCCCCACCAATCCGCGATCAGCGCATAGGAGCCGCCGCTCTCGGTGAAACCGATGTCGTAGCCGGCGTTGGCCGTGGGCACCCTGATCTGCACCCTGGTGCGGTTCCCGTCGTAGCCGCGGATCTCGACGTCACCTTCTTCGCACTGGTAGCTGAGGTCTTCCAGCTCGCCTGTCAGGTACTCGCGCACCGTCATCTTCGTATTCAGTCGCGCGAAGTGCGACATGATATCCCTCCTCGATCGGCCTGCGTTCACGGCATCCGCGGCGGCGCCTACTACGTCAGCTTGACCACCGGGTAATCGCGGTGGGTCGTCTTGCCTGTCACGACGTCGCGGACCGTGATCAGCAGGCGCTTGTTGCCGTCGACGGCGAAGTCGACGCGAAAGCGCTCCTCGCCGCCCTTCTGCGCCGGGGGGTCGGCGCGCAGAAACGTCGGCGAGTCCTCGTTCATCCAGAACACGCTGCGCGATTCCTCCTCGTCTGGGGAGACGGTGACGACGCGGGCTGCGCCGGACGGGTCGAAGACCAGCTCGAGCCGGCGCTCAGACCCGTGCCCACGCTGCTCGCCCATCTCGGCGACGGCGAGGCCGAGCTGGCTCTGGCCCTGGTAGCTCGCCTTCACGGTGAGCGTCGCCAGGGGTCCAGCCGAGGGATACGGCGTGCCACGCCGCACGAGCGGGTGATACTCGTAGCCGCACTTGTCGGCGCTCAGGCAGCGGATCGCGTAGTCGTGCTGGATGTGGTCGTAGAAGTCGACGCCGGCGGCGAATGCGGCGGCGCCCCTGGCGACCGCGTCCCACGGCCGCTCCAGCAGGACGCGGTCGCCGAACTCGCGGCGCATCAGGCGCTGCACCGATGGGATGAAGCTGCCCCCACCGACCATGAGAGCCGCCTTGACGTCGCCCTCGCCGTAGCCGGCTTCGCGCGCCGCGTTCATGGCCCTGCGCAGCGTCCGCACCACCTGCGCGTACACATCGCGCTCCTCGAGGAGCTCCTCGAAGGCCGTGCGCGTCAGCTCGCAGCCGAGAACCGCGCCCGTCTCGGGATTCATTGCCCCGATCTCGGCGCGCTCGGCGAACGACAGCCGCTCCTTGGCCGCCTCGCACTGGATGAGCAGACCGGTGCTGACGCGGAGCACGGCGGCGTCAGAGTCCTGGCGCCCGTTCATCTTCAGGACGTGCTGGTAGAGGAGCCCGTCGATGAGCGCGCCGCCAAGGTCGGCGCCCGCCTTGCCGAGCACCCGGCAGCGACGCCCGGCCTTCTCGGTCACGTCCTCCTCGATCAGCACGACCGCCACGTCAAGCGTGCCGCCGCCGAAGTCGAAGATCAGGTACACGTCGTGCGCCTGTACGCGCGCCCCGTGGCCGAGCGCCGCCGCCGAGGGCTCGTCGATCAGCCGAAAGCGCGGCAGACCGGCGTGCACCGCGACCTCGGCCAGCCAGTCCTCGTAATGCTCGAACGACTCGACCGGCGCCGTGAGCACGATCTCCTCGTCCTCGATGCCAACCTCGGCGGCGGCGGCCAGCAAGATGCTCGAGAGGAAGTCCCGACCGGCGGCGGAGTCGGAGATCGCCCGGCCGTCGGCGCGCCTCGTGCGGGAACTGCGCTGCGCGACGTAGTGCTTCATCCATCGAAAGGTCCCTGGGGAGTTGTAGTGGAGTAGGCCAGCGTTGGCGAACCTGCCGGAGGTCTCGCTGGCGTCGACACCGCTTGAGCACTGCCGCTGTGCAGGCAACCTCACTCTGCTGCCGACGCGAAGCCGCCGGGGTCCTTCTGGCCCGGCAGTCCCAGGCGCGAACACGCCGACGGCGCGCCGCCCCTACCCGCGGAACACCACCGCCGAGTGCCAATCGAGCAGCTGAGGATCGGGCTGGTCCATGAGAGTGCGCGGCACGGAGATGGCGCGGCCGGCGAAGCGCTCGTACTCGCGGCCGCCTGCGGAAGTCGTCGGCGAGGTCGTGGCTGACGCGGAAGCGGTGGTCCGGCGTGACGGTGACGCAGCCGGCGTCGTAGAGACGGTGGATGTCGGCGCGCAGGAGCAGCCCGTTGGGCAGCGCGTGCATGCCGCCGTCCGCGTAGGGGCGCACGTGCGCGGCCTCGAGGGCGGGCAGCGAGTGCTCGCCCGAGACGGCGCAGGCGCCGTAGACGCTGGTGACGGCGATGCGGAAGGTGCCCTGGCCGAGGCGCGGCTGCACGAATTGCGGCGCGCCGTAGCGGCGGAGCTCGTCGACAAGCTGGTCGGTCTCCGGCCGCAGCCTCGCGGTGCGCTCAATGCACTCGGCGAGGATGCGCCGGCCGTCACCGGCCGAGATGTCGATCGTCTTGCCCATCTGGATGCGCGGGTGCCAGTCGGCGTGGTCGGCGACCCAGTCGTCGCGGGCGAAGAACACCGGCTGCGAGATCATGATGCAGCCGACCTCGTAGTCCCGAGAACGGGTGAGGGTGGCACTCCCCGTGCGATGGCGGATCGCCTCGATGCGCGCCGCCATCTCGGCGAACCCCTACCCCCAGGCGAGCCACACGGGCACGCGCTCGTAGCGGGCGAAGAAGCCGAAGCCGGCGATGGCCTTGCGAGGCGCGCCGAGACGGAAGAAGAACGGGGCGCCCGGCGCGATCGCCTTGAAGCCGTGCGGCGAGGGCTGCCAGAAGTCGACCTCGTCCGGCGGCTCGGCGCGGTGCAGGAAGTGCGAGAGCCAGCCGAAGTCGGTGTTGGCGATGAAGCCTGCTGTCGTGCCAGTCTTCACCGCACCGGCGTTACGTCCCCACCCTGGAAGGGAGCCGCTCGTACGAGAACTCCTCCATGCCCGCGGAGCTCTGAGCGTGCTCGATGGTCAGGCTGACGATGTGCCCGTCGGCATCCAGGTCGAGGTAGATGTTCTCGTCGAGCTCGCGCGTCTCGACCGGCGTGCCGCCGAATTCTACGAGTGCGGTATCTGTGTCGGCGAAGTACTTGACGTGCATGACTACTCCTCGAAATCGCGGTCGAAGAACGCGTTGTGTATCGTCTCTCCGTCTTCCAGAAGGATAACGCGCAAAGCACGATCGCCCATCTCCGGGATGCGCGCCCACCGCCGTATCCGGCCATCTCCTTGACGTTCTTCCCGCACGGGGTGTCGAACGACCCGCTGGATCCACTCATCGCGGATGACGGCGCGATCTGGGCGAGATTTGGTGTGAAGGAAGTAGGTCGTAGTCTTCATGATCCGACCTCATACACCTTCAGCACCTCATCCCCGTAGTGGTTGATCACCTTCACGGCGATCTTGCCGGTCGACGGCGGGTCGAAGGGGCGGCTCACAGTGCTGTAGAGGGTCGACCAGGCGTCCTCGTCGATCTCGGCCTTGAGAGCGCGCTGGAGCTTCTTGTAGGGCTCGTCGGCGCCGGTGAAGTAGGCGTGGCGCACGAAGAAGCTCTCCTCGTTGTAGTCGCTGTCGATGAACCAGCAGGCGATGTCGTCGGTGGAGGAGCTGCGGATCTCGCCGCTGGTGGGGTCGTAGACGTCGAGGCCGTGGAGCTCCACCTGCAGCTTGCCGCCTGGGAGGGTGCGCAGCTCGAGGTCGGGCTCGCCGAAGACCAGGACGAGGTTGCCGGCGCCGGTGCTCTGGCGGAGCTTCTGGTCGGCGGTGTCCATGGCGAGGTCGGGGTTCATGCGCGTGATGAGGATGGTGAGGTTGGGCCACTGCCGGGTCTCTTCGTTAACGTAGGGGCCGAAGGCGAAGGCGCAGACGACGAGCATCGGGAAGCCCTCGCCCTTGCGCGCCTCCTTGGCGGCCTCCTTGACCCACTCAGCGTCGACGGTGCCGTACTCGGGGCCGATGGAGATCGCGGCGCGGAGCGGCCTGCCGGCGGCGTCGGTGTACTCACCGATGGCCTGGACGTAGGTGCCGGCGTAGGGCTCGATGCGCTCGAAGACGAGCCTCTCGCCCTTGAAGGTGTTCTGCACGCCGGCCTTGCGCAGGTTGTCGAGGATGATGGTGACGAAGTCGGCGGCGTCGCGGGCCGGCGTGGCTTCGCCGGCCGGCCCATCCGCCTCTCCCCCGCCGTCCATGCCCGCGAGCACCCGATGCGGCGAGAGGCTCTCGACCGTGAACGGGCCAGTCACGCGAATGCGCGACGGGTCCTCATACGGCTGGTCGTAGAGAAGCTCGGTGTCGGCGTGGTGACTGATGGCGGCGTCGATCGCGGCGCGCGACATGTCTTCGAGGATGTCGGGGTTGTTGGCGATCGACTTCAGGGTGACATGCGGGACGCGCTTGTAGACGAAGCCCTTGCGAACGTCGTGCGAGTGGGCCGAGATGGCCGGCGGGACGCCGGTCAGCTCGGCCTCACGCTTTGCGCCCTCGGGTGAGTCCGCGAGCGCGTAGTACGGGAAGCGCGCGCCCATCAGGCGGGTACGTGCAAGGGCAAGCGCCACGCGACTCGTGTCTGCTGTGATCCACCGGCGTCCCCACTGCTCGGCGACGACGGCGGTCGTGCCGCTTCCACACGTCGGGTCGAGCACCAGGTCACCGGGGTCTGTGGCCATGAGTAGGCAGCGTTGCGCGACACTCGATGAGGTCTGCACGACATAGGTCAGCTCAGTGCCAATCTGGACTGACTCCCATCGATCGTTGAGGGGGACGACAGGGAAGTCGTCAACGAATCGTGCGTACTGCAGGGAACGGAGGCCAGCACGCAACCGTCCCGCCCAACCCAGTCGAGTCAGGCCCTGCAAGTCGCTCTTGAAGGTGCCTTGCCCCGGAGTGAATACCCGTCCATCGAAGCTGAACTCCCTCACATCCCCCGTTCCAGCGTGACGCGCGCTAAGGAGGCTCGTGTAGCGGAACCTCTCTCCGTCCGGCAGTGGAGTCAGGCCCGCGAGTTCCGCTGCCGTCAGTCGTCGCTCGTGGCCATCCGGCAGGCGGATGAAGTCGTATCGATCCAGCGTCGTCGAGCCGACGGTCCGCGGCAGATAGAGCTGCCGGTACTTCATTGAGTCACGATCTCGCGCATAGAGAATCAGGAAGTCGGTCGTAGTCGGCAGGAGACTGGTCTCAGTCGAACCCGTCTTCTGAACATTGACCATCGCTACGAAGTTCTCGCTCCCAAACACCTCGTCCATCACCGCACGCACGAGGTGCACGTTCTCGTCACCGATCTGCACGAAGATGCTGCCGGTCTCGCTGAGCAGCTCGCGGCTCACCACCAGGCGGTCGCGCAGGTAGGCGAGATACGAGTGGATGCCCAGCTCCCAGGTGTCGCGGAAGGCCTTGATCTGCTCGGGCTGGCGTGTCGCGTCCTCGGCCTTGCCATCCTTGACGTCGCGCTTGCGCGTGCTCACCTGCCAGTTGCTGCCGAACTTGATGCCGTAGGGCGGGTCCATGTAGATCATCTGGACCTTGCCCTTGAGGCCCTCCTTCTCGGCCAGCGAGGTCATCACCAGCAGCGAGTCGCCGAGGATCATGCGGTTGGCCCAGTTCTGCTCGTGGCGGTAGAACTCGACGAGCTCCTGGAACTCGATGCCGTCGTAGTCGTTGAAGAGCGTCATCTCGGGCTCGGGCTCGCCCTTGCGCGCCGTGTCGCGCAGGTTCTCGATGATCGCCTGCGGCAGGATCTTCTCCTGGATGTAGATGGGGACGACCGGCGCCTCGAGGGGCTGCCGGTCCTGCTCGTCCTTGCCCTTCCAGACGAGCTGCGGGTCGAGCGACGGGTCGCGGGGGTAGAGCATGGCGCCGGGCGCGGATTCGTCACCCTCCACAAAGCCGCGCAGCTCGTTGGTGGGGATGTTGGCGCGCTTGTCTTGGTGGCGCAGGGAGTCGACGGGCTTGGGGCCGGTGGGTTTCTTCGCTCTCGCCATCAGTCCGGCTCCTCATCCACCATCTCGACGAGCATTCTCACCACAAGGTCCAGGTCGTCAGGCTGCATACAGCTCCTCCACGTCGCGCTGCAGAGCCTTCTTCATACGCGGATTGAGAAACTCGACTTCCACAAGGTCGATGGTGCGGCCGCCGAACAGCTCGGCAAGCTCGTCGAAGATCGGCAGGATGTCGGCGTCGTCCGGCGCGTCAGGGTCGAACTCGACGATCACGTCCACGTCGCTGTCTGGCGCGAAGTCGTCGCGCAGCACAGACCCGAAGAGAGCCAGCCGCTTCACAGCTCGACGCCGACAGATGGCCACCAGCTCGTCCTGAGAGAACTCGACGCGCGCTCGACTCATCTGCTTCTCGCCTCCTTCACGCTGACTCCGAATCGGCTTGCTCGCACGGCCAGATTTCTACCGCGCCCGCGAGGATCCGCTCCTGAAGGTACTTGTTGAGGCGCTCCGCGTCCACAACGTCGACCTCGCGGTCGGCGAAGAGCGCGGCGACCTCTTCCTGCAGATCGAAGAACTGCAGGCCGAGCGGCTCATCGGTCGGCGTGTCGACGAGCACATCAATGTCGCTGTCGGCGGCGAAATCGTCGCGTACCACCGAGCCGTAGAGGCGGACGCGGGTGATCGCCCAGCGCTCGCACACGGCGGTCAGCGCCTCGCGCGACACGGTGACTTGAGGCACGCCCAAACAACGCGGCGCGCCGTCGACCTCAGGGTTCAGGCCGCGTGCGCCCTGGCCGAGTGAGGCGCTGCCGCACCAGGGCTCTTCCGCCGGCAGAAGGGCATCGAGCTTGGCCGCCAGCGAGGGAAGCTCACCCTCGACGAGCGCCCACGTCTCCTCTGGGTCGTGCGCGGGCACATCCGCTTCGATGTCCTGCTCGTATGCTGCCAAGCGCTGCCAGTCGATCTCGGGGTGCTCGTCGCGGAACCACTGAGCGGTGCGGCCGGCGAAGTGGGCGAGGCGCTCGATGTAGAACGAGGCGACGATCTGCCGAGTCTCGGCGGTCATCTGCCGGCTCTCGGTCGCCGCGAGCTCCTCGGGCGCTGCACCGGCCAGGCTCGCGGCGTCGCGGGCGGCGTCGCGCATGATGGCCACGTAGACGCGATTGTCTCGCTGCGTCATCGCTACTCCCCGCCTGTCGACGCAGCGGCCGGCGCAAGGGCGCCGAGGACGGCGTGGCGGTAGGTCTCGATGATCACCTGCGGCAGGATCCTCTCCTGGATGTAGATGGGGACGACCGGCACCTCGAGGTCCTGCCGGTCCTGCTCGTCCTTGCCCTTCCACACGAGCTGCGGGTCGAGCGACGGGTCTCGGGGGTAGAGCATGGAGCCGGGCCGCGATTCGTCACCCTTCACGAAGCCGCGCAGCTCGTTGGTGGGGATGTTGGCGCGCTTCTCGTCGTGCCGGTAGGTCTCGACGGGCTTGGGGCCGGTGGGCTTCTTGGCTCGGCGCATGTGCCTACTCCTCGGCCAGAGGCAGGAGAGAAGCACGCAGCTCCGGCAGGTCCTCATGGACGACAGTCCAGACGATGCGGAAGTTGACAGCGCCGTACTCGTGAGCGATGCGATGCCGCATGCCGACGATCTTCGCCCAGGGGAC
>CAIOZS010000079.1 GCA_903862845.1 uncultured Thermoleophilia bacterium
AAACCCGCGCAGCGTATCGAACATGACCTCCGGGCTGAAGCGCCCGCCGGGGCAGTAGGTGGCCTCGGCTTCCGCTACGTGGACGTGGCCGCGTTCCTCCTGCGCCGCGGTGGCCACCCCGGCGGTCTCGATCCAGCGCATGGCGTCGTCCGTGCCGGCGTCGGCGAAGTACGCTACTCGCTCCCCGGCGTCGACGCCCGCGGCCAAGAAGCCGGCGATGACACGGCGCCGCTCCGCCTCGGAGTCGTGCACGAAGCACATGTGCGTGCCCGCGGGGAACTTCCGCTGGGTGAACCCGACAGAAATGTCTCGCGTGCCAGTGCCCATTCTGCTGCTCCTCGATCGAATTGAACGTGGCAGACCCACTCCTACCCACTTGTCGTCAAACAGTCGCCGTCACTTGAGCGGGTGGTCGTTGGCGCAGCCCGCCTCGGCGACACGGTGCTCGAGGACACGCCGTCCGTGGAGATCGAGGGCGAGACGATCGCGACGGCGCCCGGCTCGCTGGTCCCCAGCACGGCCGGGCACCTGCACAGCATCCGCAGGGAGGGCGACGGCCTGGTGCGTCTTCTCGTCGTCAAGACGCCGAGCCCGGCCGCCTGACCGCAAGCTGACGGCCCGCAGTGGCGCCGCCGCTCCGGCGGCGGCCGTCCGGCGGGCCGCTACGCGTTCTGCTCGCCGGCGTGGTGCCGATAGGTGACCACCTTCACCTGTTCCACGGTCACCATCCCCTCGGCCATCATTTCGTCGAGGATCGGCAGGAAGTCGTCGATCTTCTCCGGCGCGTCCACGATCTCGACGACGATGGGAAGGTCCTCCGAGAGGCGCAGGATCTTGGCCGTATGGATGCGGCTGTGGGCGCCGAAGCCGAGGTATCCTCGCAGCACGGTCGCCCCGGCCAGATGATGCTCGCGGGCGGCCTGCACGATGGCCTCGTAGAGCGGCTTGCCGTGGTGCTTGTCGCTGTCGCCGATGAAGACTCGCAGCAGCTCGGCGTATTCGGGCAGTTGCATGCTGTCCCCTCCCTACACCAATCGAGAGGCCACGAGGCCCCCGTACAGAGCGAAGGCCCCGAGGCCGTTCATCAGCACCAGGTTGCCGGCCGCGCTGAGCCACTGCGCGTCGCGCGCCAGCTCGGACGTCTCCAGCATGAACCCCGAGAACGTGGTGAACGCCCCCAGAAAGCCGATGAAGATGATGATACGCGCCTCCCCGCTCAGCGCCCAGCGGCTCTCGAAAAGGCCGAACAGAGCCCCGGCGACGAAGCACCCCAGGATGTTGACGACCAGCGTGCCCCACGGGAAGCGGGCGCCGAGCGCGCTCTGCACGAGGCCGGCGAGGCCGTACCTGCAGAGCGCGCCCGCGGCGCCCGCCGCCGCCAGCATCAGCAATCTCGTGGGCATGTACGTCTCCTTGACGGTCGCGGTCCCGGCGGAAGGCCTCAACGAGAAATGGCTCCCGCCCCGTGGGCAGAAGCCATCAGCGCGTCGGCAGGCATCGCCGGGCGCGTAACGCGAGCCTCATCGCGGCGCGAGTCGCCTCGCGCCGCGTCATTCAATCACGAACAGGTGGCGTCTGGCAAAGCGGCCGCACCTTCGCAGCGGGCGGTTCGTCCGCTCACGCTGACGCGGTGGTGCTAACGTCCGTCCGGACGAAGAAGCTGCAGGGAGCGACACAACGCCCCGCCCACGCGCTGCATCACCTCCGCGCCGCCGACCCCCATCATGCGCCCCAGACGCTCCTTGTCTACGGTGTACAACTGGGAGCAGTTCGCGAACGACACCTTGGGCAGTGACGTACCCACGAGCTCGACAATGAACGGATAGGGCTTCTTGGGTCTCCTCGAGGTCACCGCCACGACGATGGTCGTTGGCGACGCGGCGTTGCCGATGTCGTTCTGCACGATCAGCACGGGACGAATGCCGGCCTGCTCGCTGCCCCGGGCCGGGTTCCACTTGCCCGCGAAGATCTCGCCGCGACGCGGCGACGCTACCTTTCGGGCAGCGTCTCAGCCGCGGCCGCGAGACTGCCCTCGGCCAGCGTGCGGGACTCGTCAGCCATCTCGCGGTACCCTTCTTCCATGAGCAGAGCCAACTCGCGGTCGCGCATCAGCGCCACGGCTTCCACCACGATCTGCGTCGTGGGCTCCTGGCGCTCCTCAGCCGTGCGTTCCAGATAATCGAGAACCTACAGGGGGAGTCGAAATGTCGCAGGCTTGCTGGGCATGACCGTGGCCATGTCCACCTCCTCCTGGTTGCCGGGACGTATTCTGCTGCGTATATCGCAACTTACAATACACAACGTATTCTCCTCCAGCCGTACTCAACACAGACATCGACTGAGGCCGCGGGAGACACCGGGAGGAACGCCGGCAGGGTGCTGAAAACGAGGGGTTGTGCGTGGTGGGCGACGTTGGAATTGAACCAACGACCTCCTGCTTGTCGAGCAGGCGCTCTCCCAACTGAGCTAGTCGCCCACGCAGAAGCGGCAGTATAGCAAAGGGGGCGGCGGGCGTCAGCCCGCCGCCCCCTTTGCGCGTGTGCCTCGCGTCAGTGAGATGCGGCGCGGCGCGGCGGCTTGCGGCGGATGCCGCGCGCGGCCGAGCGCTTGGCGCCGCCGTTCCACACCAGCTTGCCCGGGCGAGACTGCACCTGGTGGGACTCGGGGATGACGCGCTTGTCGTAGTCGAAATTGGGCAGGTCGTGGCGCTCGATCGTGCTGCCGATGAGCTTCTCGATGGCTTTGAGCTCGTGGACCTCTTCCCCGGTGAGCAGGCTCACGGCGATGCCGCTGGCGCCGGCGCGGGCGGTGCGCCCGATGCGGTGCACGTAGTCCTCGGGGTTGGTGGGGATGTCGAAGTTGATGACGTGGGTGATGTTGTCCACGTCGATGCCGCGAGCCACGACGTCGGTGGCCACGAGCACGGCGATCTTGCCCTTCTTGAAGCCGTCGAGCGCCTGCTGGCGCTGACCCTGCGTGCGGTCGCCGTGGATGGCCTCGCAGGAGATGCCCGCCTTGTTGAGGGTGCGCGACAGGCGCTCGGCGCGGCGCCGGGTGCGCGTGAAGATCAGGGTGCGATCGGGGTCGTGATGGCGGAAGTACTCCACCACGAGGTCGACCTTCTGGTCGTGGTTGACCGGCATGACCCTCTGCTCGACGGTGTCCACCGGCTGGGCGTGACCGCCGAGCTCGATGAAGATGGGCTCGTGCAGGGTGTCGGCGATGATGCTCAGGACCTGCTTGCTCATGGTGGCGCTGAAGAAGAGGTTCTGGCGCTTGGCCGGGATGGCGTCGATGATGCGCTTCACGTCGGGCCAGAAGCCCATATCGAGCATGCGGTCGGCCTCGTCGAGGACCAGGGTGTCGACCTTGTCGAGCAGGACGTGCCCCTGGCGCAGCATGTCGAGCAGGCGGCCGGGCGTAGCGACCAGCAGGTCGACGCCCTTGCCGATCTTCTTGGCCTGCGGGTCGTAGGGAACGCCGCCGAACACAGCGACGACCGTGCGGCCGCTGTAGGTGCTGAGCGTCTCGCCGACCTCTTCGATCTGCCCGCAGAGCTCGCGGGTGGGCGTGACGACGAGGGCGGAGGGGTGGGCGGTGCGGCCGTCGGCGACGGTCGGGCCTGTCATGCGTTGCAATATGGGCAGGACGAAAGCGGCCGTCTTGCCGGTACCGGTCTGCGCAGAGCCCACCACATCACGCCCTGCAAGGACGCGCGGGATGGCCTGTTCCTGGATGGGAGTAGGCGTGTCGTAGCCCATGGCCGCCACGCCGGCGAGGAGCTCGCCGGTGAGGCCGAGCTCGGCGAACTTGGGCAGGTCGACGACGGGCGCGGGGCCGGAGGGCCTCGCCGCGTGCGTGCGCTCCTTGTAGCTCTCGTCGACGCCCTGGCCGCCGCGGCCGTCGCGGTCGCGGCGCGGGCCGCGGCTTCTGTCGCTGTCGCGGCCGGAGCGGTCGCGGCCTGTGCCACCCAGGCGGCCGTGGCGCTCGTGCTGGCCCGGTCGAGGCTGGCGCTCAGACTGTTCGTTTGTGCGCTGCTCGGTGGAGGGCGCGGTCACGGGCGCGGGGGCGCTGGGCGAAGCTGCCTGCGCCTGCTGGCCGCCCTGCGAGGCGGCGCCGGCGCCGCGGCCGCCGCGACTACGGCGTCTCTGGCCTTCGCCGCTCTGCGCCCGCTCGGTGCGCGGCATGGTGGGATCGCTGACTGGATTCACGGATTCTCTCTTCCTCGACGACTCCTCACGCGGCAGCACGTCGCGATCCGCGGACGGGCGTGACTGCTCGCCGGCGGGCATCGGGGTGCGCGTGGGTTCGTCTAGTGGGGGGTCGCCCTCAGGGCGACCAAACGGCGTGCGGACGGGTGTTCCTTTCGCGTCAGAACACTGCCCGGTAGTCACAGAGTCTGGGGTCTGAGTGGGAGGAAAGCCCGGCGCCTGATGCGCGGGGCGAGAAACCGGCTCCCGTAACGACGAAACCCACCCTAGCAGGTCTGGATTCCGCTGGCAAGCGCGCAGGCTCACAGCGGCGTCCCCGCAGGCTCAGGCGCGGCCCCGGTACCACGCCAGCGTTGTGCGCAGCGCATCCTCGTGGGGCGTGACGGCGAAGGGTCCGAACGCGGCCTGGAACTTGCTCGCGTCACTCACGAACGGTCGCTCGTACTCGTACATGAGCTCGGGGAGCTCGCGCAGGGCGGGCATGAAGAGGCCGAGCGCGCGCACCGTACCCGGGCCCAGCACTGCCGGCCGGGCCGGGGTGCCCGCGGCGCGCGCCGCCAGCTCGACGTACCGGCGGCCCGTCAGA
The DNA here is from genome assembly GCA_903862845.1 of uncultured Thermoleophilia bacterium. Lineage (GTDB taxonomy): Bacteria > Actinomycetota > Thermoleophilia > UBA2241 > UBA2241 > CAIXSE01. The sequence goes on from CAIOZS010000079.1 coordinate 4,798, forward strand.
GCCGGCGCGGCGGGCGTGTGCCACACCTTGCCGTCGGCTTCCGGATGCTCGCCGAGGATGACAAAGGCGCGCGCCATGTCGGGCAGGTAGCTGATCGTGTGCGGCTGATCGAGGTCGGCGAGCCACTGCGTCTTCTTGCCGGCCAGCAGCGCCTTGAAGAAGCGCTCCCCGATGGCCGAGTTGAGCCCGCCGGGGCCGAAGTAGTCGGAGGAGCGGCCGATGACGACGCGTAGAGAGCCGTCGCGATGCGCCGCCATCAGCTCCTCGGCCATGGCGGCGCGCACTTTGCCCTTCTTCGTCTGCGCCGCGGGCGGAGTCTCCTCCGTCATGGGCCCGTCGACGGGGCCGTACATGGAGAGGTTGTCGGCGAAGACGAGCTTGACGCCTGCGGCGGCTGCGGCCTCTGCGATACCCCGGGTCATGGCCGGAAACTGCTGCGGCCAGCGAGCGTAGGCGGGCTGGGCGCAGTGAAACACCACGTCGGCGCCGTCGAGCGCGCGGCGCAGCTGTTCGCGCTCGGTCACGTCGGCGGCGACGTCCTCGAAGGATGCCGGAGGCAGCGTGCCGTAGCTCGCGGCGGCGTTGCCGCCGCGCGTCACGGCGCGCACTCGCCGGCCCTGCCCCACGAGCTCGCGCACGATGGCGCCGCCGGTGGCTCCGCCGGCGCCGAGGACCACGTGCAGCCGCCCCGGGTCCATGCCTCCAATCTCACGCGCCGTTTTCGCTGCGCTGCTCAAGGCCGTCTCCTTTCCCGCTCACCGCCGGACTCAGCCAGGCCGGTCGCGCCCGCCCAGTCGAAGGCCTCGCTGAGCTC
>CAIOZS010000080.1 GCA_903862845.1 uncultured Thermoleophilia bacterium
CCTGCCGCTCTCGACGTCAGAGGTCTGACAGACAGGTAGCACCAGCGGGCGCATGAACCCAAGACAGTCTCCTGTTGGTCGGGCCAAGCCTATCTACACGAGGATGTCCTTGCGCCGGAACACGTACCAGGCGGCCAGCAGAAGGGCCACCGTGTAGACCGCGAACACGATGACGCCCTTGAGGATAGGACTCCACTCGACGGGCTGGCTGAAGAGATTCTGCCAAGCGTCGACGCGGCTCGTGAACAGGTAGGGCTTGAGAAAGTCGAAGTAGCTGAAGGCGCCGAGGATGTTCATCACGATGACCACGACCAGGGCGCCGATAGCCGCCGTCAAGCTGGAGTTGGTGAAAGTCGCGAAGAGCAGCGCCAGCGAGAGCACGCAGATGACGCCGGCCAGTACGTACAGGTAGGAGAGCAGAGTCAACCACAGACCATGGCCGACGCTCACGGTCTGGCCGGAGAGCAGCGTCGGGGCGTGCAGGCCGAAGGCGAGGCCGCCCGCCGCGAAGGCACCGACGGCCACGATCGCCAAGCCGATGGCCACGTAGATCACCGCGACGCCCCACTTCGAGAGGATCACGCCGCCGCGGCTGATCGCGTGCATGAGCCACGTCTTGATGGTGCCGGTCTCGGCCTCACCGGCGAGCTGGTAGCTGCCGACCATGGAGGCGAGCAAGGGCAGCAGGAAGCCGGAGAGCAGCGTGATCGCCGCCACCGGCATCAGCAAGCCGTCCTTGGACGCCAGAGAGATCAGGCCGCCCGGTCCTTCGTCGTGATGGGGGTTGTGGCGGTTGAGGTAGAAGGCGAGCGTCATGAGCACCGGCACGGCGAGCAGGCCGATCCAGCCGACGTAACTGCGTCGCTGCGAAAGAAGCTTGGTCAGCTCCAGGCGGAGGAGCTTCATCGGGACCCACCTTCTTTCGCCGTGCGCGCTGGATCGGCATCGACGTCGGAGCTCTGCGTCAGCCTGAGGAAGTAGTCTTCAAGGCCCTGCTCACGGGCGGGAATCACGGCGTCGATACCAATCTCCGCCGCCACAAGCTGCTTGACGAGCTCACGCACACTGTCGTCGCTCGCCTCGACCACCAGGTACTCCTCGTCGAGGCGTACCTGCGGCGCGCCGAGGAGCGCGACGATGACCTCGCGGGCCCGATTCTGGTCGGAGGTCAGCACCTTGATCGCTTCATGCTCGGGGTGCAGCTCGCTGACCGGTCCCTCCACGATGACGCGCCCCTTGTCGATGATGGCGGCGCGGTTGCAGACCTGCTCGACCTCGTTCAGCAGGTGCGAGGAGAGGAACACCGTGGTGCCCCCGGCGCCGAGCTCACGCACGAGCTCGCGAACGTCCTTCATGCCCTGCGGGTCGAGGCCGCTCGTGGGCTCGTCGAGGATCACGAGCTCGGGCTTGTTGATGAGCGCGTTGGCGATGCCGAGGCGCTGCTTCATGCCGTGCGAGTAGTCGCCGACCTTGGAGTCGGCGCGCTCGCGCAGGCCGACGATGTCGAGCACCTCGTCGATGCGCGCCTCCTCGATCTTGCCGTTCAGGCTGCCCATCAGGCGCAGGTTGCGGCGCGCGCTCATGTTGCCGTAGAAAGCCGGCACCTCGACGAAGCCGCCGATGTGGCGCAGGGCCTCCTCCTTGTCGCGCGGCACCTGATGGTCGAGCACCTCCGCGTAGCCGCTCGTCGGGTAGATGAGGCCGACGATCATGCGGATCGTCGTGGTCTTGCCGGCGCCGTTGGGGCCGAGGAAGCCGAAGACGTCGCCGCGGCGCACGGAGAGGCTGAGGCGATCGACGGCGAGGATGTTGCCAAAGGTCTTCGTGAGTTCGTGCGTGGCGAGCACGACCGGCGGTGCGTCGACGACAGCCACCCCGCCGGCGCTCGTTCGGTCCGGGATCGTGGTCATGGCTCGTCCTCCTGTCATCGGTCACTGTCGCGGGCAGGCCCGCTGAGACGTCAGTGTCGCAATCTGCCGGGTGCACACTACCCGAGACCTAATAAGGTCCGCGCAAGGCTCGTGCCGGCGCCCTCATGTCGAGCGCCTTGCGCTGTGCCTGCATGCGAGCGGCGACAATGGGCACCGTGAGTGGCGAGACCCGGAGGGAACCTATCATGCGCGTGCTTGTCGTCGAAGACGAGGCTCTCCCTGCGGGCGGCCTCGTGGTCACCGTGCCGCTACCCGCGGCGCCCGCCGCAACCCGGAACCTCCTCTGGCCCAGGACCGGCCTTTCCGGTAGATTGTCGGCAGGGCGGCGGGCGGTTGCGGCGAATCCCCATCAGTTTGCCTTGCGGCGTTCGCGACCCGCGGCCGGCGAAAATGAGCGCTGGTAGCAGGATCGGCCGCCGCCGCGGGGTAGTGCTGCGAGGTAAGATAAGGATCGGGCCAATCCTTGTCTTACCCTTTCGCGCTACCTCGCGCGGGAGCGGCCGGGCAGCGAGATGTGGGCTGTTTTCCCATCAGTCAGCCGGTCGCCGAACAGGTCACCGAAAGGAGCGCGGCTCATGCGCCAGCGGGTCCTCCATCTCATCAATCCCAAGACGGATTCGCTGACCACCCGGCCGCTGTATCTCAACCGCGCCCTCTACTCACCCCTCGCCGGTCTGCTGGCCGTCGCCGGCGCCACTCCGCGCGAGCGCTACCATGTGGTGCTGACCGACGAGAACATCGAGCCCATCGACTTCGAGCTGAAGGCGGACCTGGTCGGCATCTCCGCCATGACGAGCTACGTGAATCGCGGCTACGAGATCGCCGACGCCTTCCGCGCGCGGGGCGTGCCGGTCGCGATGGGCGGCATCCACCCGAGCTTCATGCCGCACGAGGCGCTCACGCATTGTGACGCGGTGGTCATCGGCGAGGCCGAGCTTGTGCTAGAGCGTCTCCTGGACGACCTCGAGCACGGCCGCATGCGCGGCGTCTATCGGGCCGATCGGCTGCACCCTATGGACGGCTTGCCGATGCCGCGGTACGACCTGGTCAAAAGGAACCGCTACCTGAACAGCACGTTCGTCCAGACCTCCCGCGGCTGCTCCCAGGGCTGCACGTTCTGCTGCGAGCCGCTCATGTACGGGCTGAAGGCCCGCTACCGCCCGGTGGCCGAGGTGATCCGGGAGGTCGAGAGCTGCGGCGCCCGCACGATCTCGATCAACGATGCCGACTTCTTCAGCACGCCGGAGCGTCCCAAAGAGGTTATGCGCGCGCTGAAGGGCCACGGCATCCACTGGCAGGCGGGGGTGACGTCGAAGCTCGCGCAAGACGACCGCATGCTCGAGCTCGCCGCCGAGAGCGGCTGCACCTTGCTCAGCATCGGCTTCGAGTCGATCTCACGCGACACGCTGAAGAGCGTGCACAAGCACGTCAACCGGCCCGAGACGTTCGCGGCCCTCGTCGAGAAGATCCACAAGCACGGCATCATGGTGATCGGGCTGTTCATGTTCGGCTTCGACGGCGACGACCGCTCGGTGTTCGAGGAGACCGCAAGGTTCACGATCGAGGCCGGCTACGATGCCTGCGCCTACTCGATCCTCACGCCCTATCCGGGCACGCTCACCTGGTACGAGATGAAGAAGGCCGGGCGCATCGTCTCCTACGATTGGGACAAGTACGATCAGAACAACGTGGTCTACCGGCCGGCGCAGATGTCGGGCCACGAGCTTCGGCACGGCACCATGTTCGCCTGCGACAGGTTCTATGCGGCGTCGTCGCTGGTGCGCCGCTTCCCGCTGCGCGGCAAGCGCGGCCGGCTCCAGTGGCTGGTCTACAATCACTTCTTCAAGAAGGACGTCGCCGCGCTCCGCAAGAACCCGGTCGCCACGCCGACGCCGGCGCCCGACGTAGTGCCGGCGCCGCCCATCCTTCCCCTCGACCGGACGCTGCGCCAGGCGGTCCTCGAAGCCACCGGAGCCCCCGGCGAGTAGAGACCGGCAACGCTGGTAGCAGGCGCGGAGCGCGAACGGCGGGTGGGCCTGCGGCCGCCCGCCCCCGCCCGCCCTACTCAGGCTCGCCGAGCGTGAAGAAGAAGGCGGCTCCGCCGCCTTCGCGGCCCTCGGCCCACACGGCGCCATGGTGGCGCGCGACGATGCGCGCCACGCTGGCCAGGCCAATGCCGCTGCCCTCGAACTGCGCCTCGACGTGCAGGCGCTCGAACGGCTGGAAGAGCTTGCCCACGTAGGCCTGGTCGAAGCCGGCGCCGTTGTCGCGCACGAAATAGGCGGGCCGGCCCTCGTGCGTCGCGACGCCCACCTCGATGCGCGCCGCGGGCGCATGCCGGGTGAACTTCCAGGCGTTGTCGAGCAGATTGCCGAGGACGACGCGCAGCAGGTCATCATCGCCGTACGCCCGCAGCTCGGGGGCGACCACGATCTCGACCTCGCGCCGGGGCTCGCGGCGCGCGAGGTCGGCGACGAGCTCGCGAGCCATCGCCGACAGATCCACCTGCGCCACGTCCATGTCGGCGCGTGACAGGCTCGAAAGATGCAGCAGGTCGTCGATGAGACGCCCCATGCGCTGCACCGCGGCGCGCACGCGCCGCAGGTAGTCCCTGCTCGTCTCGTCGAGGCCGTCGCCACTCTCCTCGTCGATCAGCGCCGTGAAGCCGTCCACGGCGCGCAGCGGGCCGCGCAGGTCGTGCGCCACCGAGTAGGCGAAGGCCTCCGACTCACGGTTGGCCAGCTCCAGCTCGGCGGTGCGACGCCGCACGCGACCCTCAAGGTCGGCGTTGAGGCGGCGCACCTCATCCTCGGCGCGCCGCCGGTCGGTGATGTCCACCGACAAGGTGAGGACGCGGTCGACCTCTCCGTCCTCGTCGCGCAGTGGCGCCGCGGTCGCGAGGAAGGAACGACCCGCATACTCGGCCTCGAACCGCGCCGTCTCTCCCTCCAGCGCTCGCCTGAACTGGCTCTCCACCCTCGCCGCCAGCTCCGCGCCGAGCACGTCGCCGATACTCCTGCCCGCGAGCTCCTCGTTGGAGAAACCCAGGTCTCGCAACACCTCTCCCTCGGCATACAGGTAGTGCAGGTCGCGATCGACGATCTGCACCATCCCGCCAGGTAGCGCTGCGACGATCGCCCGCGCGCGCTGCTCGCTTTCTCCGAGCGCCACTTCCGCCCGCCGCCGGCGCCGCTGGTCGACGAGCAGGAGCCCCAGAACGACGGTGATGGCCGGGTAGATGATGATCACCGGCAGCGCGATGCTGCGCAGCGTGGGGAGCGTGCTCGCCCGCGGCAGCGTGAAGGTCAGCAGCAGCATGAGCACGTGGACGGTCAGGCCGAATACATAGAGCTCAAGAACGCTCGGGTCGCGCGACCACGTGCGTCGCACGTGCCGCCAGGCGACGCCCACGGCGACGGACATCGCGATGACCGAGACGCCCATGACGGCGCCGGAGCCGCCGAGGCTGATGCGGTAGACGGCGGCGACGACCCCGGCCACCAGCCCGGGGATCGTGCCGAAGAACAGTGTCCCTGTGCTCAGCACCACCGAGCGCGTATCGAAGATGATCCCGGAGCTGAGCCGCCACGAGGCGAGCATCACGGCCACGCAGATGGCGCCGAGAACGACGCCCGTGAGGACTTTGACCGACGCCGTCTGCCGGCGGAAGTGACGTGCGATGAGGTCGTACAGATAGGCGAGGACGAGCAGGAGCGCGGCATTCTCCACGAGCACCAGAAAGCCGTTACCGCGCAGCGATCAGCCCTCCCCCGTTCGCGAGCCGTGACCCTGACGCTGAGCATACCCGATGGCGGAGCATCGCGGGCGACGGCGCAGCGCGCGCGAGAGGGCCGGCCGGGCGGCGGGCGCCGGCCCTCTCCCGATGCGGTAGCATGGCGCCAGGCAGTCCCCCAGACAACCCCAGAGGTGATTCGGCGATGTACTTCCAGCGCGGCACGCTCACTCCCGAACAGGCCAGGCTGGTCCTGCGCGATCTGCCCATCGACGTCAGCTTCGCCGACGAGAACGACGTGCTGGTGTACTGGAGCGGCGCCACCTACGACACCTGCGACCCGCGCTACATCGGCCGCGACGTGCGTGATTGCCACCCCGAGCAGTCGCTCGCCTGCCTCGAGGAGATCCTCCGCGAGCTCAAGGCAGGTACCAGGGATGAGGCCGAAGGCTGGGAGCAGGACGGCGAGCGCTTCACGTACACGCGCTACACGGCGGTCCGCGACGACGCCGGCGTCTACAAGGGCATCCTCGAGGTGAACCAGGACGTCAGCGGCATGCGCGCCCTGGAAGGCGTGCAGCGCCTTCCCGGCTGGTGAAGGGAGTGCAGGCCGCAGTGCCGACGCTGCTCGCCATCAGCGGCACGGGCACAGCGCTGCTCCTGATCGTCGTCGGCGTCGCCGGCATCTTCGCGGGGCTCGCACTGCGCTTCTGGCGGGAGCGGCGCAAGAAGTGATTCCTACTGCCGGCGGGCGAACACTCCGTCGCGGCCGGCGAAGCCCAGGACCATGAGCCTGACGCTGACAGCGCGGCCGTCGCGCACGCTGAAGACGGCCGCCGTGTCGGTCTCGGGCTGGCGCCAGGTGTCGCCGTCCCAGGGCACGTAGCGCAGCGTGGTCCCGCGACCGAGCTGCACCCTGAGCCCCGAACCGGGACCACGGCGCACCGTCACGCGTCCGTAGTAGGCGTTGGCGAAGGTGCCCTCGTACACGTCACTCGCGCGCGGTGATGCCGCGCTCGAGGGCGGCGCCTCGGGCAGATGCTCGTAGGGATCGAGGATCGACCCTTTCAGCGCGTCCTGCAGAAGCCGCTGCTGGTCGCTCAGCCAGTCCTTCTGCGGCTGACCCTGGATGAAGAGGTCGTACAGGGTGTTCGTCAGCGCGGTGGCGAGGGCGTGGCCCTCGGGGAACGCGTTGGTGAGCACGACGATGCCCACGCCGTCGGCCGGCACCATGCTGATCATCGTGCTCACGCCGTTGCTGAAGTCGCCGCCGTGCTGGACCACGCGATGCCCGAGGTAGTCTTTGGTCTGCCAGCCCAGCGCGTAGGCGCTGGGGCCGGCCTCGTCGTCGCCGATCACTGTGGTCGCCGCATGGGTCGCCGCCAGCGCCTCCTCCCCGGCGACGCGCACCCCGGCGAGCGCCCCCCCGTTGAGCTGCATGCGCAGGTACGGCACCATGTCGGCGATCGACGAGCTCACGCCCCCCGCCGGAGCCATGACGTCATCGCCCTGCGGCGTCCCGGCCTGCATTGTGCCGTTGACCAGCGTGTGCGACGCGGAGCGGTCGGGCGCGTCGAGGTAGGCGCGGTAGCTGAGGACGGTCGACCGCATGCCGAGCGGCGCCAGCAGGCGCGTGCGCACGAGCTTCTCCCACGTCTGACCCGTGGCCCTCGAAGCGCCCACGGCGGCAGCGGTCGGCAGGGCGTTCTGGTAGGCGTAGGCCGCACGGAAGCCGGCCACCGGCGGCAGATAGCGGAGCCGGTGCAGGATCTCCAGGCGACCGTAGCCGAACTGCTCGAGCTCGTCGCCGGCGTACTCGGGCAGCCCGCTGCGCTGAGCCGTGAGGTCACGGAACGTGACGTGCCGGCTCACCCAGGGGTCCCACAGCGCGAATCCGGGCCAGTACTTCTGCAGCGGGTCGTCCCAGCCGATCTCGCGCGAGGTGACGAGCGCGGCCAGCATCGCCGTGGTGAAGCTCTTTGAGATGGAAGCGAGCTGAAACACGGTGTCCTTGTCGACCTTCTCCGGCTTGCCCACCTCGCGGATGCCGAAGCAGCGCACGTACACGGCGCCGTCGCCGGCGACCACGGCGACGGCGGCGCCGGGCACCTGGCTGCGCGTGAAGAGGTCCTCGGCCTGCGCGTCGAACTGCGGCAGGATCGCCTTGACCGCAACGGTCGCGGCCGCCCGCCTCACGGCGGCGGCCTCGTCCGACGGCGTCGGCGTCGGCAGAGGCGCGGCCGAGGGCGAGGGTGACGCGGCGACGGTCGGGGCCGGCGACGGGGAGAACGACGGCGTAGCCGCGGCCGAAGGCCCTGCGGCCTGCGTCGCCGTCGCCGCCGGCGTCGGCTTCTCGCTGACCTTGACGCCGCAGGCGGCCGGCAGCGCAGCGAGTCCGGCGGCCGCCAGGAGCAGCAGCGCCAGCGTGCGCATCTTCATCAGTGTGCCTCCTCGTGCGGTGGGGCGGTAGGGCCGCGGCGCAGCCGGAACGCACCCGCGTTCGCGGCCTCGCCTCTCCTGTTCGCCGCGCGCCCGCGCATCCCCCCCGCCGCGGCGTGGCCCCGGGTGTAGACTGCCCCAAGTTGACGGCGGCACGCGACCCGGGAGAGACCATGGCACGCAGCAGCAAGCAGACCGAGCCGCCTGGGACCGCGGCCCGGCAATGGTCGCCGCGCGTGAGCGCGGCGCTGCTCGAGCGCCTCGCGGCGCGCGCCGCCGCCCCGGCGGCCACGAAGACAATCGTCATCGAGGCGCCGTTCAGCGGCGAGGTGCTGGGGCACGTACCGCAGGGCGCGCCCGCCGACGTTGTGGCCGCGTGCGCGCAGGCGCGCGAGGCGCAGCAGGAGTGGGCGCAGCGCTCGTTCGCCGCGCGCGCCGCGGTCATGCTGCGCTTTCACGACCTCGTCATCGACAACTCCGCAGAGATCCTCGACATCATCCAGCTCGAATCCGGCAAGGCGCGCCGCCACGCCTTCGAAGAAGTGCTCGATGTAGCCATCCAGGCGCGCTACTACGCGCACACGGCGGCGGCCTTTCTGGAGCCGCGCCGCCGCCAGGGCGCGCTGCCCGTGCTTACCAAGGCCTGGGAGCACCACCACCCGCGCGGCGTGATCGGCATCATCGCCCCCTGGAACTACCCGCTCACGCTGGCGGTGGGCGACGCCGTCCCGGCGCTCATGGCCGGCAACGGGGTGGTCGTCAAGCCCGATGCGCTGACGCCGTTCTCGGCGCTGTGGGCCGCGGGGCTGCTCGAAGAAGCGGGGCTGCCCCGCGGGCTCCTGCAGGTCGTCACGGGCCGCGGCGCCGAGCTCGGCGAGCCGCTCGTGGACGCCGCCGACTACCTCATGTTCACCGGGTCGACGGCCACGGGCCGCAAGGTCGCGGCGCTGGCCGCCGAGCGGCTCAAAGACAGCTCGATGGAGCTCGGCGGCAAGAACGCGCTGCTGGTGCTGCCCGACGCCAACCTGCGCCGCGCCGTGCCGGGCGCGGTGCGCGGCATCACCTCCAACGGCGGCCAGCTCTGCATCAGCATCGAGCGCGTGTACGTGCACGCCGCCGTGTACGACGTGTTCGCGGCGCGGCTCGCGGTGTCGTTGCGCGCCGTGCGGCTCGGCGCGAGCCTCACCTTCCTCGAGGACATGGGCTCGCTGATCGGCGCCGACCAGCTCGCCAAGGTCGCGGGCCACGTCGCCGACGCCGTCGGCAAGGGCGCCGAGGTGCTGGCCGGCGGCAACGCCCGCCCCGACCTCGGCGCGTACTTCTTTGAGCCCACGTTGCTGAGCGGCGTCAGCGCCGAGATGGACCTCTGCCGCGCCGAGACCTTCGGGCCCGTCGCGGCCATCTACCGCTGCGCCTCGGTCGACGAGATGGTCGCGCGCGCCAACGACTCGAGCTACGGCCTCAACGCCAGCATCTGGACGCGCGACACGCGTTTCGGCCGCGAGCTGGCCACGCGTATCCAGACGGGTACCGTCAACATCAACGAGGCCTACTCGGCGACGTGGGCCTCGGCCAGCCCGATGGGCGGGTTCAAGGAGTCGGGCCTCGGGCGGCGCCACGGCGCTCAGGGCATCGTCAAGTTCACCGAGGCGCAGACGGTGGCCGTGGAGCGCCTGCTGGCCATCGACACGCCGCCGTTCCTGAACCACCAGCAGTACGCCACGCTCATGAGCGCCGCCATGAAGCTGCTCAAGCGTGTGCCGATCGTGAAATGACCACGCCCGGAGGGACGCCGTGACGACGATCAACAACAAGCACGTGCTCATCACCGGCGGCGCCTCCGGCCTCGGCCGGCGCCTCGTGCTGAGATGCGCCGAGATGGGCGCCGCCGTGTCCATCCTGGATCTCGACGAGGCCGGCGCCCAGAAGGCCGCCGCCGAGGCGGCGGCCCGCGGCGCCGGCCCGGTGCGCGCCTTCGCCTGCGACGTCGGCGACCGCGGGCAGGTCGCCGCCCGCGCCGCCGAGGTCCTCGCCGCGCAAGGCGCGGTGGACATCCTCGTGAACAACGCCGGGGTGGTCAGCGGCAAGCCGCTGCTGGAGCTCTCGGACGAGCACATCGAGCGCACCTTCCGGGTTAATACCCTGGCGCTGTTCTGGACGACCAGGGCGTTCTTGCCGGCCATGGTCGCGCGCGGCAGCGGGCACATCGTCAACGTGGCCTCGGCGGCGGGCCTCATCGGCTCGCCGCGCGAGACCGACTACGCGGCCAGCAAGTTCGCCGCCGTGGGCTTCACCGAGGCGCTGCGCCTGGAGCTGAAGCGCAGCGCCCCCGGGGTCAAGACCACCGCGGTGCGGCCGTTCTACATCGACACCGGCATGTTCGCCGGCGTCAAGACGCGTTTTCCCCTGCTTCTGCCGATCCTCAAGGAAGCCGACGTGACGGAGCGCATCCTGCGCGCCATCCAGCACGACACGGCGCAGGTCGACATGCCCTGGATGGTGCGCACCCTGCCACTCATGCGCATGCTCCCGGTGTGGGCCTTCGACGGCATCGCCGATTTCCTGGGGGTCACGGCGGCGATGGACGAGTTCACGGGGCGGGACGCACCGGGGAGCTGAGCAAAGCGGAGGCCGGCGGGGCTGCGCCGGCCGGCGGCGCTACAGCCGAAGCTCGTGGCGGCAGAAAGCGTCGCCGGCGCTCAGAGACTGCGTCTGGGTGTGCGCGGAAGGCTCGATGCCGAGCATGCCGCAGAGCGTGCCGCGGTCGAACGGGCAGACGATCTCGGGGTACTCCGCGGCCAGCTCGCTATACACGCAGTTGTGCACCTCGGCGACCATAACGCCCTGAGCGCCGTCGCCGAGGTTGACGTTGTAGCCGGCCTCGTCCATCCAGGCGACCACGGCGCGCGGGGCCAGCTTGACTGGCGCCTGCACGTCGCCGCCGGCGATGTCGGCGGCCGTCTCCGCCCCGAAGGCGCGCCCGAGCGCGAACGCCGCGTCCGCGGCCACCTCGGGCGCGACGGTGCTGTCGATCAGCCGCAGAAGAAGGCGCGACAGCCGCTCGTAGCGCCGCGGCGGAAGCATGACCTCGAGCCGCGTCCCGGTGGTCACGTACGTCTTGGCCGGCCGGCCGCCGCCGGCACGGCGGCGCGTGCCGGACTCCACCAGGCCGAGCACCGCCAGCTTTTCGAGGTGGGCGCGGGCGACGGTGCGGTGCACACCGAACACCTCGGCGACCTCGCTCGCCGAGAGCGGCTGGGACGCGCCTTGGAGGTGGCGGTAGATGCCGCGCCGGGTGGGATCGCCGAAGACGTCGGCGAGCTTGCCCAGGTACCTGCCGTCTTTGTCGTACGCGGTCTCCACGGCGCCCACTCTATCGCATCGAGCGCGCCCCGAGAAGGCTAGCGAGTGTCGCCATGCACCCAATCGCTTCATCGAGCCGGCCGCGCAGGCCCGCGCGGCCCGCGTTACGGAACCCCGCGCCCGTGGGAATGCAGCAAGCACCGGCGCGTCGCCCTCCACGGGCTGCGGCCGCCGACCGCGCCGAAGGGAGCGTCATGATCAAGGTCACGACTTTCGCCACACCCATCAAGATCTTCGCCACGCAGCGCGAGCTCAAGGAGCTCGACGAGCACGTCAGCGCCTTTCTCAACGAAGCCCACGCCGCCAAGGTCTTCTCGGTCAGCGACACGACGACGGCCGGGGAGAACGGCGAGACCATCGGGTTGATCCGCACCGTGGCGTACAGCGTCGATGACGACTGACCGGGACCGGCACCACGGGGCGACGGATCCCATCCCGGCGGCGGCCCGCGCCGCCAACCTGCGACTCTGGAACGCGTGGACCAGGATCCACGAGAAGAGCGCGTTCTACGACGTGGAGGGCTTCAAGGCCGGCGCCACGTCGCTGTGGCCGCTGGAGATCGAGGAGCTCGGCCCCTTCGTTCACGAGGGGACGACGCTGCTGCACCTGCAGTGCCATTTCGGCATGGACACCCTGAGCTGGGCACGCCGCGGAGCCGACGTCGTGGGGCTCGACCTCTCCGGTGAGGCCATCGGACTGGCGCGGAGGCTGGCCGACGAAGTCGGCCTGTCCCGCCGCGCCGC
>CAIOZS010000081.1 GCA_903862845.1 uncultured Thermoleophilia bacterium
AGGCCCCGATCAGGGGCTTGCGAGGCGTCAGATCAGCCTGCTTTCCGCCTTCTGCGACTGCGCTCGGCAACTGCGCTCCTTTCAAGTGCGCATTCCGCCGGAATACACACTTCGAGCAGGCTTTGTTCAGCATCCTGCTAGACAGTTTCTGTATTGGATACTATAGTAACTAATTAGCAACGCTAGTTGGTAAGTGGAAATAGGAGTTACTGAGATGCGCCCCATCGGCAAACAGCGAAGTGCTGTGCGCTACCCGCTGGACGAGATCTTCGGCTCAGCAGCTCACGTGCGCCTCATTCGCGTCCTGGTCCACGACGTCGAGACGCCGGTGAGCGTCGCCGATGCCGCGCGATTGGCAGGGCTCACTCCCGCAGGAGCTCGCAAGGCTCTGGAGCGGGTCGAGGAGTCCGGCCTCATCGAGCGCGTCGGTAGCGGACGTGCGCAGAAGTGGGGTCTGAAGAAGGAGCACGCGATCACCCAACCCCTTCGTGACCTGTTCGCTCGGGAGCAGCGGCGTTATGAGGGTCTCGTGGCACGTCTGCAGAGCGCGGTGGGCCTGCCCGAGATCCGCGCTGCCTGGATCAAACGCCTTCCGCTCAGCATGGCAGAGCCGATGGACATCAGCGTGCTCGCGGAAGCCGACGCGATCGCCTGGATCCACGAGGAGCTGCGCGCTCGACTGATCGACCTTGAAAAGGAGCTCGATCTGATCATCGAGGTGACCGTGTTCACTCGCGCCGACGCTCCTGCGCCGGGACCGGATGCCGTGTTCCTGTGGGGGACCGACCCAGACTCCACGACCGTCGATCGTCGGCCGCCCCAGACGCATACCGAGGCGGACCAACGCTCGCTGCTCATGGCCGATAGCGTGGCGGAGCTGATCCGCTCCGATCCCTCCCTGATCGTGCGCGCGGTCCAGCACCTGGATCGTCTCCTTCGCGAGGGCCAAGGGACTGCGAGCGGCGACATCGCTGAGTGGCGGCAGTTGTTGGTGGCCTACTCTCCGGAGCGAGTGAGAAGCCTCCTCGTCTCCACGAGCTCTCGAGCCCAGAGACTGCGGCAGAGCTCACCGTTCTTCGCCGTGCTCACGCCCGGTGAACGCGACCAGGTGATGGCCGCCATTGAGAAGCGCTCATGAGGCGCGACCAGCTCGAGCACGCGATTCGCGCCGCCTGTGACGTCTCGGGCGACACGGAGCTCCTGGTCTTCGGCTCACAGGCCATCCTGGGCAGTCATCCAGCTGCGCCCGAGAGCCTCAGGGCCTCGATCGAGGTGGACATCCAGTCGAAGAACTTCCCGGAGAACACCGACCTGATCGATGGCGCGCTCGGTGAGCTCTCGTTGTTCCACCGGACCCATGGCTTCTATGTGCACGGCGTGTCGATCGAGGCTGCCGTGCTCCCGGACGGATGGGATCAGCGCACGGTTGCAGTGTGTGATCCGCACGCGACCAGAGGCAACACTGGATACTGCCTCGAGGCTCACGATCTTGCGGCCAGCAAGCTCGTCGCCGGTCGTGAGAAGGATCGGATCTTCGTAGCTACCCTTCTCTTGGAGGGGCTGATCGACGGCGACATCCTGCTCGAACGGGTTGCCGACCTCCCTGTGGAGCGCCACCACAGAGACTCGATCTCACGGTGGGTTCGAGCCACCAAACCGGATGTTGGGTAGCGGCATCCCGGATTCTGCTTCCTGGGCCGGGATCGAGCTGCTCGGCTCAGGGCCTGCCTCGGCGTTGTTCGCTTCAGCCGCTCCCATCTCGCGTCACGCCCGCCCTTCGCGCAGCTCTGCGAGCGCGCGACCGATCGCCGGTCGGCCGACGCCGACTGTCTACGTTCGGCCGCCGCAGAAGGCCAGTGCATTCGCTGCGCCGGCTCGACCTCAATGCGCTGTGCTCATCGCACCTTCGCTACGTCGACTCACTCCAAGCCACGGGCGTTGAGACGATCCCCGGCCGGCGATCCTCGGCCCAGCGGTCGAGCTTG
>CAIOZS010000082.1 GCA_903862845.1 uncultured Thermoleophilia bacterium
CGCCGGCACGTACAGGTACGCCGTCTACAGCGCGGACGGCATCGTCCGCAGCGCCATGGCGCAGTACTGGACGCCGAAGTACCGCGTTGGCCAAGGCCAGGTGACGGTGCCCTGATCGCGGCAGGTCAGCCGCAAGGCGGCCGCGATCTCCATGGGCTCGCCCCCGAAAGCGCACGACCGCCGAGCTCGTCAGCCAGCCATCACCGTCCCATCTGGTCCCAGACGACCCCAGCCCGCCCCATCCGGGCGCACGGACTCGGGTTGCAAGATGGTTGCAGACGGCCGCGTCGGGGGTCTTCCGGAAGGCTCGCAGGCCACGATCGCCCTGCACATCGCTGGTGGACCGCAGGGGAGTCGAACCCCTGACCTCCGCCGTGCAAAGGCGTCCACGATAGTGCTAGTAGACATCAGGGGGTGCCACAGGGTGCCTTCCTGAACGCAGGGCGCGGGGCAGAAGTGTCAGCAGGTGATGGCGAGGGTCGTGAAGTGGCGCGACGTTTGTTTGCCGGGCATTTGCCGAGGAGCCGGACGCGCTCAGCGTCGACCACGACCTGCGGCACACGCACGCGACGATGCTCCCGCGCAAGGGGACGGCCGCAGATGCAGTCCGATGCGGCAGAGAAGACCGACGCGGGGGTGAGGACGGTGTCCAGGGGCTGAGGCGACCGGCGAAGCTGGGACCCCCGGCAGCCGGCCCCGACGACGGTCAGGGTGCCGAAGCACTTCTTGGTACGCGACACCGCGCCGAGCACCCCGACCTCGCTCTGTGTGAGCACGCGTCTTGGGAAACGCGTGCTCTATCCACTGAGCTACGAAGGCACTATGCCGATCCGCAGCGAGTTGCCTCTGCTGCGGCGGGCGGCTGGAAGCCGCGTCGTTGCAGGTCTCCGTGCACAACCGCACAATGGTGAAGCGGGCACGACCCATGCACGGAGGAGGGCTCTCATGGCCGAGTGCCGCCAATGCGGTGCCACGGTGAGCGAGGACGCTCAGGTCTGCTCCGACTGTGGGACCGAAGTGCCGAGTGCTGGGACTGACTCCCCGGCCCATCCTGAGCCCGAATGGGCCGTCGTCAACGGGCCCGCTTGGCTGCTGGCCCGTCAGCGCTCTCTGCTCGGACGAAAGGAGGCTCAGGCCGACGGTGAGGTCGAGGGCCCCGGGCCGGGGCTGGGAGCGCGCATCGTGGCGCGCATCATCATGGTCATCGTGCTCGTGGCGCTCGCCGTACTCATTGTGCTGGCGATCCTGCTCCTCAAGGCCTTCGTCTGACTTGCACGCGCAGCGATCGCTCGCGGCGCAAGAGCTCGAGCCCAAGCACCATGTCGCAGTGGTCCACTACCGTCTGCGGCTGGCGAGCGCGACGATTTTGTCGCGCACGGGCTGCGCGTCCTCGGCGGCCTTCTCTTCGGCTGCCTCGAGCGCAGCCCGCGTGACCTCGTCGAGGCCGGTCACCGGCTTGGCTCGTGCACGTCGCCCCGAACCGCAGCAGGAGGCGGCTGAGCAGATCGACGCGGGACTACGGGCGGCACGCTGAACATGTACCGGGCCAGCTCGGGGGAGCGATCGAAGTCACAGGCGCGCAGCTGAGCGATGCGCCGTGCGTAGTAATGGTCCTCGATGCCCGACTGCAGAACCCGCTCGAAGGTAGCCAGACCGAGGAAAGAGAGGCGTCGGCAAGAGGACAAGACCAAGAGCCGTGAAGGCCGCGCCGACACTCGTGGCAGTTGCGACCAGGCCAAGAGCGACCAGGCCGCCTGAAACGGCGCCCAAGAACACGTGGGCGCGACCGGTAGACTCCGCGATCGTCGCCGAGCGGGCACCCTGCAACGCGAAATGCTCGGTGGTCACGAGGCTGAGTTCGGCGGCGCGAAGCTCAGCGTCGCTGTCTTTGGCGTCGAGAAGCCGGATGACGGCCGGACGCAACCCCTCCACCAGCCCCGCGGCATCAGTGCTGAATCGGTCTTTCGGGTCGGACTCTGCTCTTTGGCTCATGACGCCTCCGGAGTGGGCGGCGAAGCGGCTACCGGCTCGCCAGGTTCTCGCCAAGGAAGGCGGTGATCTTCGCGGCCATCGCCTGAGACTGGGTCCAGTGCAGGTAGTGCCCACCGTCGAGCACGACGACTTCGTCGTGCTGGACGTTGCGCAGCTGGTTCTCGTGCATCTGCGCTGGGAAGCATGCGCCCGCGACGGTCACGGAGGAGTCTGCCCCTTCATGCAAGCCGCCAATAGGTTGCCGAATCTGCACGGAACCTGGCCGAGGCCACCCGGAACGGCAGCCACAGCGGGTGATCAAGCGCCGCGGGAGAGGTCAGCCAATGCCTGGAAGTCTGGCTACTCAGAGCACTCCCCAAGCCACCGGTGCTCCAACTCACCGTAGCGCTTGACCGGCGCTCGCCGATCCATTTCTTGGGTTCGCCATGCACCATAAGGGGCATAGTCAGCCATCCCCGACTAAATCGGGGGTTTTCCTCCACTATCAGTCCTACGTAAGTCATATGTTCATTATCGCAATTGTCGGCTCGATCGAGAGCCGATCGTAGGAGTTGATCAACATGACTTCGACCAGAAAGATCTCGCTTGCCGCAGGCGTGTTCTACCTGCTCACCTTTGTCTCGATCCCGATCCTCTATCTCTACGGTCCGGTGCGTGAGGCGGGCTATATCCTTGGCTCCGGCCCGGACACGCGCGTGTTCGTCGGCGCCGTCCTGGAGATCATCGTGGCGCTCGCCGGCATCGGCACCGCCGTCGCGCTCTTCCCGGTGGTCAAGCGGCAGAACGAAGGGGTCGCGCTGGGCTTCGTCGCCGTCCGCACCCTGGAGGCCGGCGCCATCTTCGCCAGCGTCTTCGTTCTCCTGGCGATCGTGACCCTGCGGCAGGCCGGAGCCGGAGCGAGTGCGCTGGCCACCGGCCAGACGCTGGTCGGTCTGCATGACTGGACGTTCACCCTCAGCCAGAGCTTCCTGCCGGCCGTGAACGCCGTGCTGCTGGGCTCCCTGCTCTACCAGTCGCGCCTGGTGCCGCGGATCCTGCCCATGATCGGATTCATCGGAGCGCCTCTGCTCGTCGCCTCCACCATGGCCACCCTGTTCGGCGCCAACCAGTATGGCTCCGGGTTGTCGGGGCTCGGCGCACTCCCCATCGCGGTGTGGGAGCTCTCGCTGGGCGTCTACCTGGTCGTCAGGGGATTCCGGGCAGTCGGTCTGCGGCAGCTCGGCTTCGAGACCGACGAGACCGTGGAGCCCGCCTCCGCAATCGCTCCCAAGAGCGAGCTGCGCTCGGCGGCGTGACGAGCGCCGCGCCGCGGGCCACGTGGACGCGCGCTTCGTCCGCGGCCTGAGCGGCGCGAGCACCAAGAGCCGGCCGGGGCCGGAGGCGACTGGGTACCATCCAGCGCCCCCGGCCTTGGCCGAAAGCAACCCTTGAGACGATCACGAGGCGTACTCCATGCCTACCGTCACCGACTGCGCGACGGTACTGAACTTCTCACCCGCTTCGCCTCCCACGTCCAGTCCTCGACTCGGTAGTCCGGCGTGGACGTCGAGTCCGAGACCCCCGGCAGGAGGCCCGGAGCGCGGTCAGGGAGCCAAGATTCTTAGTAGTACACCGAGATCCTTCGCCTGAGCGGCCAGGTCGGGGGAATCAGTCGCGGGCGGCGCCAGTCGCCGCCGAGAAGATCACCGCGGGACCGCATACTCACGATGAGAGGGGGTGGCGTCCAAGAAGCCCTGCCCTTGAATGCACTCGTGCGGAGCGCGCTCAACCCAGCGCCGCCTCCAGCTTTGATATGGCCTGGGCCTCCGTCGGGCCGGTCCCCTTGGCGGCCTCAGCGGTCGCCTTCGCGACACCGATGATGAAGGCCTTGAAGCCTTCGAGGTCTTCGGGGGCCTTGCCCGAGATGATCTTGACGGCTTCGTTCACACGGGCAATGACCGCGCCCGACACGTCGGTCGGATTGCCGGACACCTCTTTGTCGCGCTTCATCTTGATGTCGGCCGCCAGCTCCCGGACAAGCGCGCTCTCGCTGGTCTGCTTGGCCGCAGCTATGTAGTGGGCCGCCGCGTTGGCCTCCTTGAACGTGTCCCAGAACCCCGGGTCGGCCATCGTGAGGTACACCATCGTGTCGGTGACCGCCCATCTCAGGGTCTGCCACTCGTCTGGCGTGAAATCCGTCTTGGTCGCCATTCATCCTCCTCCGCGTGCAATGCATCGAGTATGCGTGCGGGGCGACAGTACCATCGTAGAACGCCGGTAGCCCCCCGACCTTGGCAACTCGCGCGTTCAGCCGGCGTCGGTCTCGGCCGGCGCCGGCCGTTCCCCGGCCCCGGAGTCGCGCGCTGCGGCGTCCGAGTCCGGTGGTAGGGTTGACGAGCCAGCACCGTGGACGGCCTCGCTGGTGTCCGCGTGGGGCTTCGCGCGCCGGGTCTCATCCGCCGCGCTCCGGTCGTCGCTTTGGGGGTTTGGATGCCGAGACTCACGCTTCCCCAGCTTGAACGTCACCTCTTCGGGGCCGCCGACATTCTGCGTGGCAAGATGGACGCCTCCGAGTTCAAGGAGTACATCTTCGGGATGCTCTTCCTCAAGCGCTGCTCAGACGTGTTCGAGGTGCAGCGCGCTGCGGTGGTCGCGGAGCAGTTGGCCAAGGGCCGCACCCCAGAGGAGGCGCAGCAGCGCGCCGAGTCGCCCAGCTTCTACGACGACTTCTTCTTGCCCCCGCTCGCCCGCTGGGAGCACATCCGTGACGAGCTGCACCACGACATCGGCAGCGGCCTCAACACTTCGCTGGCGGCCCTCGAAGAGGAGAACACGGGGCTGGAGGGCGTCCTCCACCACATCGACTTCAACCGCACCGTGGGCAAGACCAAGATCCCCGACAAGCGCCTGCGCGCCCTCATCGACCACTTCAACAAGTACCGCCTGCGCAACGAAGACTTCGAGTTCCCCGATCTGCTCGGCGCCGCCTACGAGTACCTGATCGCTGAGTTCGCCGACTCGGCGGGCAAGAAGGGCGGCGAGTTCTACACGCCGCGC
>CAIOZS010000083.1 GCA_903862845.1 uncultured Thermoleophilia bacterium
CTGGAACCGCGACCGCGCCGGCGATCTCGCCGTGGCGGCCGTGGCGACGCCAGAATACTACGCGCGTCTGATGGCCGTCGTGGCCCGAACGCGCAAGGATCTGTATCTCAACATCGATCAGAAGCTCGCGCTGCAAGCGCTGTTCGCGCGCTTCGAGGAGGTCGCAGACAGTGCCTAGGATCGCCAGCGTCGTGTTTCGCGGCGGCGGCAAGGTATACCAGTTCGACGCCGGCTCGCTCGAGGTCGTGCCCGGCGACCGCGTGGTCGTCGACACCACCCGGGGCGCCGATTTCGGGCGGCTCGTCAAGGGCCCCGACGAGGTGCCGCCCGAGCAGACACCGCGCGGCCTCAAGCGGATCCTTCGCAAGGCCACGCAGGGCGACCTCGACGCCGTCGCGTCCCACCGCGACGGCGAGCTCGAGGCCAAGCGCGTCTGCCGGCAGCTCGTCGCGGAGCTCGGTCTCGACATGAAGATCGTCGAATCGCGCCAGGCCTTCGAAGGCGGCAAGGTCATGCTGACCTTCTTCGCCGAGGAGCGCGTCGACTTTCGCGAGCTCGTCGGCAAGCTCAACGATCGCCTCAAGCGGCGCGTCGAGCTCAAGCAGGTCAGCGCCCGCGATGAATCGCGCATCGTCGGCGGCTACGGCCCCTGCGGCCGCAGCCTCTGCTGCGCGACCTTCGCCGGCGACCAGGAGCCCGTGTCCATCCGCATGGCCAAAGACCAGAACCTGCCGCTCAACCCCACCAAGATCTCCGGCTGTTGTGGCCGCCTCATGTGCTGTCTCAAGTACGAGCACCAGGTCTATGTGTCTTTTCGCAAGCGCGCGCCCAAGCGCGGGGCGATCATCACGACGCCCGGCGGCGAGGGCAAGGTCGTCGAGCTGCTGGCGCCGCTCGACAGCGTGACCGTGGTCCACGGGGAGGGTCACTCCGTCACGTACAAGCTCGCAGAGCTCGGCAGACCCGCCGACGGGGAGGAATCAAGATGAGCGAGACCCACGCTGTGCTCAACGTCCCGAGCGTCTCCTGCAATCACTGCAAGATGGCGATCGAAGGCGCGGTGGGCGCCCTCGCCGGTGTCCGGTCGGTGGCCGTGGACGTCGGCGCCAAGAGCGTCACCGTCGATTTCGAGTCCGGCGACGTGACCCTGGGGACGATCGAGGCGGCCGTCCAGGAAGAGGGCTACGAGGTCGCCGGCAGCCACGTGTTCGGCTCCTAAGCCGCCACCTGTTCGGCGCCTGCGGCCGGTTTGGCAACGCGGCGGGCGGCTGGTACCATATCGCCTCGCTACCCCGTGGGCCGTTAGCTTAGTTGGTAGAGCAGGGGACTCTTAATCCCAAGGTCGTTGGTTCGAATCCAACACGGCCCACCACGATTCCTCCTTGCCGGCGCGTGCCGTCCGCCGTCTCCCCGCAAGCGCCCGCGCCGTCGCTTTGCGCGCCCGCTCGAGCCTCACAACGCGCCGGGGCTCGGACCCGACGTCGCTGGGTCCGAGCCCCGGTAGGTCTCGCCTCGCCCTGGGTCATGCGGACCCCGGGCGAGGGTGCGAACTCCTCAGTCGTCGCCTCCCCAGATCCCGGCCTTCAGGCCGAGCGGGGAGAACCACAGCGCGAACACGATCACTGTGGCCACGATGGCGATGATCGCTGCGATCACGGTTGCCTCCGGTATCAGAGAGAGGTCACGGGCGCGACCTGGACGGCCTCATGCAGGAAGTAGAACACGAGGCCCATGATCGCGATGATGGCCAGGACGAGGATGGCACCACCCAGATCCCTGCTCGGGGTGCGCTCATCCTTGGGCACCAGCCACCAGGCCATCCACTTGGACAGCAGCCAGATGACGGGCCAGCCCAGAACGCCGACGCTGATGACGTTGCCGATGAAGTTCCCGGCCGGGATCGGGAGCCAGTCGAACAAGGGGTTGAGGAAGAGGATCTCGAGCATGACGATCGGGTACAACCCCAGAAGCACGATGTAGTTGTTCTTCCAGGCCGGCGCCATACCCTCACGCTGCGCTCCGAAGGCGAACCAGTTGCCGAACCCGTTGCGGGCCTCCCGGATGATCGACTTCTCGACGAAGCTCTGGGACTCCGAGATGAGCGCCTTTCGCTCGGGGGACGTGAGCCAGTCGCTCAGATGGTCCGGGGAGTCGAACTTGAGCATCGTGACGAAGTGCTCCTGGAACCCCTCCACCGGCGGCTGCACCTCGCAGCCGAGGTAGCCGGGGAACTTGGACTGGGCGGCGTCCATGCGCTTGTGCCACGCCTGGAAGTCGCTCTCGGCGTGCGGCGCCACCTTGGTCATGATGACCGCCGTGGTCTCGGTCCTCGGTCCCTGTCCGGCGCTGCCCATGAACACGTTGATGGCGTCGTCGCCCACCAGGACCGGCTGGATGCGCTTGAGCATATCGGCGCGCTGCGGAGAGTCCAGCCAGGCGTGCAGCTGCTCCTGCGTCTCGAACCGCTGGACGATCACCCAGTCGACCTGCGTGGGCGGGAACGGCGGGATCACCTCGCCGGAGACGAAGCCGGGGAAGCCGGCGACGAGCGTGCTCATCTCCGCCTGCCACGCGGCGAACTCCGGCTCGTGCTCGGGTGTCACGCAGGTGTTGGTGACGACCGTCGCGTGGGGTGTCTCGGCCATGCCGGTCACCCCGCGTGCGCCAGGGCGAAGGCGTTGTGCTCGCGGACCACAGGCCCCATGTCGACGGTGACGACGACGCCGTTGTCCACGATCACGCGACCGTTGATGACGGTGTACTTGGCCTTCTGCGGGGCGCAGAACAGCGTCGCCGCGACCGGGTCGACAAGGCCACCGGCGTAATCGACCGTGTTGAGGTCGATGCTGAAGAAGTCCGCGCACATGCCGGGGGCCAGGTGCCCGATGTCGTCGCGGCCGAGCACGGAGGCGCCGCCGCGAGTAGCGATCTCCAGCGCCTCGCGAGCGGTCATCCATTCGTCGGCGCGCAGCGGGTCAGACGTGGACAGCACGGACTGCGGGCCCTCCGGCGGCAGCAGGCCCATCTTGAGGCGGGCCAGCAGCATCGCCAGCCGGACCTCGCCGAGCATGTGGTTGCAGTCATTGCTGGCAGAGCCGTCCACGCCGATGCCCACCCTGACGCCGGCATCGCGGTACTTCTTGACTGGGGCGATGCCGGACGCGAGGCGCATGTTGGAGGACGGGCAGTGCGCCACGCCGGTGCCCGTCTGGGCGAACTGGGCGATCTCGACGTCGTTCACGTGGATGGCGTGCGCGTACCAGACGTCGTGTCCCAGCCACCCGACCGAGTCCATGTAGGTGACCGGACGCATCTTGTACATCTCGAGCGTGAACTTCTCCTCGTCGAACGTCTCGCAGAGGTGGGTGTGCAGGCCGACGCCCTGGTGCTTGCGCGCCAGTTCGGCGGATCCCGTCATCAGCTCCGGGGTGACGGAGAACGGCGAGCACGGGCCGAGCGTCACGGTGAGCATCGAGCCGCGCGACGGGTCGTGGAACTGGTTGATCACGCGCTCGGAGTCGATGAGGATCGCCTCCTCGTCCTCCACGCAGCTGTCCGGCGGCAGCCCGCCCTTGGACTTGCCCAAGGACATCGAGCCGCGGCAGGCGCCGAAGCGCACGCCGATCTCCGCGGCGGCGGCGATCTGGTCGTCCACCTTGCAGCCGCTCTGGAAGACGTAGGAGTGGTCGAAGACCGTTGTGCAGCCGCTGGCGGCGAGCTCGGCGAGGCCGACCAGCGTGCTGCACCTCGTCGCCGCCGGCGTGCGCTGCGCCCAGATCTCATAGTGAGCGACAAGCCACGGGAACAGGTTGATGTTCTGCGCCTGCGGCAGATTGCGCGTGAGCGTCTGGTCGAGATGGTGGTGCGTGTTCACCAGGCCCGGCAGGACGACCTGACCGGAGAGCTCGATGACCACGTCCGCGGTCTCGGGCAGCTCCGACGTAGGGCCGACCTGCTCGACGATGCCATCGCGGGCGAAGATCGCCCCGTCCTTGATCTCCCTCCGCTCGTCATCCATCGTGACCAGGACGTCCGCGTGACGCGCCAACAGTGTCCCCATTGCTCGCTCCTCCATGTCCCGCGCAGTCGCGGCCACGGCGGTCGGCGACCTGCGGCTTTGTCATCGGCGTCGCCGCTGGCAGACTTGAGTTTCCCGAGACGGCTTTGACCCGGGGACGGGTCCGCCCCGGCCAGGCCGAGACTGCTCGGCCGAGCTCATATTTGCCCGGCCATCGTTCGCTCTGCTATCGTTCGCTGGATATGGGCCACTGTGACGCACTTCACCGGACGGGAGCCCCGGCACCGTGACCGGCCGCATGAAGCCCTCCGTGGGCCGCCTGCTGGACGACGCCCGCTTCTCATTCGCCCCTCGCGGCGGAGAAGACGTGCTCCGCCAGGGGCTCATCATGCTCGCCATGTATGCCGTGTACGACGTGTCCCGGGCGGTGGTGGTGGGTCGCGAGGCGACGGCCATGGCCAACGGCCTTTTCTTCATGAACCTCGAGAAGGCCCTGGGCATCTTCTGGGAGCCCTGGGTCCAGGGCCGCGTCAGCTCGTTTCCGCCGCTCATGGACTTCCTCGTCTGGTCGTACGGCGCCCTGCACCTGCCGCTCATCATGGGCACCATGGTGTGGATCTTCACGCAACGCCGCAGCCGCTGGGCGCAGTTTCGCAACTGGTTCCTGGCCATGAACTTCATGGCGGTCCTACTGTACTTCCTGCTGCCCACGGCGCCGCCGCGCATGATCTTCACCTCCGGCGTCGCCGACATCAGCTACCTGCAGGGCAAACGGCCGTCCATCTTCGAGAACGGCTTCCTCGCCAATCCGTTCGCTGCCATGCCCAGCCTCCATTTCGCCTATGCGCTGTTCGTGGCGCTCGCCCTGTTCATGCTGGCGCGCCAATCCTGGCTGCGATGGGGCGGCTTTGCCTACCCGGCTCTGGTTCTCCTCGCCATCGTCGCCACCGGCAACCACTTCATCGTCGATGCCGTTGGCAGCGTCCTCGTCGTGCTGGCGGCGTACGTCTTCGCCGCGAGTCTCCAGACGAGCGACGCCACGAGCCCGCGCGCCGTGACGGTGCGCGAGCGCGACGGCTGACGTGGCGAACCTCAAGACCCGGTACACCGACGGAGCACGTCGCGGCTTCTTCAAAGTCGGCGTCGTGCTGGCCCGCCTCGGCCTCACGGCCGACATGCTCACGATCTTCGGTCTGTTGTTGCAGATCGGCATGGTGCCGCTCATCCTCACCGGGCACTTCACGTGGGCGGTGCTCGTGGGCGTCATCGCGGGGTTCTGCGACGCGCTCGACGGCGCCGTGGCTCGCGCCGGCGTGGGCCCGACGAAGGCGGGAGCGTTTCTCGATTCCACGACCGACCGGATCTCCGAGCTCCTCGCTTCGGCGGCGCTGGTCATCTACTTCGCGCGCCTGAACGAGTGGTGGCCGACTGTCGCCGTCCTCGTGTTCATGGGCGCGTCCCAGATGGTCTCGTATACGCGCGCCCGCGCCGAGGCCCTCGGCGTGGAGTGCACGGTGGGGTTCATGTCGCGCCCGGAGCGCCTCGTCGGGCTCGGCCTCGGGTTTCTGTTCTACGGCTGGTCTCCGGGCGGCACGAGCTTCCTCGTGTGGATGATCTACCTGCTCGCGGTGCTCACCTCGCTGACCGTGCTGCGCCGCATGGTCCACGTGATGCGCAAGCTGCGCGCGACTGCGTGATATACTCTCGCGCGTTATCGTCGAGCCCGCGGGGGGCGCTGCGTACGCCCGCGGGCGGTGCGCATCGAGGCGGCCGCGCACGCGGCCACTGTCAGTGGAGGTAGACCGATCTTGGGCAATCCGGTTCGCGTCGCGATCATCGGCGTCGGCAACTGCGCCTCGTCGTTCGTCCAGGGCGTGGAGTTCTACAAGAACGCCAAGAAGTCAGACTTCGTTCCCGGCCTCATGCACCCCGTGGTCGGCGGCTACCACATCCGCGACATTGAGTTCGTGGCCGCCATCGACATCGACAAGAACAAGGTGGGCAAGGATCTCAGCGAGGCTATCTTCACCAAGCCCAACAACACGGTGAAGTTCAGCGACGTGCCCAAGAAGGATGTCGGGGTCGCGCGCGGCATGACCCACGACGGCCTCGGCAAGTACCTGTCGCAGATCATCGAGAAGGCGCCCGGCGCCACCGCCGATATCGTCGGCATCCTCAAGGAGACCCAGGCCGACGTCGTGGTCAACTACCTGCCGGTGGGCAGCGAAGAGGCCACCAAGTGGTACACGGAGCAGATCCTCACGGCCGGATGCGCCATGGTCAACTGCATCCCCGTGTTCATCGCCCGCGAGCCCTACTGGCAGAAGCGTTTCGTCGAAGCCGGCGTGCCGGTCATCGGCGACGACATCAAGAGCCAGGTCGGCGCCACGATCGTCCATCGCGTGCTCACGCGCCTCATGCGCGAGCGCGGCGTCAAGCTTGAGCGCACCAGCCAGCTCAACGTGGGCGGCAACACCGACTTCCTCAACATGCTCGAGCGCGAGCGCCTCGAGAGCAAGAAGATCAGCAAGACCAACGCCGTCACCAGCCAGCTCGACTACGACATGGGCGCGCGCAACGTCCACATCGGTCCCAGCGACTACGTGCAGTGGCTGGACGACCGCAAGTGGGCCTACATCCGCATGGAGGGCCGCACCTTCGGCGACGTGCCCCTCAACATTGAGCTCAAGCTCGAAGTGGTCGACTCGCCGAACTCGGCAGGCATCGTCATCGACGCCGTGCGCTGCGCCAAGATCGGCCTCGACCGCGGGCTCGTCGGTTCGCTCGAGGGACCCAGCAGCTACTTCATGAAGTCGCCGCCGGTGCAGCACCCCGACGATGAGTGTCGTCGCATGACCGAGGAGTTCATCAGCGGCGAGGGTCCCGGCGCCACCGCCGTCTGCCAGGGATAGCCGCCGCAGGTGTGCTGTCGAGCGGGGCGCCCACCGAGTTGGGGGACCGGCTCGGATGTCGCGGGCCAGGTGCACCGCTCATTGACGCCGGCGGCGGCGAGCGCCGCGGCGAGCGTTTGCGGACGGGCCGGCGCCCACAGGCTCCGGCCCGTCCCGGTGCGTTAGCATGAATGTCATGGGCCACAAGATCGGCATCCTCACGCCCTTCCTCTGGACCACGCCCTCGGGCGTGAACCGCCAGGTGGAGGCGCTCGTCGAGCGCCTCACGGCGCGCGGCCACCGGGTCACGGTGATCGCCCCCAGCGCCGACCGGGGCGCGGTCGGCGAGGCGCGGCGCCGCGTGCAGGCTGTGCTCACCGGCGAGCGGCCGACGGTGTTTCTCCCCGACGAGCCCTATCCGCGGTTCTTCTTCGCCGGCGCCACCTACGCGGTGCGCGAGAGCCGCTCGCTGAAGCTCATCGCCGCTCCGGCGGACCTGATCGCCAACATTGACGTGCTGCTCGAGGCCGAGGACCTCGACGTGCTGCACCTTAACGAGCCGTTCGTCCCCGGCCTCGGATGGACGGCGCTGCGTCACGCCGGCTGCCCCTTGGTCGCGACGTTCCACGCGAACCCGGAGCGCATGGCGCCGTTCTGGGCCACGCGTCCGCAACTGCGGCGTCTCTTTGACTCGCTCGACGCCGCCGTCGCCTCCTCGCGAGCCACGAGGGACACGGCCGCGCTCACGTTTCCCGGCGCCTACCGCGTCATCCCGCCGGGCGTCGATCTGGAGCGCTTCCGGGCCGGCGACGAAAGGGAGCCCGGCCCGCTGCGCATCCTGTTCGCCGGCGTGGAGTCGCGACGCAAAGGTCTCGGCGTGCTGCTGCGCGCGCTGCGCTATCTCGACGACCGCGCCGCCGAGCTCACAGTTGACGTCTGCGGCGCCGACCGCCAGGAGCGACGCTACGCGCGGCTCGTGCCGCCGGCGTTCGCGGGCCGCGTGCGCTTTCTCGGGCGGGTGGCCGACGCCGCGATGCCCGATCTGTACCGGCGCGCCGACGTGTTCTGCGCGCCGTCCCTGGGCCCCGAGACGGCCGGCGTGGCGCTGCTCGAGGCCATGGCCTGCGGTGCGGCCGTCGTGGCCTCGCGGCTGCCCGGCTACGACGAGGTCGTCTACGACGGCGCCGACGGTCTGCTGGTGCCGCCGCGCCGGCCGCGGGCGCTCGCCGCCACCTTGCGGCGCCTGCTCGACGACCCGGCCCTCGCCGGCCGTCTGGCGCACGAAGGGCTGCGCACCGTGCGCCGCTACGACTGGGAGCGCGTGGCCGGCGAGATCGAGGGCGTCTACGAGCAGGTGGCGGGGCGGCGGCGGCAGCCTCTGCCGCGCCGCCGCCGCCAGCAGCGCGAGCTCTTTGCCGACTTCCACATCCACACGCACCACAGCAAGGACTGCACGATGCCGGTGGCCGCCATCCTCGAGCGCGCCCGTGAGGTCGGGCTCGACGTCGTTGCCATCACCGACCACGACAGCGCCGCCGGCGGGCTTGAGGCCCGCGAGATCGCCGACCGCTACGGCGTGCGCGTCATCGTTGGGGAGGAGGTCAAGACCAGCGAGGGGGAGGTCATCGGGCTGTTTCTGGAGCGCACGATCCCCGGCGGCATGACGTTCGCCGAGACGATCGTCGCCATCAAGGGACAGGGCGGCATCGTCTACGTGCCGCACCCGTTCGACCGCCTCCACACGATCCCCAGCCCACAGGTCCTGCGCGCCAACGTCGCCGCCATCGACGTGCTCGAGGTGTTCAACTCGCGCCTGGCCTTCCCCGGCTTCAACGAGCTTGCCGCGCGCTTCGCGCAGCGCTACCGCATCCCGGCGGCCGCCGGCAGCGACTCGCACGTGCTCCCCGGCATAGGCACGGCACTGTGCGGCATCGACGACTTCTCCGGGCCGGGGGACTTCGTCGCGGCCCTCGCCGAGAGCCGCATCGTGCGCCGCCCCAGGAGCCTCATCTACCTGCAATCGCTCAAGCTCATCCAGACCGCCATCGGCGGGCCGTCCCGCGGCGCCGGGCAGGACGATCCACCTGCATAGCGTGCAGCTGATGCGTTCCTCGCCGGGGATTTGCGGGGTGCCCGCGAGGAGTTGGCCGGACAGACGCGAACTACCTAGCGGACACCCCGAACTGAGGTACCCGCGTGGCGCAACCCAATGAGATCTACGACAAGTACCTGACCCGGGCGATCTCGGAGATCAACGAGCTCACCGGCGAGATCCTCAGGTGCTCCAAATGCAGCCACGCGCGCACCATGCCGGTGATCGGCTCGGGCCACCCGATGGCCGACATCTTCATGCTCAAGTACCAGGCGCGACCGTCCGAGCTGCACGAGGGCGTCGCGTTTTTCGGACGCGCAGGCACCGCCCTCATGAAGAGCTGTCAGCGGCTCAAGATCGATCCTCTCCAGCTCTACGGGACGAACGTGGTCAAGTGCGGGGAGGTGCGCGGCGGCAAGCCCGAGGCCAAGTGCCTCGA
This sequence comes from uncultured Thermoleophilia bacterium, assembly GCA_903862845.1. Classification (GTDB taxonomy): domain Bacteria; phylum Actinomycetota; class Thermoleophilia; order UBA2241; family UBA2241; genus CAIXSE01. Next base: position 9,441 of record CAIOZS010000083.1, read on the forward strand.
GCATCTGCGCCGCGAGCTCGGCATCGTGAATCCCAAGCTCATCGTGGCAATGGGCGCAGAGACCGTGCAGGCGCTGAACGCCGCCAAGGTCCCCCTCGCCGGCGAGCTTGCTTACGAGCCCGGCGAGATCGTGGAGCTCACGCCGGGCACCGAGGTGCTCGTGACCCCCGACATCGACGCCTCCCTCGACGAGCAGCGCCTCAAGGCCGCCTTCTGGCGCGCCTTCCGCCGTCTCGGCGAGTGGTACGACAACATCCCCCCGTACTGAGGCCCAGACCATGAAGCGCCTGGCGCCGGCCGTCGTCGCGGGCGCGCTGATCGTCCTCTGGGGATTCCTCAGCAGCAGGCTCCCGGCGCTGCCGGTCCGCGCGGACATCATGCTCTCGGCGACGCTCGTGCTCGCGCTCGTCGCCGTGCTGGTGTGGGGCCTCCTGCCGTTGCACACGTTGGGCCGCCGCCTGCCGCTGCTGACGGCGGCGGCGCTGCCGCTGGCCATCCTCTTCGTCTGGCTCGGCTGGGTGCCGCTGGCCAATGTCGCCAAGGTCGTGGCCGCGGCCGCGCTGGGCATCTGGATCGCGGGCGAGCTCGAGAGGCTGAGCTGGATCGTGATCGTCGCCGTGGTTTCGGCCGCTGTCGACATCGTGAGCGTGGCGGTGGGGCCCACCAAGGCCATCCTCGGGCAGGGGCCGGTGGTCGTCGGCTATTTCACGGTCGCCGTCACGTGGGCCGGCTACACGTACCGCGAGGCTTTCACGGGGCTGGGGATCAGCGACGTCATCTTCCTGGCGCTCTATCTGGGCGCCGCGCGGCGCTTCGAGCTGCGCGTGGGATGGAGCGCCGTGGCCATGGTCGCCTCGTTCCTCGCGACCATCGCGGCGGCAATGTGGTGGACGGCCCTGCCGGCACTTCCGCTGCTCTCGGTGGCCTTCCTTGCGGTGAACGGCGACTTGCTGTGGAAGAAGCTGGGGCGGGGCGGGGAGCCGGCGGGCGCAGCCTGAGCGGCTGTCGCTCGTCGTCAGGAGTTGCGCGTGAAGAGGGCGACCGTCTCGATGTGGTGCGTCTGCGGGAACATGTCGACCGCGGCGACCCGCCGCAGACTGTAGCCCAGCTCCGCAAGCTCGGCGCCGTTGCCGGCCAGCGTCGTGGGGTTGCACGACACGTAGACGAAGCGCTCCGCGCCGAGCGCCGCCGCGCGCTGCAGCGCCCTGCGCGCGAGCCCGGCGCGCGGCGGGTCGACCATGACGACCGCCGGGCGCTCGGCGCCGTCGTCGCGCCCGGCGTCGAGGGTCGGGTGCGGCGGGAGCTTGAGCAGGGGGCGCACGTCGCGGGCGTGGAAGTCGACGTTGGTAATGCCGCTCCGAGCCGCGTTCTCGCGGGCCGCCACGACGGCCTCCTCCTGGATCTCCACGGCCTGCACCTGGCGCGCGCCGCGCGCCAGGGGGAGGCTGAGCGAGCCGATGCCGCAGTACAGGTCGACTGCCGGCCGGGACGCCTCTGGGGCGGCGAAGGCCAAGGCAATGGCATAGAGGGTCTCGCACATGGCACTGTTGGTCTGCAGGAACGCGGCGGCCGGCACCTGCAGCTCGACGCCGGCGAGGCGCTCGCGGATGTGCGGCGGCCCGAGGAGCATGTGTGGGCCGTCGCCGACCGCCGCGTCGGCCGGCGTCTCGTTGACCGTGATGCCGAATGACGTGCAACCGCAGTCGGCGGCGACGCGGGCGACGAGCTCGGCCTCCTCGGGAAAGCGCGCGGCGACGAAGAGGTTGAGCAGAAGGTCACCGCTGGAGAGGCCCTCGCGGACCACCAGATGGCGCAGCAAGCCGTGGTGATGGTCCCGACCATACGGGCGCAGGCCGAGGGCGCGGGCGGCGTCGGCCACGGCCTGGCGGGCGCGGTTGATGCGCACGGAGGCCAGGCGGCAGTCCGTGGTCTCGACGATCTCGCGCCACGAGCCGCGGCGGTGCAGGCCGAGAAGCAGCTCGCCGTCCTCGGCCTCACCGAATGAGAGCTCCATCTTGTTGCGGTAGCGCCACGGCACGTCCATGCCGCGGATAGGCTCGAGCTCGTAGCCTTCGAGGTGGCCGAGCCGCTGCAGCGAATCGACGACCTGCTGCTGCTTGTACTCGAGCTGCGCCTCGTAGGAGAGGGTCTGCCACTCGCAGCCGCCGCAGTCCTCGGTGTGCTCGCACACGGCCGCAATGCGGCGCGGGGAAGGGGTGAGGAGCTCGATGACCCGCGCCTCGGCGTAGCTCTTCTTGCGCCGCGTCACCTTGGCGCGCACGCAGTCGCCGGGCACGGCTCCGCGTACGAAGACGACGAGCTCGTCGAGGCGCGCGACGCCCTGCCCCCCGTAGGCGAGGGTCGCGATGTCGAGCTCAACGATATCTCCGGGGCGCGGCGTCATGGGCGCCAGTGTACCCGCTGCCTGCGCAGGCCGCGAACCGCGGCGATCGTCCACCCCCGGCGACCCTCGAGGCCTGTGGACGGCGGCCGCAAGCTGGTAGAGTCCACAGCGGGCCGCCGGGATCTTCCGCGGCCGTGGTTCTGATGGGTCGTTCAAGGAGGGACAAGTGAGTGTGCCCGACCTCGAGACATACCGCCGCCGCGCCGAGCAGTTCGTCGGCGCCCTCGACAGCGAGTACTACGAGCACTTCTCGGGCCGCAAGCCCGTGTGCGACACGGCGGCGGTCTACGACCGCTACCCCGAGCTGTTCTCGCGCGAAGCCGTCGGCGAGCTCGACGCTCTGTACCAGCGCACCACCGAAGAAGACGCGAAGAGACGCCTCGCCTACCTCATCGCTTTCACCGTCGACGGGTTCATGGGCGAGCAGACCAAGCATGTTGTCGACGAGATTGCCAATACCGAAGGCTCGACGACCATCGAGGTCGACGGCGAAACAATCGGCCTGCGTCGGGCCGGGGTCGTGCAGGGCAACGAGGCGGACGCCGCCCGCCGGGCCCGCATCCAGCGCGCCCGGCTGGCCGCCACCGACGAGCATCTCAATCCTCTGTACGAAAGTCTCTGGCGGCGCTGTCATCAGCTCGCCGCGGAGCTCGGCTACCCCAACTACATGGGGCTCTACTCGGAGGTCAAGGGCCTCGACTACGGGCTCCTGCGGGCCGAGCTCGAGGGTTTCCTGCGCGATACGGCTGGTCTGTACGAGCGCGTCATGGACCGCCTGGCCCGTCAGCGTCTGGGCATCACGCTCGCCGAGCTCACGTATGCCGACCTGCCCTACCTGTGGCGCGCCCCCGGCTTCGACGGCACCTTCACCGCCGACGGCCTCGTGCCCGCTCTCCGGCGCACCCTTGCCGGCATGCATATCGATCTCGACGCGCAGACCAACGTGCATCTCGACACCGAGGTGCGCGAGCTCAAGTCACCGCGGGCTTTCTGCGCGCCGGTGCGCGTGCCCGACGAGATCTACCTGGTCGTCCTGCCCCACGGCGGCCAGGACGACTACGCCGCGCTGCTCCACGAGGCGGGGCACACCGAGCATTTTGCGCACACCTCGAGGGAGCTTCCTTTCGAGTACCGCCACCTCGGCGACAATGCCGTCACCGAGGCCTTCGCCTTCATCTTCGACCACCTCGTGGTCAACCGCAGCTGGCTTGCGCACTGCTTGCAGTTCACCGACGCCGACGACTTCGTGCGTTTCGCGAGCATCAACGATCTCTACTTCATGCGCCGCTACGCAGCCAAGCTGGCCTACGAGACCGAGCTTCACACGCAGACCGGCGAGCTCGGCGGCATGGCAGCCGAGTACAGCCGCAGGCTCGGCGAGGCCACCATGGTCGACGTGCCCGAGGAGATGTATCTGGCCGACGTCGACGACGGGTTCTACTGCGCCAGCTACCTGCGCGCCTGGATGCTGGAAGGAGCTCTGCGCATGATGCTGCAGGACAGGTACGGCACGGACTGGTTCCGCAACGATGCCGCCGGCGCCTGGCTCAAGGAGCTGTGGTCGTACGGCCAGCACTTCACCGCCGAGAAGCTGCTCCTCAAGCAGGGCGGCGGGCGCCTCGACACCGACCCACTGCGGCACCATTTCGAGCGCGCCCTGGGCCGCTGAGGCCGGGCGCGCTCTGAGGTTCAGCGTGCCGCGAGCACGCTCACGAGCACGTGCCGCCGGCGGGGTCCGTCGAACTCGGCGAAGTAGATGCCCTGCCAGGTGCCCAACAGCAGGCGACCGTCGGCCAGCGGCACGGTGACGCTGCTGCCCATGAGGCTGGCCTTCACGTGCGCGTCGGCGTTGCCTTCGAGGTGCGTGAACGGCAGGCTCTGCGGCACGAGGCGCTCGAGGGCCAGCTTCAGGTCGGCGCGCACCGACGGGTCGGCGTTCTCGTTGATGGTCACGCCGGCGGTGGTGTGGGGCACGTAGACGATCACCACGCCGTCGCGCGCTTCGCTCCGGGCCGCTTCTGCCGCCACCTGCGTCGTGATGTCAACGAAGACCACGCGCTCGCGGGTCTGGACCTCGAAGCGGGGCATGGCGGGACCTCCTAGAAGAGCCCGAAGCGCCGCTTGCGAGGTGCCTCAGGACGGTGGGGGATGGTGCGCCTCTGCTGGAGGGCAACGACGACGTCGGCGGTGGAGCGCACCGGGTCGGGCAGCTCCGTGTAGCAGGCCATGAGCCGACCGGTCTCGTGCGCGTCGCTGCCGCCGGTGCGCGCCGCGCCGAGCTGGGCGGCGATCTGCTCGGCCCCGGTCACGTAGCGCTCGCCGAGCCAGTTGCCGTTGAAGACCTCTACCGCGTCGATGACGCCGGCGACCATGCGGTCGAGGCCGGGGTAGTAGGCGGAGCCGCTGCGCCCGCCGCCCGCCGCAGGGTGTACCCACACGAGCGCGGCGTCCTGCGGAATGTCGCCGGCTCGAGGAGCCGCCTGCACGGCCGCGAACGTGCTCAGAAAGTCCATGTCCGGCGAAAAGACGACGAAGTCGCCGAACAGCGTGCTGATCTCGACGCCGTGGATGAGAAGCACGCCTTCGGCGGCAAGCGCCGGTTCGAGCGTGCGGTTGTCCGAGACGTCACCGTGGTTGGTGAGCGCCACGGCCTCGACGCCATGCTCGACGCACCAGGCGATGTACTCGCGCAGACTGATGTGCGAGCAGTCGGAAGCGGGGCGAGTGTGAGTGTGCAGGTCGACGTTCATCGGCGTCGATTATAGACTCCGCCTCACCATGCACGGCACACTCGACACCTTCGGCGTCGTCGATATCCTCCAGATGCTCGGCCGGACGCGGCGCTCCGGCACCCTGCACATCGAGTGTCCCGCGCGGCTCATCGACGTTCATTTCGTGCACGGCCGCATCGCGGAGACGCGCGACTCGACGCGCGTCGCCACCGACACCGTCATCGGCAGTCAACTGCTCAAGCGGTCACTCGTCAACGACGCCCAGCTCAGAGAGGCTCTGGCGCGCCAGGAGGCCGATCCCTGCCCGCTGGGCACGATCCTCGTGCGCAGCGGGCATGTCGACGAGCGCGACCTTCGCGAAGTGCTGTCGCGCCAGGTCGCCAGCACGCTGGTGGCCGCCAAGCTGGAGACCACGGGCAACTTCATCTTCGTGGTCGACGCCGACCCCAAGCCAGTCGACTTCATCACCATCGATGCGCACTCCGTGCTTCTTGACATTTCGGCCCTGGGCGGCGAGTACTGCCTGGCCGTCGAGATGCTGGGGCAGTCCAACACGGTGCTCGTGCGCAACGGCGACTACGAGACGCTGCCCCGCAGCCCGCTCACCGTGGGACGTGATGAGCTCATGGTGCTCGCGCAGGTCGACGGCCAGCGCACCGTGGCCGAGATCGGCGCCGCCAGCGGCCTCGAGGAGATCACCGCTATCAGCATCCTCGGTAAGTTCGTCGAGGCGGGCGTGCTGCTGGTCAAGGCCGAACGTCAGAGCCGCGCCGAGGACGACGTGGAGCTGCGCGCCCACCGCGACAGCGTGTGGGCCGAGGTCAGCCGGCTCCTCGACGACATCGCCGACGAGCCTGGAGGGGCGCCTTCCGGCGCGGCGCGCCCGCACGAGGGCGCGGCCGAGCTCGACTGGGGAAGTCTCTAGCCTACGTCCTCCGCCCCCGAGATCCGCCCGCCTTGGGGACCGCCGGGACGTAGCGACGAGGGGCGGGCGGCCCTTCCGGCCGCCCGCCCCTCGTTGCGCTCGCCGCCGGTGGCCCTGCGGCCGCCGGCGCACACGTCAAGGCACTCGCCGTCAGGCGCTGACGTCCCTGATCAGCTCGGCGAACGCGCTCACGTACAGGTCGATGTCGGCGTCGGTGTGCGTGATCGACAGCGTCCACTCCTCTTCGCGGCCGGGGGCGATGACCACGCCGCGGTTGAAGTTGTAGAGCCATGCGAGAGCCACGAGCTCGTGGTCCTGGAACTTGATGAACGACTCGTAGTCGGTGATCTTGCCGTCGGCGAAGTTGACGCAGCCCTTGGAAGAGATGCCGACGGTGTAGGCGGGGAAGTCATGCTCCTTGCAGACCGCGTCGCAGCCTTCGATGATGCGGTCGTTGAGGTGATTGAGATGCTTGTAGGCGTCGTCGGTCATGACCTGCTCGAAGCTCGCGCGGGCGGCGGCCATGCTCAGCGGGTTGCCGCTGTAGGTGCCGACCTGGAACACGGTGCCGTCGTTGACCTTCTCCATGACCTCTGCGCTACCGCCGATGGCGCCGCACGGCGTGCCGCCGGCGATGGCCTTGCCGAGGGTGATCATGTCGGGGACGACGCCCCAGCGCTCGACGGCACCGCCACGCGCCGTGCAGATGCCGGTCTTGACCTCGTCGAAGATGAGCACGATGCCGTGCTTCTTGGTGAGCGCGCGCACGCCCTCGAGGAAGCCGGGCTCGGGCAGCACGACGCCCAGGTTCATCATGGCGGGTTCCATGATGACGCAGGCGGGCGCGCGGCCCTCGTCCACGAGCCTCTCGATGCGCTTGGTCATGTTCTCGAGGTCGTTGAACGGCACCGGGATCGTCATGTCGATGGCGGCCTGCGGGATGCCGCCGCCGTAGGGCAGCGAGGCGTAGTTGTCGCGCGGGCCGATCTTGCCGTAGTCGACGGCGCCGATGGATACCATCACGTAGTCCATGTGCCCGTGGTAGGACCCGAACATCTTGACCACGGTGTCGCGGCCGGTGAAGGAGCGGGCCACCCGGATGGCGTCCATCACGGCTTCGGAGCCCGAGTTCACGAAGCGCCACTGCGGGAGCTTGAAGGCTCCGGCGAGGTGCTCGGCCATGATGATCGCGTCCTCGGTGGGGAGGCCGAACTGGGTGCCCAGCAGGGCGCGCTTCTGGATGGCCTCGACGATGAGCGGGTGGGCGTGGCCCTGGACCATGCAGCCGTAGCCGTTGTGGAAGTCGGCGATCTCCTGGCCGTCCACCGTCCAGATGTGCGGGCCTTTGCCGTGCGTGTAGTAGACCGGGTACGGGTCGCGGGCGTGATACGTGGAGGCCACGCCCATGGGCATGTGCTTGATGGCGCGCTGGAACATCTCGTAGGACTTCGGTGACTGCTCTTCGAGGAGCTTCTCTTCGCGGTCGCTGAGGTCGGCGATGAGCTGCCGGTCGATCTGGTTCGCTGCCATGCTGGATTCTCTCCTTCTGTTCTCTCAAGCCCGGAAGTGGCGGCGCTCGGCGGGAGCGAGGTGCTCCCAAGGACCGTGCCGCTTCTCGCAGGCATGACGGACGGCTTTTGCGAGCCGCAGCGGCTCGCGCGTGACAGTTTACAGCGTGGACCGGCAGATGTGTAGGGTTCGGCAATCATTTGGCCGTTTCGGCAGCCGATTCGGAAGCATGAGGCACCGACCGCGACTGGTCCTCACGCCCTCGGGTCGGCTGCGGTCGGTCGCGCTTGGAGCGTGGCACGAAGAGAAAGGGCGGCTCCCCGGAAGGGGGAGCCGCCCTTTCAGGCGACGCAGACGAAGCCCAGAGGCTGCCTGCGTGTTTCTACTTCACCGACCCAGCCTGGGAGATGGCCACGAGGACGATGGCTCTCGTGTACTCCCAGTTGTGGATGCCCCAGCTGCCTTCACCTTCAACGAGCATGTCGTTGGTGAACGCGTTCTGGAAGGCCTTCTGGCCCTTGCTCCACTTGCTCGGCTTGATCTTGTTCAAGGCTGTGTTGGCGGCCGCGGTGCTCTTGTAGCCGAGACGCTTGGCGGCTGCTGTGAGGGCCGTGCCCAGCTGGTCGTCCCAGGCGTGCATGGCGGCCTGACGGTCACTGATCGTGTCCTGCAGCCACGTGGCGGCTTGGTCGCCGGTGCGGCTGTGGCAGGTGCTGCACGCCGAGTACGGCATGGTGATGGAGCTCACGACCGGGGTCGGCGTGGGCGTAGCGGCGCTCGGCGCCGGAGTCGTGGTGCTGATCGGGACCGGCGTCACCCCTGCGGCCGTCGCCGGGTCGATGATCTTGAAGGTGTGGTTGGCGCCCAGCTGCACGGAGCCGCGGCTGATCGTCGTCGGCACCATGTGGCACTGCACGCACTTGCCCCTGTGGACGCTCGGCGAGCCCTGCGGTACGCCGATGGCGCCGGTGCCGTCCATGATCTCCTTGGTGGAGTCATACACGGTGGTGCCGGCCTTGGCCACCTTGCCGTTGAGCTCGGCGGTGTGGCAGGTCACGCACAGGGTCTTGGCGCTGTCGGTACGGAGCTGCGGGGTGAAGCCCGGGTCCCACACGCCGGTTGCCGTCCCCTTCTCGTGCGGCGTATGGCAGACGACGCACGTGATGCCGTACTTGGTCTTGTCGCCCGCGGGCTTGGAGCTGTCGGGGGCGATGATGTAGTCGGCCGAATGGCACTTGAGGCACTCCGCCGGCGGGTTGGGACCCATGGCGGCCTTGAGGGTGTCGAGCGCCTGGGCGTGCAGGTCGGCGGGGCCGGCCCAGTCCGTGTACTGCGTCGCGCTACCGTCGTGGCCCTTGAGGGTCCACGACGTCGACTTGCCGTCCATCTGCCAGAACGTCTGCAGGCCGGCGGCCGTGGTGGCCTGCGGATTCGGCGTGGGCGTCCAATCCGGAGACCCCACGATGAGCTTGGTGCTCAGCTCGGCCGGCGTCCAGCCGTTGGCCGCGTTGCCCATGGTCTCAAAGCCGATGGCGTACTGCGGCTGCAGCAGGCTGATCGGCTTCGGGTTCGGGATAGGCGAACCGGGAAGCGGAGTGCTGACCTTCGCGTACGGGATCGGCGTGATGGCATAGGTGTCGGCCGTGTACGCGTACCGCGAGTGGCACTGACCGCAGATGGCCGCGTTGGCCAGGTCGGCCGGGTTCGCGGCGGTGCCGGTATGGGCGGCGGTCTTGTTGTAGTGACACGAGGAGCACCCGACGTCCGCTTCGGATGAAGCGGCGCTGCCGGTGTCCTGCGGCTGCGTGGCCAAACCATTGCTGCCCGCCCACGTCACGGTGCCGTCAGCGGCGGTCGCAGTCGGCGTCGGGATGAGCTTCGATGGGTCGAAGTTGGCCGTATGACACCCGGCGCAGTTGTCGGTTGCCAGCCGTGTGGCCTGACCCTCGGCGCCGGACACGGCGTGCTTGGTCTCGGACCACGTGTCGAAGACGGGCTTGGAGGCTGCCTGGCCCCCGGCTGTGTGACACACGGCGCAGACCTGCGTCGTGTCGTAGTCGGCGCGATAGCCGTTGAAGGCCAGCGCCGGCGCCGCCACGACGAGGACGGCGGCTACGATGATCGCCACCAGAAGTACGCGCTTCGCCATGGTCACCTCCTTGTCGGTTGGGGAAGAATGCTTGTCCGCTTTCACAGAATCACCTCCTTCCCGCGCTGCGGATGAATTGTCGAACACGCCGCGCGAAGCCCGGGCGACGGGCGGCGGCATTCGTATCGTGAGGAGCTGTCGGCGCAGGTGCGGTCACGATCGTGCCCGCCAGACGTGCTGCTGCCGACGAAACGGCCGCGGAGCAGCGATGGGTCACTGCCGCGCGGCCGGGCCGGATGTCGGTGCTTCGCTGTCCGCATGACAAGCTCCCTCGGCGCGCAGCGGCACGCCCGTACGGGCGTGCCAGCCTACCCGCGAAGATATACAGGATTCCGTGCGTGTTAGCAATCGTAAAGATATGTGTTGCTGAGCCTCTGGAACGGTCGCGATCCGCGCGTCTGAGCGATGAACCTGCCGCGCGCGCCAAGGAGGCGGCGTCGGGCTCAGTCGCCCGCGGAGGGCCCGTCGGCCGGCGGCTCGGCCGGCCTGTCGTGATTCGCCGCGTCGAGGGCGCCGCAGTCCGCGGCGCGCCAGCCCTCGAACTGCATCCGCGGCCGCAGGAAAACGACGGTCTCCTTGACGAGCGGGATCAACGGGATGGCGATGAGCATGCCGGAGATGCCGTGGATCTCACCGCCGGCGAGGATCGCGAAGATCACCACCAGCGGGTGCACGCGAAAGCGGCTGCCCATGATCACCGGCACGAGGATGTGGCCCTCGATCTCCTGGATCAGCACGAACGTGATGATGACCCACAGGGCGGAAAGCGGAGAGTCGAAGACGGCCACGAGGCTCGGAGGCACGGCAGCCAGGACGGGGCCGAGATAGGGGATGGCCTCCATGAGACCGGCCCAGACGCCGAAGAAGAGCGCGTAGCGGGCACCCGAAGGAAAGGCACCGATGATGCTGAGGAACCACATCGCAAGGCCTACGCTGCCGCCGAGGATCGCGGACAGAAGTACCTGCGCCTTGACGTAGTCGACGACCGCCGTCTTCGCCCGGCGCACGTACTCGTTGCCGTCGCTCACGCTGCGCGTGGGGAAATGCCCGGCGACGAAGCGCCCGATGCGCTTCGCGTCGAGCAACATGTAGATCGAGATCACGATCATGATGATGAGGTACGTCATCTGGCGGACCACGGTGACGCCGACGTCGACGACGCTGGAGGTGAACGAGGGCACGCGGTCGGCGATCGCCGTGAGCGACGCGCGGAGCTGAGCCTGCACGTCGATGGAGAGGCCGGCGCGGTCTGAAAGGCGCTGCACGCTCAGGATCGTGTCGCCGGCCTGATCGGCCATGCCGGGCAGGGCGGTCGTCAGGTTGCGGAGCTGCTGCACGACCGGCGGCCACACCAGCGCCGCCACGAGCACCAGCGCCGCGACGAAGCCGACGTACACCACGAAGACGCCGGCATACCGGTTGACGCGCAGGCGCTCGAGGCCGTGCACCAGCGGAGTGAGCACCAGAGCGACGAGGCCGGCCACCAGGAAGATGAAGATGACCTGGCCGATCGCGCCCAGCGTGAACCAGGCGACGATGAGCAGCACGGGCAGCACCGCCAGCTGTACCCAGCGGGGGACGTAGATCTTGCCGGGAGTGCACTCGGGTTGCGTCGCCATGCCTCGGCATCACCTCCGCCGTGGGGTTCGGCGCGGGCGGGCGGAAGCCTGCCCCGCGAGGCCATCCCGTCACCGGCGCCCGGCTTCGGGAGCGCCAGGTTTCGGGCGCCCCGGGGTGGGGCATAAAGTTGACAGTATCAGACTCAACTTTTATGCTACTCGTCAGAGTAATCCCGCAAGGAGGAAGCTACATGGGTAAGGTAATCGGCATCGACCTGGGTACGACCAACAGCGCCATGGCCGTGCTCGAGGGCGGCGAGCCGACCGTGATCCCGAATAGTGAGGGCGGTCGCACGACGCCGTCGGTGGTCGCGTTCTCGAAGAGCGGCGAGCGCCTGGTAGGCAGCGTCGCCAGGCGCCAGGCGGTCACCAACCCCGAGAACACCGTGTTCTCGATCAAGCGTTTCATGGGCCGCAAGTACGGCGACGTGGCCGAAGAGATGACCATTGTCCCGTACCACGTCCAGGCCGGCCCCAACGGCGACGCCGTCGTCGAGATCGGCGGCAAGAAGTACACGCCGCCGGAGATCTCGGCGATGATCCTGCAGAAGCTCAAGCGCGACGCCGAAGAGTATCTCGGCGACAGGGTGAGCGAGGCGGTCATCACCGTCCCGGCCTACTTCAACGACTCGCAGCGCCAGGCCACCAAGGACGCCGGCAAGATCGCCGGCCTCGAGGTCAAGCGCATCATTAACGAGCCCACGGCCGCCGCGCTTGCCTACGGCCTCGACAAGGAGCACGACCAGACGATCCTCGTGTTCGACCTCGGCGGCGGCACCTTCGACGTCTCGATCCTCGACCTCGGGGACGGCGTCTTCGAGGTGCGCTCCACGAACGGCGACACGCACCTTGGCGGCGACAACTTCGACAAGGCCGTCGTCGACTGGATGGTGGCCGAGTTTCTGCAGAGCCAGGGCATCGACCTGAGCAAAGACAAGATGGCCCTGCAGCGTCTCTACGAGGCCGCCGAGAAGGCCAAGATAGAGCTCAGCACCACGCAGACCAGCAACATCAACCTGCCGTTCATCTCGGCCGACGAGAACGGACCCAAGCATCTCGACCAGACGCTCACGCGCGCCAAGTTCGACGAGCTCACGCAGGCGCTTCTAGAGCGCGTCGTGGCCCCGGTCACCAGCGCCATCAAGGATGCCGGCATGAGCAAGAGCGACATCCACCACGTGATCCTCGTGGGCGGCATGACGCGCGTTCCGGCCGTCCAGGAGAAGGTCAAGAAGCTCATCGGCAAGGACCCGCACAAGGGCGTGAACCCGGACGAGGTCGTGGCCGTGGGCGCCGCCATCCAGGGCGGCGTGCTGGCCGGCGAGGTCAAGGACGTGCTGCTCCTCGACGTCACGCCGCTGAGCCTCGGCATCGAGACCAAGGGCAACGTGTTCACCAAGCTCATCGAGCGCAACACCACGATCCCGACCAAGAAGAGCGAGATCTTCAGCACCGCGGACGACAACCAGACGAGCGTCGAGATCCACGTGCTGCAGGGCGAGCGTGAGATGGCGCGCTACAACAAGACGCTGGGCAAGTTCCAGCTCGTAGGCATCCCCACGGCGCCGCGCGGCATCCCGCAGATCGAGGTCACCTTCGACATCGACGCCAACGGCATCGTGCACGTGAGCGCCAAGGACCTCGGCACCGGCAACGAGCAGAAGATCACGATCACCGCCAGCAGCGGCCTCAGCGAGCAGGACATCGAGCGCATGATGAAGGACGCCGAGTCGCACGCCGACGAAGACAAGAAGGCGCGCGAGCTGGCCGACGTCAAGAACAACGCTGAGAACCTCGTCTACAGCACCGAGAAGTCGCTGCGCGACATGGGCGACAAGGTCGCCGCCGCCACCAAGGACGAGATCGAGGCCGCCGGCGCCGAGCTCAAGACCGCCCTCGAGGGCGACGACGAGGAGCTCATCAAGGCCAAGACCGAGGTCCTGATGCAGGCTTCGCACAAGCTCGCCGAGGCCGTTTATCAGCAGGCCCAGCAGCAGCAGGCCGCGAGCGGCGGCGGCGAGTCGACGAGCGACGAGAACGTCGAGGAGGGCGACTACGAGGTCATCGACGAGGACGAGAGCAAGTAAGGAGGAGGTGTCAACCATGGCGATCATCAGATGGGACCCGTTTCGCGAGATGACCCAGGCCCAGAACCAGTTCAGCCGGCTGGTGGACCAGGTCTGGGGCGGGCGTCAGGAGAGCTGGCTGCCGGCCGTCGACGTCTTCGACACCAAGGACGCGGTCGTGCTCAAGGCCGAGCTCGCGGGCATGGACCCCGACGACATCGCGATCGAGGTCGAGGACAACGTGCTCACCATCAAGGGCGAGCGCAAGTTCGAGGAGCAGGTCGACGACGAGCGGTACTACCGCGTCGAGCGGCGCTTCGGCAGCTTCCAGCGCAGCCTGGCTCTCCCGCAGGGCGTCAAGCCTGACGAGATCCAGGCCGGCTACGAGGATGGCATCCTCACGGTCTCCGTACCGAAGGCCGAGGAGGAGAAGCCCAAGCGCATTGAGGTCAAGGCCAAGAAGACGGTTGTGGCCAAGAAGGCCGAGGGCTGACGACGCCGGCCGGTCGGGCGGGCCGCCGCAGGCGCGCCCGACCGGCCTGATCACAGCGGGACGTTGAGAACCAGACAGGAGCGCACGACCGACATGACGGACAGAAAGCACACGAAGGACGACGGCGCGCGCCGGGCGCCAGTGGCGAAAGCCGCGCCCGCGGAGCAGGCCGCCGAGCAGGCCGCGACGCTGGTCGACGCGGCCGCGGTGGACGGCGAGCTCATCAAGCTCGCCGCCGACCGCGACGCCTACATCGACCATCTGCGGCGCCTGCAGGCGGAGTTCGACAACTACCGCAAGCGCGTCCAGCGCGACGCCGAGCAGCATCGCCTGCGCGCCGCCGAGGCAGTCGTCGAGTCCTTGCTGCCGGTCATGGACAACATGGGGCGGGCGGTCGACGCCGCCGAGCGCCACGAAGAGGGCCAGCTGATCGCCGGCGTCGAGCTCGTCGCCGGCCAACTGCGCGCCGTCCTCGCTGCCCACGGCCTCGAAGAGGTCGCCGTGGAGCCGGGCACGGTGTTCGACCCCACCTACCACGAGGCCGTGCTCACGCAGCCCTCGCCCGACTACGAGGAAGGCACGGTGCTCCAGGTCCTGGAGCGCGGCTATCTGCTGCACGGCAGGCTGCTGCGCCCGGCCAAGGTCATCGTGGCGAGCTGACATGGGCGACTTCTACCAGACGCTCGGCGTGCCCAAGAACGCCTCGCAGGACGACATCAAGAAGGCGTTCCGCAAGCTCGCCAGGGACTTCCACCCCGACAAGAACCCCGGCGACAAGCGCTCCGAGGAGAAGTTCAAGGAGGTCAGCGAGGCTTACGAGACCCTCTCCGACGCCGAGAAGCGCAAGCAGTACGACGAGATGAGCCGGCTGGGTGCCTTCGGCCCGGGCGCCGGTGGCTTTCGCCCCGGCGCCGGCGGCTACCAGGGCTTCGACCCCGGCATGTTCCGTCCGGGCGGCGCCCAGTTCGACGGCGGCGACCTCGGCGACATCCTCGGCAACCTCTTCGGCGGTGGCCGCGGCCGGCGCAAGGCCAACGAACGCGGCGACGACCTGCAGGTCGACGTCACGGTGTCGTTCGAGGACTCTCTGCACGGCGTGACCGTGCGCGTGCCCGTCGACAAGCCCGACACCTGCGACACCTGTCACGGCAGCGGCGCCAAGCCCGGTACGACCCCCAAGGTTTGCCCGCAGTGTCAGGGGCGCGGCTCGATCGCCCGCAATCTCGGCGGGTTCGCGATGCCGCAGACCTGCCCGCAGTGTCGCGGCGCCGGCACGATCATCGAGCAGCCGTGCCCGGCCTGCGGCGGCAACGGCGTGCAGCACAAGACCAAGCGCTACGCCGTCAAGATCCCGGCGGGCGTCAAGGACGGCAGCAAGATCCGTATCAAGGGCAAGGGCGAGGCCGGCCTTCGCGGCGGACCGGCCGGCGATCTGTTCGTCAAGGTCGGCGTCGAGCCCGACGACCTCTTCGAGCGCCGTGGTGACGACATCGTGCTCGAGGTCCCGGTGACGATCTCCGAGGCGGCTCTCGGGACGAGCGTCAGGATCCCCATCCCCGGCGGCGGCCGCGTGGCTCTCAAGGTCCCGGCCGGCAGCCAGGACGGGCGCACGCTGCGGGTGCGCGGCAAGGGCGCACCCCGGCTGAAGGGCGGCCACGGCGACCTCCACGTGCGGCTCCACGTGCAGGTCCCGGACAAGCTGACCAAGGAGCAGAAGCAGCTCTTTGAGAAGCTCGGCGCCACCCTGCCCGATCCGCGCGCCGCGGTGCTGGGTTGAGACGGCGAGGCTGAACGATGAGGCAGCAGGACGACGACATGGCGCTCTTCATGATCTCGGTGGCGGCCGAGCTCGCCGGCATGCACCCGCAGACGCTGCGCCTGTACGAGCGGCGCGGGCTGGTGCGCCCGCAGCGCACGGCCAAGAACACGCGCCGCTACTCGCAGCGCGACGTCGAGCGGCTGCAGCGCATCCAGCAGCTCACCGAGCTGGGGCTCAACCTCGCCGGCGTGGAGCGTGTGCTGGCCATGGAAGCGCAGATGAACGCCATGGCCGCAGAGGTCCAGCGTCTGCAGGCGCTGCTCGCAGACGCCGCCGCGGCGATGCACCGTGAGATCGAGCGCGTCGAGCGCTCTCACCGCTTCGAGCTGGTGCCCGTGAGCCGCACGCAGATCGTGCCGCTCGGCCGCCGTCGCCGGCGGGCCTGACCCTCTTGGGTCCCGCCCGCCACCCCGCACCACTTCACTCACGCCAAGGATCAAGGCCAGGTACTCAATGGATGTGAACAAGTTCTCCGAACGCGCCCGCGAGGCTCTCGAGACCGCGCAGGGCGTCGTGCGCCGCGGCCCCGGCAACGTGCTCGGCACCGAGCACCTGCTGATCGGCGTGCTCAGCCTGCCCGGGGGCGTGATCGAGCAGATCCTCAACGCGCTCGGCATCGACAAGGGCGCCGTGATGACGCGCGCCAGCCAGATGGCGCAGAACCAGCCGGTGGGCACCAGCGGCCCGTCTGGCCCCGACGAGATGCTCTACATGACGCCGCGCGCCAAGGCGGCCGTCGACCTTGCGGTGCAGGAGGCGCAGAAGCTGGGCGACGAGTTCGTCGGCACCGAGCACCTTCTGCTCGGCATCTTCCTCGAGGGTGAGGGCCCCGGCAGTGCCATCCTGCGTGACGTCGGCATGAGCGAGGAGCGCCTGCGCGCCGCGCTCGCCCAGGTGCGCGCCACGGGCACCGACTACGAGGCCAACGCCAGCGGCGAGAGCATGCTGAAGAAGTACACGCGGGATCTGACGGCCATGGCGCGCGAGGGCAGGCTCGATCCGGTCATCGGCCGCGACGAGGAGATCAAGCGCGTGATCCAGGTGCTGAGCCGCCGCACGAAGAACAATCCGGTGCTCATCGGCGAACCGGGCGTGGGCAAGACGGCCATCGCCGACGGGCTCGCGCAGAAGATCGTCAATGCCGACGTGCCGGAGCTGCTTCGCGGCCGGCGCGTCCTGGCGCTCGATCTCGGCGCCATGGTCGCCGGCTCCAAGTACCGCGGCGAGTTC
>CAIOZS010000084.1 GCA_903862845.1 uncultured Thermoleophilia bacterium
CGGACCTCCTCCCAGATCGCCGCCCGGCTGGCGGGGTCCAGCCCCGTCGTCGGCTCGTCCAGAAAGAGGATGCGCGGGTCGTGGACGAGCGCCAGGGCGAGGTCGAGCCGGCGCTTCATGCCGCCGGAGTACGCGCCGGCGCGCTTCTTGGGTGCGACGTCGTCGAGGCCCACCGTCATGAGCAGGCGTTCCGCCGTCTTGCGGGCCTCGCTGCGAGACGTGCCGAACAGCTCGCACTGCAGCATGAGCAGCTCACGGGCGGTCATCAGCGGGTCGAGACCGACGTCCTGCAGTGCCACGCCGATGGCCTCGCGCACCTTGCCGCCCTGCTTCTGCACGTCGTAGCCGGCCACCGTAGCGCGGCCGGCGGTGGGGTTCAGGATGGTTGTCAGGATCTTCACCAGCGTCGACTTGCCGGCGCCGTTCGGGCCGAGAAAGCCGAAGATGCGACCCCCCGGGATCTCGAGGTCGACGCCGTCCACAGCGTGCAGTGCGCCGAAATCGCGGTGCAGGCCTTCCGCGGTGATGCCGCGGTCCTCGCCGTTGTTGTCACTCATCGCGGAGCCTCCTCCGTTTGCGTGCGCAAGTAGTCCTGAAGCGTGATACCCACACAGCCGCCGGGTAGAAACGGGGCAGCGACAGATGGAGGGACCCATGCCGATCTTCGAGTGGCGCAGCACCATGCCCGTGCCCGTCGACGAGCTGTTCGCCTATCATGCCCGCCCGGGAGCGTTCGAGCGCCTCGCACCGCCGTGGCAGAAGCTCCGCGTCCTGGAGCAGGAGGGAGGCATGAAAGACGGCGGCCGCGTGGTCTTCAAGGTCTACGTGGGGCCCATCGGCAAGCGCTGGGTGGCTGAGATGGGCGGCTGGGAGGAGGGCCGGCAGTTCGTCGACCGTCAGGTGCAAGGACCCTTCGCCTCGTGGGAGCACACCCATCGCTTTCTGCCCGGCGCCGACGACGGCAGCAGCGAACTGCTGGACCACATCGAGTACAGCCTGCCGGCCGGGCGCGTCACGGATCCTCTCGGCGCCGGCTTCGGGCGCAAGCAGCTCGAGCGCCTCTTTCTCTTTCGCCACGCGCGCACGCGCGCCGATCTCGAACGCCACGCCGTATGGTCGCAGCGCCCGCGGCTCAGGGTGGCGATCAGCGGCGCGAGCGGGCTGATCGGCTCTGGTCTGGCGGTGTACCTCACGACGGCGGGGCATGAGGTCGTCAAGCTGGTGCGGCGCGAAACGGCCGCGCCGGGCGAGGTGAGCTGGGACCCGGCCGCCGGACGCCTCGATCCGGCCGACCTCGCCGGGGTGGACGCCGTCGTGAATCTCGCCGGCGTGAGCATCGCGTCGCTGTGGACGGCGAAGCGGCGGGAGGAGATCCTGAGCAGCCGTGTGCAGGCGACCGGCACGATCGTCGCGGCCCTGCGGAAGATGGAGGCGCCGCCCAAAGTGCTTGTTTCCGCGTCGGCGGTCGGCGCCTACGGCTCGCGTGGCGGCGAGGCGCTCACCGAGCTCACCGAGCTCGGTGACGGTTACCTCGCCGACGTCTGCCGCGCCTGGGAGGCGGCGGCCGCGCCCGTCGCAGACGCCGGCGTCCGAGTTGTGACGCCGCGCTTCGGCATCGTGCTCAGCGGCGCCGGCGGGGCGCTCGCCAAGATGCTCCCCGCCTTCAAGGCCGGGCTGGGCACACGTCTCGGCGACGGCCACCAGTGGTGGAGCTGGGTCGACCTCGATGATCTCCTCGCGGCCCTCGAGTGGGCGCTTCACGACGACGCGCTGAGCGGCGCCGTCAACGTCACCGCCCCGGAGCCCGTCACCAACCTGGAGCTCACGAAGACGCTCGGCCACGTCCTGCGCCGCCCGGCTGCGCTGGCGGCGCCGCGCCTCGCCGTCTCCAAGGGGCTCGGCGGCATGGGCGAGGAGATGTTCCTCGCCAGCCAGCGCGCCGTGCCGATGCGGCTCAGGCAGCAGGACTTCCGCTTCGCCTACCCCGAGCTCGAGCCCGCGCTGCGGCACGAGCTCGGACGTCTCTGACGCGAGCGCGCACGGCCGGCGGCGGCGACGCCTCCCCCGGCCGTGCGGCTCTGCGCGCTCCCGGTGCTCCTCAGAGTGCGGCGATCTTCTCGTTCAAGGTCTGCAGCAGGGCGTCCCGCTCCGCGCCGGTCATCCTCATCAGCTGGCCGACGTGCGCCGCCGCCGCGTGCTTGAGCATCTTGGCCTTGACCTCTTCTGCAGTCTCGCCCTCCGCGCTGAACGGGCAGTCCACGCCCATCTCGCGGCAACTGAGCGACTTCATGTGGTCCTCCTCGGTGGAATCCGTCTGCTCACGACGACTGTGGTGGGAGGCTTCCCGCGGCGGCAGCCGGGCAATCGCCTCGCGCGCTGCACGAGCCGCCGCGCCGCGCCTAGCGTCAGTAGGCGATCGCCAGAGCGTGCGCGACGTTGTCGCGCCGCTCGAGCTCGTCGAGCATGAACGCGGCCACGTCGGCGCGGGCGATCTTCGTGCCGCCGGGCAGAGAGTAGCCGGGCCCGGTGCGGTACGCGCCGCGGGCGGGTGCGTCGACGAGCTGCGCCGCTCGCACCAGGGTCCAGTCCAGCTCGCTCTGGCGCACGCTGATCTCCATGCGCCGCAGGTCGGCCACGGCGCCGCTGCGGGAGCCGGGGTCGATGAGCCGCGCCAAGAAGCCGGGGCGGCCGGGCTCGCCTGGCGGTGCGACGCTTGCCGACGACAGGACCACCAGCCGCCGCACGCCGTAGCGCTGCATGCTGCGCACGACGTTGAGCGTGCCTCGAGCGGCAACCTCAGCGGCGCCGCGCGAGTCGGGTGTGTCGCCGAGGGTGACGATGGCGGCCTCGGCGCCATCGACGGCGTCGCTCACGAGGCCGCCGTCGAGGACGTCGCCCTGAACCATGCGCACGCGCTCGCGCAGGGCGCCCAGCTTGTCGGGCGCGCGGACCAGCGCGGTCACTGCGTGACCGCGCTCCAGCGCGCCCGCCACGACCAGGCGCCCGGTACGGCCTGTGGCTCCGAAGACAACGACCTTCATGACCGTATGGTATCCGCTGGCTTGCCCGCGCGCCCGCGACAAGGTCGAGGACGCGGTGATGCCGAACGTCAGGCCGGCGCCCAGACGCAGGGCAGGGTCCGCCTCCGTCAGAAGCCCGAGAAGCCCTCGAAGAACTGCTCGCGTTCCTCCAGCGGGCGGGCGTTGAGGTCGGCAACCCAGGCGTCGATCGCCTTCTGGTCGGAAAGGTCGACGCCGGCGGCGCGCATCGCGTTGATCGCGGCTTTGGCCGGACCGAAGCTCTCGGGGTCGCCCATTGCGCTCTCGAGCTCGGGAGCGCATTCCGCCACGGCCTCTTCGGTTTCGACGATCCAGCGCTCCTCGAGCCCGCGCTTGGTCAGGGCGAAACGAACCCAGGCGGAAAGGACCTCGGGCACGGCGCTGATCTGGGCCTCATCCAGCGTCGCCTTGCGCGGCAGGTAGTCCAGCATGAACAGCTCGACAACGGTGGGGCTCCAGTGCAGCGGATCGCCCGCGCCGTACTCGCAGCGGGCGATGAGGCAGTGGTCGACGATGGCGAGCGTCTCGGCGAGGTCGGGCGCGAAAGGGGAGGCGAGGAACTCCTGGGCGAGGGCCTCCTGTGCCTCAGCGTCGAGCGTTCGCAGCGTCTCGGGAAGCGCGGCCGCAGGAAACAGCCGCGTGCGGGCCAGCAGGAGGGCGCGCGTCTCCCTGAAGTCGACGGTCCACTCGTTGTCCAGAAAGAGGTCGCCTCTGGCGATCGCCCGGGCGATGCGCGCCGCCGCCACGCCGCCGTCGAGGTCGTCGACGCGGACGCCGCCGTCCTGCTGCTCCAAGAGCCGGCGAGGATCCGTGCCCGCCGGGATCTCGCCGACCGAGGCGTCCTTGATGATCCCGCCGAGGCTCTCGTCGTAGAGCGCCATGACAGTGTGCGGCGGCCGGCCCTCATAACGGAAGCTCATCGAGTAGCCCACCAGGTCGTCGTAGGGGTCGGCGATCGCCCAGGCGCTGACGAACGCCGGGGTGCCGATCTGGGCCGCCCAGCTCGGCTCGGGCACGCCTCGCGCGGCGAGCCTCTCGGCGGCCTCACGCGCGCCTATGTCGTCGCCGGTGACCGCGGCCAATGCGCGCAGGAGAGCGAGCCCCTCGCGGTTCGCCTTGCGCTCGGCGCCTCGCACGATGGCCGGCCCGATGCTCGCGTCCAGTTCCTGACGCGCCTCAAAGGGAAGCGGCGGCTTGTAGAAGGCTCCGAGGATCGCGCTCGCCCACGACTCGGCAAACAGCGGGTCATCTTCTTCGAGGATCTCCCGGCCACCGGCGAGAGCCTCGCGGACCAGTCCGTCGATGGGGAACGGCTCCGGCTTGCGTACGGCGGGTCGCTTCGCCGCGCGCCCTTTGCCGCGCGGCTTCCCCGACCCCTTTCTGCCCTTGCTGGTCGCCATGGGGCCATTCTCTCAGGCCGGCACCATCTGTCGTCAACCCACGGGCCACGAAGGGCGCGGCAACCGGACCCGGGTGGTAGCATCCGCCGAAGAGAGACGCCGGCTCACTGAAGAGGAGGCCCCATGTGCACCGATCTGCGCCTTGTGCGGCTCGATGACCTGCACGTCTCCGGGCGGACGATGGATTTCGCCGAGGAGCTCGGCTCCCGCGTCCAGGTGGTTCCCGTCGGGCATGACTGGTCGGCCACCGAGACCGGCACCACCGTCGAGGCGCTGCGCTGGACGAACGCCCATGGCTACGTCGCCATGGACGCCTTCGGCTTTGACTGGGCCGCCTGCGACGGCCTGAACGACGCGGGCCTCTCGATCGGCACGCTGTGGCTCCCGGAGACCGACCTGCCGCTGGTCCCGCCGGCGTCCGGCAGCGCGCCGGCGATCGACCTCATCCACTTCGGCTCCTGGATCCTCGGCACGTGCGCCACGGTCGCCGAGGTGCGCGACGCCTTCGCAACCGTGCAGGTCTGGAACGCGCAGGTCAGGCGCCTGTGGCCGGACGACCGCACGATGCCGGATATCGTGAAGCCGCTGCTCGATTTCGCCTTCCCGATGCACCTCGCGGTGCACGACGCGCGCGGCGGCGACCTCGTCGTGGAACTGCTGCACGGGGCGCCCGTGTTTCACGACAACCCCGTCGGCGTGCTCACCAACTCGCCGACCTTCGCCTGGCACGCGACGAACCTGCGCAACTACGTGAACCTGACGAACGCCGAGGCCAAACCGCTCAACCTGATGGGCTTCGAGGTGGACCCCACCGGCAACGGCACGGGGCTGCTCGGCTTGCCCGGCGATGTGACCCCGCCGTCGCGCTTCGTGCGCGCGACCGTGCTCGCGGCCGTGTCCAGCGGCGCCAAAGACGCCCGCGCCGCCGTGAACCAGGCGTTCCACGCGCTCGACCTCGTGCACGTCCCCCGTCAGGTGGCCGCCTCCGGCGACTACACGCAGTGGTACGTGGCGCGCGATCACGACAATCTCGTGTACTACGTGCGCACCTACGACTCGTGGGTCACGGAGGCCCACGACCTCAAGGCCTTGGGCGTGGCCGACGCGGCTACGAAGCGGCGGGCGCTGCCTCTGCCGGCCGCCTGATCCAGCGCGGCGGACCGGCCGCCGCGGCCGAGTCGCCGAAACGGCTTTTCAGTCCTCGCCGCAGTACCCGCACACACCCATGCGCGGCGAGTTGACCACCGGCAGCAGCAGGTCCTCGCCGCACGGGTGCTCCGGCGCATGCGCCTCGCAGAAGAAGCCGCGACCGTCCCAGGCGCATTCCACGCAGACCTCGCTGGCCGGCTCGCCGCATATGTCGCAGGGCCACGCGGGGGCCTCGTTGCGGCCGATGACTCGGACGCCCTTCTCAGGCGCCGCCTCGACGACCCCGCTGTGACTCAGGACCAGCTCGGTGCTGGAACCGAAGTCGTACACGTAGTCCACACGACTTCCGCTCTGCCCCAGCACCTCGTCGATCGTCCTCGTCATGCCGACCTTCTGACGCGGGCCATAGGAGAGCTCGCTGAGGTGCCGCAGCGCTTCAGGAGGCGAGGCGGCCGGCCTCGCCACCCCGCCTCCTCCACGTCATGCGCCCGATGATATCGCGGCCCGCGAGGGCGAGAGGAGGCGTTCGAAGGACGATGGTGTCGTCGTCCTCGACGTCGAGGTAGCGGAGCTGCTTGCCGCCAATCCAGCCGGGGTTTGCGGCGCCGTCCACCGCGGTGACCATCGTGCCCGCTTCGTCATCGACGCGCAGGATGCGACCGTAGTAGCTGAAGTAGTCGTCATAGGCCTGCTGTTTCTCGGCGGCGGTCGCTTGCTCGTCGGCAAAGGGCGCGCGGTCTCTGCGGCCCCCGTGCGCCGCGATCTCCCCCGACGGCGTGATCAGAAGCACGCCGGTCGGCGCAGCGCCCCAAGGAGCGCGCACCCTGCCGTCGGCAGCCGTGAACGCGCACTCGACGAGGTCCCAGCATCCTGCCAGCCAGGGGATCCGCGCGAGGGGCGCCGGCCGGCACGCCGGCGCGGCGGCCACGTCGCGAGCGTAGGAGATCCCGTGCTCGTCGAGCCAGTCGGCGGCGATCTGACCGAGCGCCGCCGTCTTGTAGCTGTACCAGCTCTCGTGGATCCCGCGCCGGTGGAGAGTGTCCCTGAAGCAGCGGAACGCGCCGGCGCCGCGAATGGCGTCCAGCAACTCATCGCTGAGGTCGGGATCGTCGATCGCCCGCGAGAACTCATCCATGATGGCCCACTCGTGGATGTCGAAGCTCGTGGGCAGAGGGAGCCACTCCTCTGAGTCGAGAACCTCGCAGGCCCGGTTGACTTCGTCGCGCTGCCAGTCGGGAAGCCCTTCCAGTTCGGCCTCGTCCTCGGCCAGGCGCGCTTCCTCTTCCCCGATGGTGCAGAGGTCGCCGGTCTCTCGGTTGAGGTAGGCGATCGTGCTGTCCGTCTGAACCTCGAGCTCGTCGATGACGCTGCGCAAAGAGACCGTGGCGGCCATGTCAACCTCCCAGCTGTAGTCACGGGTGCAGCGCGGAGCCGGGATTCTTCAGCCCCGTGACCCGGCAGAAACCGAGACAAGTGATTGTGACACACGCGACGTCATTGCGGGCCCACGACCGTCCCCGTCGCTCAGGCGCCGGTGAGCCACGAATGGGGCGCCCGGCGGGGGCACGGCCGGCAGCGCTCTCGGCGGGCGGCCGCGGCGGCCGCGGCGGCCGCGACGCGGGGTAGTGCGAAAAGGGAAGACAAGGA
>CAIOZS010000085.1 GCA_903862845.1 uncultured Thermoleophilia bacterium
CAGGGCGTACACCGCCCTGAGCGAGATCGAGAAGAAGATGTCCGCCAGCGAGTCGCGGCGACTGCTGTACGTGGCGGCGACGCGCGCCCGCGACCGCCTCGTGGTGTCGTGCTTCGGCAAGCTGACGACGGCCAAGGGCGACCCATCGAGCGTGCTCCTCGGCGCCATCGCCGGGGCGCTGCCGGCGCCCTCGTCCGAGGCGCCGACCGAAGCAAGGGAAGAAGGCGGCGTGCTGGTGCTGCCGCCGACTGAGCCGCCGGAGCGCGAGGAACCTCAGGCGGCGCCGGACGCCGCGACCATGGTCGCGGCCCGCGGCGCCTGGCTCGCCGCCCGCGAGGCTCTGCTCGCGAAGGCTCGCAGGCCGGCGCGTGCCACCAGCCCCAGTGGCCTCGAGCACGTCGACGAGGAGGTGCGCGTCGGAGGGCCTGGGGCGCCGGCCGGCCGAGCCAAAGCACTGGCGCTCGGCTCGGCCGTGCACCGCGTCATGGAGCTCTGCGACCTGGCCGGCGAGTCGTCGCTGCCGGCTATCGCCGCGGCCGTAACCCTCGAGGCCGGCCGGCCGGATCTCGCTGACGAGGCGGCCGATCTCGCCGGCGCCTGCTGGCGCTCGGATCCGGTCCGCGCGGCCGCCAAGGCGGCCGCGGCCGATCCGGAGGCCGTCTACCGTGAGCTGCCGATCGGCGCCGTCATCAACGACGCGGTCGTAAGCGGCGCCGTCGACCTGCTGTATCGCGACGGCGACGAGTGGGTCGTCGTCGACTACAAGACCGACCGCGGCGCCGACGCGGGCGCGCTGCGCGAGCGCTACGCTCCGCAGGGCGCTGCCTACGCTGTGGCCGTCGAGGCCGCCACCGGCGGCGTCGTGCGCGAGGTCGTGGTCGTCGCCGCGAGGGCCGGCGGCCTTGCCGTCCGCATTCCTGTCGACGCGGAGCTCCGCGAATCCGTGGCGCGCGAGGTCGAGGCCGCGGTGGGGGAGGGGCGAGCCATCAACTCCGACGAGCTCGCCGCCGATATGTCTACGCAGACACCAGAGGCGGAGGTCGGAGATGATGGTTGTGCACACGGATGAGCTCGACGCGGATGTGATCCGCAAGAAGGTGGTAGCTGCGCGAGGTGTGGAGCGCTCGCTCACGTTCATAGGCTGGATCGTACTGGTTATCGGGGTGATAGGGATGGCGGTCACCGTCGTCATGTGGATCGCCGGCCAGATCGACGTCGATCAGGCAGTCGCGCTGCTGCTGGGCACGATTCTCGGATCCATCCTCTCGGGCGCCGCGGCCTACGGCTCGGGGGTCAACGTCGGGCTGGGGGCGGAACGCCTGGCCCTCGCCCTGCGGGCGGCCGCGCCGGACTCAGGCCCCGCCGACGACGCGCGCCCGCTCGACCCCGACGGGTCCTGACGGCGCGGCGCACAGGCTGCCTCGTGCCGGCAACGCACGCCCGCCGGGTCGCGCGGCTAAAGGGCGCCGCAGCCGCTGCCGATGCGTACAGCGTGAGCGAGATCCCGAAGAGCGAACGGTTGCTGCCGACGCCGCACGGGCGCACGGCCTGGTCGGTTCTGGGGCTGCTCGTGCTGGTCTGTGCGTCGGTCGTCGCGGCGTCGTGCGGCGGAGCCGCGACCTCAGAGACCAGCGTGAGTCCATCGGCTGTGCCATCCTCAGCGCCTGCGCCCACCGCCGCGCCGGCCGTCAGCGACATCCCGCGCCTCGAGCGCTCGATCGACGCCACCATGAAGCAGATGGACTGCCCGGGCATCGTCTTCGCGGTGAGCGCCCCGGGCAGGAGCGACGTGGTCATCGCGAAGGGCGTCGGCGATCTCGCAGCGGGCACGCCGATCTCGACGGCCGACCTCTTCCGCATCGGCAGCGTCACCAAGACGTTCACGGCGACGGTGCTGCTGCAACTGGCGGCCGAGGGCAAGGTGAGCCTCGACGACCCGCTCAGCAAGTACGAGCCCGGCTTCCCCAACGGCCGCCACATCACCGTGCGGATGCTGCTCAATCACCGCTCCGGCATCTTCTCGTACACCGGCGACAAGGAGTTTGTGCGGGCCATCGAGACCGACCCACTCAGGAGCTGGACGCCCGACGAGCTTGTGGGCATCGGCACGGCGCACAAGCCCTACTTCCCGCCGGGCACGGCCTTCGACTACTCCAACACCGCCTACATCCTCGCCGGCCAGGTCATCGAGCAGGTCACCGGGCACGCGTACAGCGAAGAGGTCAAAACGCGGATCATCGACAAGCTGGGCCTGAAGCACACCTTCCTTCCCTCAGGCCCGGACGCCCCCGCGGGCCTCGCCCACGGCTACACCTACGACCTGGGCAACGGCCTCCAGGACATCTCGGCGCAGGCCGTCGAATCGTGGGGCTGGAGCGCCGGCGGCCTGGTCTCGGACCTCGCCGACCTGCGCACCTGCGCCGTGGCGTTTGGGACCGGCTCCTTGCTCACCCCGGAGATGAGCAGGGAGTTCTTCACGCGCACGCCCATGCCGACGAAGCCCGGCACGCCGCCGAGCGCCTTCAGCGGGCTGGGCATCGGGATGGTCCACGGCTGGGTCGGTAACACCGGTGGCACCTATGGCTACACCACCTGGATGTGGTACGTGCCGAAGACGCAGGCCACGGTGATCGTCTTCTTCAACGAGACCTCGACGTTTACGCCGCGCTATGAGGTCAGGGAGCAGAAGGCTCTGCTGGGGCTGCTGCAGACGGCCTGGAAAGTGATCTGAGGCAAGCGCGCGCCGGCGCCGGTCGGCTCGCCGTGAAGGCCTCGCTGAGTCAGCCGGCGGCAGCGCGCGGTTCGGGCTCGGGGATCTCACCGAGGCGCACGACCCAGTAGGGCTCGGCGTCGTCTTCGCGCCACTCCCACACCTGACGGTACGGAAGTCCGAGAGAGAACTGCGGGTCTCTGCTCATTCCGGCTCCTCAGCTTCGGCTGCCAGCATCTGCCCGACGAGGGTCGACGGCACCGGCCACGAGGTACGGTCTCAACCTGCGCGTGCGCGGGATCGCGAGCGCCAAGCGGGGATACGTGGGATGACGAGAGAACGAGTGCGCACCGCGGTCACGTCTGGCGAACCCGTAGCCCAGGAGAAGCGTGTCGGCGTGACGCGCCGACCAGCCGGCGTCAAGATGCGCCGAGCAGCTCCGGATGCTCTTCGGCGAGCCAGGCGAGCACCTCCTCACGAAGCTCGCGCGCCGCGGCGCGAAGCGCCTGCGCCTCGACTGAGGTGATCGTCACGGCGCGTTCGTGCCCGGCGACGTCGCGCTTGCGTCGGCAGGCGTCGAGGTAGGCTGCGCCGCGACGCTGCTGCTCGCCGAGAAGAAGCGGCAGAAGCTCGATCGTGAGCCGCTGGTGGTCGGCCGCGCCGGCGACGCGGTACCCCTCAGCGCGCACGATCGCGGTAGCCAGGGTGATGGCGGCGCTGTACGCGGCGGCGAACCGGCCGTCCGGAGACAGCCCAGCTGCGAACGCATCGGCAAGCCGGCGCTCGGCGAGGGCCAGCAGGTCGGCGGTCTCGGCCGGGGAGGGGCTATGCCTCGTGAGCCGTCCGCTGGCGATAAGGTCGTCGAGACGTGGCCGCTTAGGCACTGGCGGGCTGCAAGGTAGCGATCCACATGGAACAAGGGTAAGCGCGTCTCCTGCGTGTCGGAAGGCTGACGATCGGCTCTGCGGGTGGATGATCGCTGAACGTCACCCGGCGACGGCGCGGGTCGCGGAGGGCGGGGAGGCCAAGCCTCCGCGCCCTCCGCGACTGACCGGGCAATCGTACTGTCAGGCTGAGGCCGGCGGCGCCCGGGCCAGGGCGCTGCCCGCCGATTCCCAGGTCGCGGGCGCCGCGGGCGCTCCGGCACATGTCGACGCCGTCTCGGCGTCGCCTGAACGGTGCCTGGGCAGCACTGCGGCGCGGCCGCCGGATCTCGTGTCGGCCGACTGCCGGGGCGTGGCGGCGTCGCGGACCTGCGGGGCGGGAGGCGCAGAAAGGGGGTGCGCCGGCCCGCCTCGGGCAAGTCGCGCGGTCACGGCGGTCGCAACGCTGCTGACGGCGGCCTGGTGGCCGGCCGTCGCGGCTGCGGGTGCCGCTGCCACGAAGGGCGCCGCTGCGAGCGTGACGACAACGATCAGCTTGCGCATGCGGCACCTCCTCAGTGGTCGGTCTTCACGGCTCGCAGTCTGTCACCTCCGTCTGCGCGCGGACTGAGAGCCGACTGTGCAGGCGCTGTGAGGTCGGCGTCCTTGAGCAACCGAAGGATGCGGAGCGCGCGTTCGGGGCTGTCCTGGTCCGCCGCGCGCCGCGTCCGTCACTGCGGCAGTGGTAGCAGACGGCGAGCAGGGCGACCTGCGCGTCGGCCGCGGCTACTCGTGCGCGTCCACCAGGCTCTGCGCCCACGCGAGGACGGCGGCGGCCTGAGATAGGGCGCGACGGTAGTCGATGGGCGTGACGTCTTCGGCCTCGTCCGGGTACCGCACGCCTACGGCGTAGCCCGAGAGCGCGGCGCAAGCTCGCACGTTCTCGGGTACGAGGGTGTCGCCTGGCAACGACTCGAACAGGGTGACCAGGTTGTGCGTGCGCGGCGGCTGCCTGCTGAGGGCGACGAAGACCGCCTTGATGGACTTCTCAGCGGTCTGCTGACAGTGGAAACACAGCGTCTCGAGCAGCACATCGGGGTCCTGGGGACGTGCACGGGCAACGGCCAGGTCGCTGCGCGCGTGACGGAGCCAGCGCGCAGCGACCTGGCCCTGGTCAGGCAGCGTAGACCTCTCTGCCGTCGCGCGCGATGTCGGCGTACACAAGCCCGACCTCGTCACGCCGCCCCTCGAGGTCTGACGGGGTGGCGACGACGATGTCGAACGGGGTACGCACGCCTCTGATCTCGCCGTAGAGCCGGCCAGTCGTCGCGCGACGATTCGTGCCCTCAGTGATGACCACGAGGAGGTCGATGTCGTGCGCAACCTCGGCGCCCTGGCGGGCGAAGGACCCGAACAGCACGATGCGCAAGGGCTGCGCGATGCGCACGATCTCGTCGATGAGACGCGCCAAGTCGTCGAGCTTCTGTGCTGAGGGAGATGCGGTCATCCCGGCCCCCGCCCCTTCTTCTGTGGTCAGGCTTATGGTGCGCCACGCTGGGTTTCACCGCAAGATGACAATGGGAATCGGGGTCGCCGCCGCGCCGCCGTGCGACGCCGACACACACCGGCCCGTCCGCGCGGCGCCGCCTCACGGAAGCTCGTGCAGCAACTCCACCGCGAAGTCGATCATCGCTGGCGTGCAGCGGTGGCGCAGCATCGTCGAGTCGACCTCGCAGGCCTCGGCGCCGGGGGCGCCGAGGCGCACGCGGTCGAGGGCGTCGGCGTCTTTGAGCAGCCGGAGGATGCGCAGGGCGCGTTCGGGGTCGTCCTGGTCCGTCGCGCGCCGCTCGCCGCGTCCGTCGCTGCGGCAGTGGTAGCGGATGGCGAACAGGGCGACCCGCGCGTCGGCCTCAGATAGCGACGCGTGCAGGCCGCACTTCACGACGCGCACGGCGCTGAGCGCGCCGTGCCGCGGGTCCCGGCCGTCGTTGACGCGACCGATATCGTGCCACAGGGCCGCCTTGAGCACGACTCTTGTGTCGGCCTCTGGCCAGTTCAGCTTGCGGACGAGTCGCTGCGCGTGGATATGCACGCGCTGCGTGTGGCGCACGCCGTGCAGGCCGGAGGCGTGCGCGAACCACTCGGTGGGCACGTCGGCGGCCCGTGCGGCCCAGGCGCGCGCGTCGTCGTCAAGTTCGGCAGATCCCATGTGATCAGGATAGCGGACGGCGGGGACGGCAGACACGGCCGGCACCTCGGCGCCTGCCGCGCGCCTCATTCTGCGGAATAGCGGGTATGTCCCGGGCGGTGAGACCTCGAGCGAAGGGATGCGCAGTGCCCAAGCCTCAGTGGAGCGACTTCGGCGCCATCTGGAAGACCATCCGCGAAGTGGACATCAACGCCATCCGCCATGAAGCGGAGCGTGGCGTCGTCATCGTGTGCGTGGGGCAGCCGTCCGCGCTGTGGTGGGTGGACCGCTTTCTGCGCGACGGTCCCAACCGCTACCCGCTGGGCGCCGACCCGCTGGCGCTCGTGCCGCTCGCCGAGGCGGCCGGCTCTCTCGACGTCCTGCGCACCGCCGACCTGCTCATCGTGGCGCTGGACGCGGCGGCGCCGCTCGGCGACGCCGAGCTCGCCGGGCTCCAGCGCGTGTCTGCGGCGCCGCGGCCGAGCCAGGTCGTGCTGCTCTTCGGCGAGGCTCTCGGCGCGCCGCCGCAGTGGTCGGTCTACCTCGACCGCGGTGCGGCGACGCTGGTGAATCCCCAGTCTCCGGCGGCCGCCGCCGTTGTCTGCGGTGCCGTGCTCGGCGCGCTGCCCGCGGAGGCCCGCCTGGCCGCCGCGCGGCGCCTGCCCGGCCTGCGGCCCCTGTTCGCCGCGCACCTCACGGGCGAGGTCTCGGTGTCCAACGCGGCGTTCGCCCTGGCCTCCGGCGTGCCGTCGCTGGTGCCCTTCCTCGGCATTCCTATCTCGGCGGCCGACACCATCATCCTCACGAAGAGCCAGGCGCTGATGGTCTACCGGCTGGCGCTCGCCTGCGGGGCGCCGCCCGAGTTTCAGAAGCGCATGCTCGAGATCACTCCCGTGATCGGCGGGGCCGTGGTGTGGCGGCAGATCGCCGGGGCGCTGGTCGGTCTGGTGCCCGGGTACGGGATCGTGCCCAAGACCGCGGTCGCTTTCGGCGGCACCTACGTGGTGGGCCTGGCGGCCACGCGCTGGTACGAGACGGGCCTGCTCACAGAGGCCGAGCGCAAACGCATCACGGCCGAGGCCACGGCCAAGGCCCGCGACGTGGCGACGACGATGGTCGAGCAGGCGCGCGCCGCCGGCGGCAAGGCCGGCGCGCAGGCGCAAGGGGGGCTGCAGAAGGCCGCGCAGGGCGCCGCGGCCGCCGGGTCTCAGGCCGGCAAGATGGTGGACGGCGCGCTCAAGGCCGCCGGAGCGGCGAGCGGCAAGGCCGGCGCCCAGGCCCGGGGCGCGGCGCAGCGCCTGCGCGACGGCGGCCGCAGGGTCGCGGGCCGCAAGCG
>CAIOZS010000086.1 GCA_903862845.1 uncultured Thermoleophilia bacterium
CTGCGCAAGAAGCCGGCCGCGCCGCCGCCGTGGATCGGCGACGCCCTCATGTTGCAGTTCGTCGACCGGCTCCTGGCGGTGGCGCGGCGATAGGCGGCGGCAGAGCCCACCTCCTCAGCATCTGCGGCGCGCGCTCCAACTGGCTGATCACAACGTCAACCTTCCGCACCTTGCTTCACCTGTCGCGCCCGGCTACCCTGCAGTGGCGTGTGCACCGCAACGATCAACAGAGATCACGTTGCATGGAACGGGCGGCGCTTCGACACCATGATCCGCGCGTGCCACAAAGGAGGGTGACCATGTCACAGGTTGAGAAGCTGGAGCAGACCGTCGAACAGCTCAACCCCGATGAACTGGCCACTTTTCGGTCCTGGTTCGTCGAATTCGATGCCGCCGCATGGGATCGTCAGATCGAGATCGACAGCGAGGCCGGCAAGCTGGACAGGTTGGCGCAAAGCGCCGTTGACGATCATAGGGCGGCAAAGACGACACGCCTTTGAACCACTTTGCCTCACCGGCCTTCCGGGATCGCTACCAGAGATTGCCGCAACACGTTCGAGAGCTCGCCGATGCGCATTTTGCCCTTCTGAAGGAGAATCCGTCTCACCCGTCCCTCCACTTCAAGAAGATTGGCAGACACAGATCAGTGCGCATCGGGATGCACTACCGGGCACTGGCCGTCGACATACCTGATGGCCTGTTGTGGTTCTGGACAGGCAGCCAAGCTAGCTACGACAGAGTCATCGAATGACATCCCACGACGCCGACGACCTCGTCGTGCAGTTCATCGACCGGCTCCTCGCGCTGACGCGGCGCTGAGCGGTGGGCCGATCCGCCTCCCTCACCCAAGTACCCGCCGCGGCGCGCGTGCCTCTCAAGGAGCAGGACCGAGAGTCGGCGGCGGCGTCACCTGTGGCCTCGATCCACGGCAGACACTCCTCATCCAGGCTGCTGCGGAGATCCCACGGGGTAGCCGCTCGTGGTGTTCTGCCACGCTCGGCACGACCGTGTGATCCGCGAGATCCATGTGGCACGTCGCCGCCTCACCGAGTAACTGAGGCAGCAACGGGGAGCGGGCCGGGGGCTCTCGAGAGCCGGCGGAGCTCCGCGCCTGCGGCGCTGCTCGCTCGCCGGGAGCGCCGCTGCATCCGCGAAACTCATCGCCGGCAAGATGCCCCCATGGCGCGCAGTCGAAATCGGCGGCGGGAGTCTTGCGGCGGGGGGTCTCCTGGTCGACTTGCTTGTGTGTGTAGGCCGCTCAGAGGTTGTCTTCCTCAGGCGAGACGGCCCGAGTCCCGACAGCCTCCCTCACCCATGTACCGGACGAGTACCAGAAGCTGCTCCGAGAGCGCGGGAAGCTCAGGCAAAGCCTCACGGTTGCGGGCGCCGCGCGGGGTAGTGCTGCGAGGGAAGATAGGAAGGCGCGACTCATCCGCCGTTCGGGTGGTACTCTGCAGGTGAGGCGCAAGGGGACGCGACGCATGATGGAGGAGGAGCGCTTGGACCTGCGTGATCTCGTCACGACCGACCCGGCGGTCTGCCATGGCCCAGCCTGCATCAGCGGCACGCGAATCCCCGTTGCAGTCGTTCTCCACAATCTTGCGGCTGGGCTGTCCAGCGAGGAGATCCGCGTCGGGTACCCCGGCCTGCAGCCGGACGACATCAGGGTCGCCATCGCCTACGCTGCAGACCTCGCCCGCGAGCGGCAGTTGCCGCTTCGCGACTCGGCGTGACCGTGAGCGACGACAGAGTCCACGTCCTGCACAATCCCACGGGGATCGCTCGCCACCTCCCCAATTCACGAACGAATCCGCACGCCTGTACAAGACCTACGCGACTTGAGTGCCCTGCCCCCGGAGCTTGTGCGGCCCCTCACGCATAAAGCAGGCGCCCTTTGGGTTCAGGGATCGGTCGGCCCAGTTCCCGCGCGGTTGCGATCCACTCGCGGATCACGACCTCCGCATTAGCGAGGGCCTGTGCGTAGGTCTCTCCGTCGGCCGCGCAGCCCGGGAGCTCGGGCACCTCAGCGACGTACGCTTCGCCCTCGTCGCTCCAATAGATGATGATCTCGTACTTCCAGCTACTGGTCATCGGTTCCTCCCGTCAACCGGTACTTCACGATCACGGCCCGTCGAACGGAACCTTGGCATCCGCAGTGCCGCTCAGGACCTGGACGAGAAGAGAGTCACGTTTGGCCACGACCGAAGTGTAGCCCAACGTCCCTGCAAAGCCGAACGCCGCGACCGAGCCCATCTTCCCCGGGGACGATCGAGGCCCCGTTGCGTGCGCCTTCGTCGAGTCGCGTGGCGTGAGGAGGGCGGTCCGGGGAAGAGGTGGTGGTTCGAGGGGACTGTCTGGGAGTGATGCATCGATCGATTCGGCGTCCAACGCGACAGACATGGATCGGTCGACCCCGCCGACGTTCAACGCGCCGGGCATCGATGTCCCGAGTCCCGACAGCCTCCCCAACTCATCTACCTGCCGCCGCGCTGCGTGTGAACGCGTCGTGCGAACCGTCATCGCCTGCCGGGCAGCCGATCGCGATTGGCCACAGCGGACAGACGACTGCTTGCGCGGCCGAGCGCCATCTGCGCGGCCTTGTATGCGAACCTAGGACAAACATGGCTTTGCGCGTATCATCACCACATGACGCACGTCACGCAGATATCGGCTCAGGTCTCGGTCTCGGCCAAACAGCTTCTCGACGAGTTCTCGGCGGTGAGCGGCATCAAGAAGAGCCGCATCGTGGAGGACGCGCTGTGGTTCTACGTGCGTGCGCGCCAGGAGCTGCCCGAGAGTGCCATCGTGCCCGTGCGCTTGGTGGTGAGCGAACGTGGCGCCGCCACGGCCGAGCGGAGCCTGGCGCAGCCGCCGCCGGCGACGCCTGCGCTCGTGCGCCTCATGCGAACGCTCGATTCGGCGGACGCAGAGTAGAGCCGGTGGCCGAGCCGGCCATCCGCCGGCTTCTGGCCGGCGACGACACGAGCTCCTTTCGCTGCGGTGACCCCGAGTGCGATCTCTTCCTCCAGCGGTACGCCGGGCAGAACCAGGACCGCCTGTTCGTCGGCGCCACCTATGCCGCCCTGGGCGGACCGAGGGTGGTGGGGTACGTGACTGTCGCCGTTGGCCAGATCGACCGCGACGACTTCCCCGTTGAGTTTCAGAGCGACTTGCCGCGCTATCCCCTGCCGGTGCTCAGGCTCGCGCGCCTCGCGGTCGACGAGGCCTTTCTGGGCCGCGGACTCGGCCGCCGGCTGGCGGCACACGCTTTCGCGGTCGCGCTCCAGGTACGGGCCGCGGCCGGCTGCGTCGGCGTCGTGGTCGACGCGCTGCCGGGTCTCGAGTGCTCCTACGCAGACTTGGGCGTCGTCGAGATCGAGCTCACGAGCGGGCAGTCGTCGATCCGCCCGCAGCCCGTGGCCATGTTTCTGCCGCTCGCCTCTGTGGAGGCCGCGCGCCGGTGAGCGACGACAGAGTCCACATCCTGCTCGTTTGCGGCGCGCGCCCCAACTTCATGAAGGTCGCGCCGGTTATGGCGGCGGTCGAGGCGTGGAACGCCCGGGGCCGCGCGCCCGTGCGTTTCTCGCAGACCCTCGTGCACACCGGGCAGCACTACGACGCCGGCCTCAGCGACGTCTTCTTCCGGCAGCTCGGCCTGCCGCAGCCCGACTACCACCTTGACGTCGGCTCGGGCTCGCATGCGGCGCAGACTGCGCACGTCCTCGAGCGCCTCGAGCCGGTGCTCCTGCAGGCGCGCCCCGACCTCGTGATCGTCGTCGGCGACGTCAACTCCACCCTCGCCGCAGCGCTCAGCGCAAGCAAGCTCGGCATCCCGGTCGCGCACGTCGAGGCCGGTCTGCGCAGCGGCGACCGCACCATGCCCGAGGAGCTCAACCGCCTGCTCACCGACCAGCTCGCGGACCTGCTGTTCACCACGGAGCCGGCGGCCAACGTCAACCTGGCCCGCGAGGGCATCGACGCCGCCAAGGTGCGTTTCGTCGGCAACACCATGATCGACACCCTGGAGCGGCTCCTGCCGCAGGCGCGCGGGGGAGAGGCGCTCAAGCGCCTCTGCCTCACCGCTCGCACCTACGGCCTCGTCACCCTGCACCGCCCCAGCAACGTCGACGACGCGGGGCAGCTCGAGGCGCTCGTGGGCGCGCTGCGCAGCATCTGCGCGCATCTCCCACTCGTGTGGCCGGTGCATCCGCGCACGCGGGCGCGGCTCGAAGAGCTGCACGAGGCGGACGGGGAGCAGGCGGGCGGCGGCGAGGCCGCAGGCCCGCCCGCGCCGCGTCTCCTGCTCAGCGAGCCGCTCGGCTACCTCGACTTCCTGCAGCTCATGGACGGCGCTCGCCTCGTGCTCACCGACTCCGGCGGCGTGCAGGAGGAGGCCACGGTGCTCGGCGTGCCCTGCCTCACCTTGCGCACGAGCACTGAGAGGCCGGTCACCGTCGCCGAAGGCACGAACCGGCTGGTCGACCCAAGCGAATCCGCGGCCATTCTGGGCGCCGTGGACGCGGTCCTTGCGGCGCCCATGCCCGCCGCCGGCCACCGCCCCGAGCTGTGGGACGGCCACGCCGCGGAGCGTATCGTGGCCGTCATCGCCGGCTGGGCGGCCTCGAGTCCTGCCTGACGGCGCCGAAGATGGCGTCCGCGCATCGGCCCTGCCGGCGCGTACTCACTCCGCTGCGGGGTCCATGCGCGTGGGCGCCGTCCGGCGGGCTCACGCGGCTGCCACGTCCACGAGCGCGCTCGTGGACGTAGGCTCCGGAATGGGCTGCCCCTCCTGTTTGAGTCCCTCGAGATGGAGCTCGATGGCCTCACGGACAAGCGTAAGGACTTCCTCCCTTGTCTCCCCCGCGGCGATGCAGCCGGGAAGATCGGGAACGCGGGCTCCGTAGGTCGTGGGGCCTTCCTCGATGATCACCAGATAGCGCATGCTTCATTCCCGCTTTCTCAGACCGGCCTGCTCCAGCGCACTGTTCAACGTTCCCGTCGGCACATCGAGGCTCGGCCTTCCCGATACGGTGACCGTCCCCCGCTTGCTCGGATGGTGGAACTGACGATAGCTGCCTTTCGCCTGGATAGGCGCGATGAGCTCGTGCACTTTCATTCACTCCCAGTTTACTCCGGCTCGAGAGCTGATGGTACGCCCTCCGCGAGCCGCAGGAGGAGCCCCGGTGCTCGGCGCGCCCTGCCTCACGCTGCGCGGAATCCGCAGTGCCAGTGGGCGCGGTGGACGACGTCCTCGCCGCGTCGTGCGCCACCCGGCCGGCTTGCCCCGAGATCGGTGTTCGGCCTGGAGGGGGATTCGCAGTCCGGCGTCGACTCAGAGCAGGTCCGTGATCTCCTCCACCGTGAGACCCGCCTGTCTCAAAATGGCGCAACATGACTATCCCCTTCAGTCCAGTTGCGCGTTCAGCCTCCGCATCGACGAGCGGCGAGAAGGCGGAGATGGCGCGCCGCCGGCCGCCGCGGCGGTGTAGTGCTGCGAGGGAAGATAAGAAAAGTCGGCGGATCCTTGTCTTTCCCCTGAGCGAGCGAGCCTGCGGACTGCCGCGGGCGACGCGACATTCAAGGAATCCTTGTCTTCCCCTTTTGCACTACCCCGCGCCCGAGCCGCTGGGGCCGCCGCGGCCGCCCGCGCGCCTGCCGGGAGCGCTGCCGGCTGTGCACCCGCCGAGAGCGCCATTCGTGGCTCACCGGAGCCTGAGCGACGGGGATGGTCATGTGGCGCAAATCAGGCCCTTGGCCTACGCGGCCACCGCCTCGCGACCGGAGACCCGAGGCAGGACGCTTACACCGCTACCTCCACGACCTCCTCAGAGATCGATAGGGGAATGGGCTCATCGTGGGCCTCCAGACTCTCCGGGTACGCGCGTATGGCCTCCTGGATGTTCAGCAGTGCATGCGCGCGCCGCCCCTTGGGACACGCACCCCGGCAGAGACGGCGCCTCAGCCACGAAGACCTCATCTTCGCCTTGTTCCACGAGGACCCGGTACTTCATCGGTGCCTCCCATCGCGCGGATTCTCAACGCCACGATACCCGACCCGCAGTGCACTCGGACCGAACTCGGCCTGCGGCCACTCGCCAGAACAACGCGACTCGACAAGCCAGAGGTTCAGTCGTGCCCAGCCGCGTCCGGCGCCTGCGAGGTGCACGCGCGGCCGCGGAGGCGCCGCGGCTGCTCGCGTCGGCGCCGGCGAACTGAGCCTGGCGACGCTGCCGGTCGCGCAGGCAGTGGTCGTGCACGGCGGCTGTCTGCGGTGCATCGATCGACCCTGCCGGCGTTCAACGCCCCGAACATCGATGTCGCGGCTCCCGACAGCCTCCTTCACCCTTGTACCCGACGAGCGGAACCGTGCTGCTGGTGGACGTATGCGGCTTCACTTGTCGTTCCCAGCTACCCTGCAGTGGCGTGCGGCGCTGCGGCCAGAGTAAGGGAGCGGACTTCATGACCACAACGATCAGCAGAGACCATGTTGTGTGGAACGGGCGGCGCTTCGATCTCTCCAGTGCGCTCACCGTCATGTTGGAGCCCGACGACGAAATATGGTGCTACGATTGTCCCTCGCTCGGCCTGTTGGGCTGCGCCCCCAGCCGCGAAGACGCGATCGCCCGCTTCGAATCGAGCGTCAGGGAAGCTGCTTGACCTCCATCAAGGTCTACGACACGCACGCCACTCCGCGAGCGCTCAGGTCTGAGACCATCCTCGCGAGCACATCCCGAGCGTCGACGAGCGCGTCTGTGGCGTCCGACGCCGTCGTCTTCGGCCATTCGCCGGGATAGCGCGACTCGACCAGCCTGAGGCTCAGCCGCGCGAGGTCCGCGGACGACTCATGCACTGTCCAGTCGTCCGGCAGCAGGTCCACAAGCAGCTCAAGGTTGTGCGTCCTCGGGGGGTCGACGTCGAGCAAGACGAGACCAGCCTTGACGGCTTTCTCCGCAGACTGCTGCGCGAGGGTCGCGACGTGACGTGCGGCAACGCTCGGCGCTGACTGCAACGCCTCGGCTGCATGCAGATCCTCGGCGGCGAATCGCAGCCAGCGTCCTGCCTCCACTCTGAGCTCGTCAGGCGTCGCGCTCATACACGGCCCTTCCCTCGCGGAGCGCTGATCTGAGCACGTCGCCCGGAGTCTCGCCGCGGCGGGCGATCTCGTCGGGGTCTGTGGGCACGACGTCGATGGCGGCACGCAGGCCGCGGAGGGCTCTGGTCATGCTCATGGCCGTCTCGCGCTTGTCGCCCAAATACGCAACCACGACGAGCAGGTCGAGGTCGCTGTCAGGATGCGCTTCGCCACGAGCGTGGGAGCCGAAGACGACGATGCGCAGCGGGTCAAACCCCGCGACCAGGCGCGCGATGGCTTCAGGCAACTTCTCGATGGCCGGCGCAAGCACGGAACCCAAAGTCATACCTCCGAATGGCGTCGCTGCCAGTCTACTACGGCCTCGTCCGCTGAGCAGTAGGCTGCGCCGAGCTCAGCCGGGCGCTCCCGTTGCAGTGGTACGTGGCGGCTGTACGTGCCGCATCCATCGACAACGCCGCCGTTCAACGCGCCGGACATCGATATCCCGACCCCCGACAGCCTCTCTCACGCATGTACCCGTCGTGGCGCAGCGCGTGGAAGCCCAGGGCGCCGAGCAGTTGACCACGTGCGGCACGCCCCGATCGTGCGTGCACATCGAGACAGACCGTCACCGCACCCATCGCCCAACGTCACCCTTGTGTACTGCATGCGCCCTGAACGTACCATGGCAGCATCGCCATACTGACGGGGAGACGAACGTGGCACTCACCATCAAGAACCTTGAGGTAGAGAGGCTGGCGACCGAGGTCGCGCAGCTCACCGGCGAGTCCAAGACGCAGGCCATCAAGGTCGCGCTTCAGGAGCGGCGCCTGCGCCTCGCGAGCGGTATCGACCCAGCCGCGCGTACCGCGGCGCTCCTCGAGTTCATGGAGCAGGAGATCTGGGCGCACGTGGCGGCCGAACTGCGCGGGCAGCCGCACGATTCAGCGCGTGACGACGAGATCCTGGGCTACGGCCCGGACGGCTTGCCGGGGAAGCGGTGCTGCTCGACAGCTCAGCACTCGTCGCCTTGGTGATGGCCGAACGGCCGGCACGCGCCGTATTCAATGCTCTGGCGCAAGCCCCGGTGCGGGCAGTCGGTGCGCCCACGCTCGTCGAGACGGCCACAGTGCTGGCTGGGCGCCGCGCCGCCGCTTCGCTCGGCGCCACCTCCGATCTTGTGCTTGTCATGACGCGCTTCGAGGTCACCGTGATCCCCTTCGGGCAAGATCATTGGCTCATGGCTTGGGCCGCCTTTCTCCGCTACGGCAAGGGCCATCACCCGGCCGGCCTGAACTTCGGCGACTGCCTCACCTACGCCGTCGCCAAGCTCTCCGGCCTGCCGCTGCTCTGCGTCGGCGGCGACTTCGCGCCGACCGACCTCGAGCTGGTGCCGCTTGCGGACTGAGCGCGAGCGGCCCGGGAGGGGGAGTGCTCCAAGGCAGGGTTCGGTGATCCGGCCCCAGGCCGCCGCCTCTTCGTCGCAGGTGCCCCCACCTTCACCAAGGCCGCTCCCCATCGGCGCACAGGCGGCGAGTGGACGTCTCGTCATCCATTGAACCTTCTGGCTCCACCGATAGACCAGCGCCTCGAACTCCTCCGCCGCACCTGGCCGCCCTACGGCCGCGCCCCATCTTCCCTTCATGACCATCCCCGTCGCTCAGGCGCCGGTGAGCCACGAATGGGGCGCCCGACGGGTGCACGGCCGTCCGCAGGCTCGGTTGCCGGGGGGGCAAGGAAAGGCCGTTTCCTGATGGCAACAGAGCGCTCGTTCAAGCCACCGGTTCCTCGCCGGGTGCGCTGGGCGGGTGCGCTGGGCGGGCGCGCCTGGCGGACGCGCGGACGGACGCGGCGACCCCGGCGGCTGCAGCGCGGGGTAGTGCGAAAGGGGAAGACAAGGATTCCTTGACTGTCGCCTCGCCCGCGGCCGTCCACAGGCTCGGTTGCCGGGGGGAAGACAAGGATCCGCCGACTCTTCTTATCTTCCCTCACAGCACTACCCCGCCGCCGCGGCTCCCACGGCCGCGGCGGCCCCGGTGCGCGCCGCGCCATGTCCGCCTTCTCGCCGCTCGTCGATCCGGAGGCTGAACGCGCAACCGGAGGGAAGGGGATGGTCATGCTTGCCTCTTCGCGGCACCCCTCGCCGGGGCCGCCGAGGCCGCCGGAGTCGCCGGCCGGGCCGCCGCGGCCGCCGTGCCGGTGCGACCCCTGAGCGAGGCGTTCGGCATGCTCCGGGCATCGACACCACTCTGGAACGCGACGACGAGGACCGCGTGTGATCGTCGTCGATTCGTGTGGCTGGCTGAAGCGCCGCGACCGCGCGGCGCACGACCACCGAACGGCCGGTCACCGTGGCCGCAGGTGGGGTATCCCTGCGAGATTTCGCACTGCCCGCTCGGGAGCCCCAGGCGCCGCGCACCCGGCTCATCACGAGCGCGAGGCAGGTGCCGTGCAGGCCGCGCAAGTAATCGTCGGTGAAGGTGCCGCAACGTCCGTGGGCGGTCAGGTCTCCATCTCGCGTACGAATTCAAGCAGCTCCGCTGCCGCGCCGCGCCGTGTGACTGTCCATCGCTCGGCCTGTTGGGCTGCGGGCCCAGCCCCGAGGACGCGATCGCCCGCTCCGAGAGCGAGCCGCCGCAGGAGCGAGTGCGCCTTCTTGTGGGACGAGAGCACGGCAAGGTCAACTTCCGCCTGCCGCGCGTAGGCCGTTCAGTCAGGCCTCGAACTCACTCCGGGGCACGCCAGACTGGCGGATGACGCACTGAAGCGTGCCGATGCGTAATTCGTCGTGGTCTGGGATGGGCACGGTGATCGTCGTGTCCGCGATCGCCTTCTGCATCACGATGTGGCTGCCTCGCCGACGCACTTCCTCGAACCCGTGACGCCCACCGAGTCGGCAAGACGGCGTTGCTGCGCAGGTTCGCGCAGGGCAAGCCGGGAGCATACTGGGTGGCCGCCATCACTTCCGAGGCCACCTTGCGCCGCTCGTTCACGCAGGCGCTGGAGGGCGAGAGCGCGGCCTTCGCCTACGACGACTGGCGCAGCGCCTTCCTCGCCGCCCGCGGTGACCCGGACACGCGCCGGCTGCTCGTCATCGACGAGTATCCCTATCTGGCCGGGGCCGTGCCGGGCGTGGGCACCGTGCTGCAGGCCGTGTGGGACGAGGTCCTCGAAGGCTCCCGGCTCATGGTCGTTCTGTGTGGCTCCCACATCGGCATGATGGAGCGCGAGGCCGTCTCCTACCGCGCTCCCCTCTTCGGTCGGCGCACCGGGCAGATCCGCCTGCGGCCTCTGCCCTCGTGGGGGGTGGCGGCGATGCTCCCCGGCTACGCCGCCGCCGCGATCGTTGAGACGCTCGCTACGCTGGGCGGCGTGCCGGCCTACCTGCGCATGCTCGAGCAGGATCGCTCCCTCGCCGACAATCTCGAGCGTCTTGCCCTGGATCCCAACGGCGTGCTGCATCAGGAGCCGGTCTTCCTGCTACGCGAGGAGCTTCTTGAGCCGCGCAGCTACTTCGCCCTGCTGCAGGCCATCGCCGCGGGCAACACCAGGCTCAACGAGATCGCCCAGGCGGCGGGCGTCGAGCGCGCCCCGGCTTCGCGGTATCTGGCGACGCTCATCGACCTGGGCGTCGTGGAGCGCACGGTCGCCGTGAGTGAGCTCCATCCGGAGAAGAGCCGCAAGGGCCTCTACATCATTGCCGACGGCTTTCTGCGCTTCTGGTTCCGCTTCGTGGCTCCGCTGTTCGAGCAGCTCTCGCGGGAATGGATCGTGCGCGCCGGCGCCGCGGGCGCACTGCCTCTGACCCTGCGGGCCGTGGGCAGCTGGTGGACTCGGCAAGCCGAGATCGACGTGGTGGCTCTGGGGGAAGAGGGCGTGCTGCTGGGGGAGTGCACATGGAGCACGCGGCCGGTCGGCCTGGACGTGCTGAACGCTCTCCGCGCGCGCAGCGAACTGTTTCGCGGCGAGATCGGCATGGGGGCGCAGGAGCCGTTGTGGCTGGCGCTCTTCTCGAGGTCCGGCTTCACCCCGGACCTGCTCGCGGAAGCCAAGGCCCAGGGCGTCCTCTTGGTGACGGCCGACGACGTGGTTTCGGGTGGAGCCGTCGGGCGACGCGTTTCTCGCTGAGGGGTCAGGCCGACGCCGGCGTTCAGTCGTGGCGCGGCCACACCGCCGGCCCGGCCACCACCCCGAGCTCTGGGACGGCCACGCCGCGCAGCGCCTCGTGGCCGGTGTCGCCGGCCGGGCGAACCACTGCGCTTGACGCCGCCATGTTCCTCGAAGCGCCGGCCCTGCGCGCTCGGGGTCGCCACCGACATCCCCGAGGACACGTCGCTCCTGCCGCAAGGCTACATGGAACCGCGATCACTCGGTGAAGAAGTGAGGTCTCAGCTCCTGAACCGGTATGTACTGGCTTGCCTGTCGGAAGACAGCCCGCAGGGTGCCGGTGTCGAGCTCCTGGTGGCGCGGAATCGTCAGACGACGAAACCGAACCCTTCCAGGATACGAATCACCGCGGATCCTGAGAGACGACGCAGATCAGGCATGCACCGGCTCCAACTCCATCGTGACCATGAGCGGGGGATCAGGGGCCAGCCCCATCTCCGTCAGA
>CAIOZS010000087.1 GCA_903862845.1 uncultured Thermoleophilia bacterium
CGGACGGGAGGGGTCCTATGCGAGTCTGGCTCGCGTGCGCTGCGGTCTCGGAGTCATTCTGAAGCCGTGAGCCCTCAACCCACACCCGCCGAGTTCGCCAAGAAGTGGGACGGCAACACGCGCACGGAGCGCGCCGCTTCGCAGGAGCACTTCATCGATCTCTGCCGCATGCTGGGCGTGCCGACGCCGAACGAGGCTGACCCTACGGGCGACGAGTACGCCTTCGAGAAGGGCGCGGAGAAGACCGCCGGCGGCGACGGTTTCGCCGACGTCTGGAAGCGCGGGCACTTCGCCTGGGAGTACAAGGGCAAGCACAAGGATCTCAAGGCGGCCTATCAGCAGCTCCTGCAGTACCGGGAAGCGCTGGAGAACCCACCGCTGCTGGTGGTCTGCGACCTCGACCGCTTCGAGATCCACACCAACTTCACGAACACGCCGGCGATTGTCCACGCGTTCGATCTCGAATGTCTACTCGCCGACCCCTCGGAACCCTTGCGGCTGCTGCGCGCCGTCATGCAGCATCCGGAGGAGTTGAGACCCGGGAAGACACGAGATGAACTGACCGCCGAGGCAGCAGAGGAGTTTGCCTCTCTCGCCGAACGTCTCAGGGAGCGCGGCCACGACCCCCACGACGTCGCTCACTTTCTCAACAAGCTCCTTTTCTGCATGTTCGCGGAGGACGCCGGGCTTCTGCCCGCCGGACTGCTGCGACGTCTCGCCGCGGCTGCACCGAA
This sequence comes from uncultured Thermoleophilia bacterium, assembly GCA_903862845.1. GTDB lineage: Bacteria > Actinomycetota > Thermoleophilia > UBA2241 > UBA2241 > CAIXSE01. The sequence goes on from CAIOZS010000087.1 coordinate 735, forward strand.
CGACCCGTCGGTGTTCACCGACGGCCTCAGCGAGCTGTTTGCGAAGATGTCCGAGAGGGGCGGCCTGTTCGGCGCCGAGCCGATCGACTGGTTCAACGGCGGGCTCTTCGACAGTGGCGCGGTGCTGCCGTTGACGACCAATGAGATCGCGACGATCGACAAGGTGTCACGCCTGGATTGGTCGCAGGTCGAGCCGGCCATCTTCGGGACTCTCTTCGAGCGCGGCCTCGACCCCAGCAAGCGCACGCAGCTCGGCGCGCACTACACCGATCGCGCGTCGATCATGAGGCTCATCGAGCCGGTGCTGCTGACACCTCTGCGCCGCGACCTCGAGGCGACGCAGGCGCGGGTCGAAGCGCTGGTCGCCGAGGGCAAGACGATCACGGCACGCACCCCGGCGGACAGGAATCCGGTGGCCGTCTTCAACGCGTTCCTGCAGCGCCTGCGCGCGGTCCGCGTGCTCGATCCCGCCTGTGGCTCCGGCAACTTCCTCTACCTCGCGCTGCAGGCCCTGAAGGACCTGGAGCGCGAGGCGATCCTGTGGGCGTCGCTGACGATGAATACCCCAATGCAGTTCCCCGAGGTCGGACCGCAGGCGGTGCTGGGCATTGAGCTGAACTCCTACGCGGCGGAGCTGGCCCGCGTCGTGATCTGGATCGGCGAGATCCAGTGGATGATCTCGAACGGCTTCGCCTATCTGCGCGACCCCATCCTCAAGCCGCTGGACACCATCGAGCAACGAGACGCTGTGCTTGACCTGAGTGATCCCGGCCATCCGAGTGAGCCAGCCTGGCCGAGCGCGACGGTCATCATCGGCAACCCGCCCTTCCTCGGCGGGAAGCTCGTGCGGACGAACCTGGGGAGCGAGTACGTGGACGCGCTCTTCAAGGTGTACGAGGGCCGCGTTCCACGCGAAGCCGACTTCGTCTGCTACTGGCACGAGAAGGCGCGCGCCATGGTCGAAGCGGGCACGGTGAGGCGCGCTGGACTCCTCTCGACGCAGGGAATCCGCGGTGGTGCCAATCGTCGCGTCCTGGAGCGCATGAAGGCGAGCGGCGACATCTTCACTGCATGGGCCGACGAACCGTGGGTCCTCGAGGGCGCGGCCGTGCATGTGTCGTTCGTGGGTTTCGACGACGGCTCGGAGTCGGAGCGCCACCTGGACGGGCACCCCGTAGCGACGATCAATGCGGACCTCACGAGCGGCATCGATCTGACCCGCGTGCACCGACTCCCGGAGAACAGGGGGATCGCCTTCATGGGCGACACGAAAGGCGGGCCGTTCGATATCCCGGCGGAGGCGGCCGCAGCACTGCTCGCCATGCCGAACCCGGACGGGCGCAGCAATGCGGACGTCGTGCGCCCCTGGGTCAACGGACTCGACCTCACGCGGCGCCCGCGCAACATGTGGATCATCGACTTCGGCACGGCCATGACGATGGAAGAAGCCGCGCTCTACGAAGGCCCGTTCGAGTACGTCAAAGAACACGTGATGCCCACACGGGTTAACAACCGGCGGGCTGCCTACGCCGCACGCTGGTGGCTGCACGTCGAGCCACGGACTGAGATGCGCAAGGCGCTGTCGGGGCTGCCGCGCTGCATCGGAACGCCGCGGCTCACCAAGCATCGACTCTTCGTCTGGCTGTCATCGCAGACTCTGCCGGACAGCCAGGTAATCATCTTCGCCCGCGACGACGACTACTTCTTCGGCGTGCTCCACTCC
>CAIOZS010000088.1 GCA_903862845.1 uncultured Thermoleophilia bacterium
CCTGAGCTGCGACGGCACCGGCATGAAGACGCACGCCACGCGCATCCAGGACCTGCAGTCCTACGAGCAGTGGATGGGCGCCGACCTGCTGGAGCTCTGCGTCGGCGACTACTCGCTCAAGGTCGTGCGCACGATCCTCGCCTACGAGGCTCAGTACATGCACGACGCCCTGCTCTGCACGGTCGCGCCGCTGCAATACGGCGTGATGCCCAACCTTGGGCTGTACTCCAAACCCGACGGCCCCTGCGACAACTGGAACGAGCTCCTGCCGCTCGGCAAGATCGCCGAGGCGCGGGCCTCCCAGGAAGAAGCCGTCGAGATGGCCGTCCTCGACATGGTCCATCTCGCCGACTCTCAGTACGAGGCCGGCGCCGACGCCATTGACTGGGACACCACCGGCGCCTCCGGCGACCCGGAATTCCTCGCCGCCCTCAGGGCCACCAGGATCATCCGCGAGAAATACCCCGATTTCGGCGTCCAGCTCGGCATGGCCGGCGAGTTCGTGCTTGGCATGCACGGCCAACTCGAGTGGGAGGGCGTGCGCCTGGCCGGCCTGTGGCCCAAGGAGCAATTGCTCCTTGCCCAGCAGGCCGGCGCCACGATGTTCGGTCCGGTCGTCAACGTCAACACCGGCAAGAGCTGCGCCTGGAACATCGCCCGCGCGATCGCCCTGGTGAAGCCGTGCATGGAGGTCGCGACCATCCCCGTGCACATGAACGCCGGCATGGGCGTGGGCGCCGTGCCGATGTTCGTGCACGCCCCCGCCGATGCCGTGTGCCGGGCGGCCAAGTCGTGCGTCGACCTCCTGCACGTCGATGGCTTGTAGGTGGGCTCGGGCGACCCTCACGGGATGCACAACGCTCACGCGCAGGCAGCGGGCATGGGCGGTATGCGAGCAGCCGGAGATCTGGTGGCTCGGATGCAAATGACCCGCGGTATGCGTCTCAAGGAAGCAAAGGACTACGTGGCCGGCAAGCTCGGCGTGACGCCCTTCGACCTCTCGGACCCGGTGGCAATGACCGAGGTCCGCAACGAGCACGGCTTCGGCCGCATCCACAGCTACGCGATCAGCCAGCCGTGGCAGGCCAACCAGATCGAGGCGAAGTTCAACATCGCCCGCGTGCTGGACGTCCCGATCAACTGCGTCGAGAAGTTCAAGGAGCGCACGGCGCCAAGCGGAGGCAGCAGATGAGACGAAACCCGCGCGCCGGCGCGCGCAAGAGCGGCGGTTTCAGGCTCGAGGTGTTCACGGACGACGAGCTCCGCGAGATCCATCTGGCGACGCTCGAAGTGCTGTCGCAGACGGGCGTCTTCGTCGAAGACGACGAGGCCCTGCAGATCTTCGCGGACGCCGGGGCGGACATCGATCGCGAGCGCCGCGTGGCGTGCCTGCCGGCGCATATCGTGGAACACGCGATCCGCTCCGCTCCGCCGAAGGTGGTCATGTGCGGCCGTGACCCGGCCAACGACGTGGTGCTCGAAGACGGCCGCGTCGGCTTCACCAACTTCGGCGAAGGCATCCAGGTCGTCGATCCGTACACCGGCGAGCTGCACGAGTCGCGGAAGCAGGACGTCGCCGACTGCACGAGGATCATCGACGCGCTCCCCGAGATCGACGTCGTCGAGCGGCCGCTGGGGGCGCACGACGTGCCCCCCGACACTGCCGCCCTGCACAACGCCGAGGCGATCTTCAGCAACACGACGAAGCACGCCACCATCGGTCCGCTCTCGGGCTTCTGCGCCCGCAAGATGATCGACATGGCGGCGGCCATCGTCGGCGGGCACGACGAGCTGCGCAAGCGGCCCATCGTCTCGTTCCTGACGTGCCCCGTGAGCCCGCTCAAGCTGGTCGCCGACGCCTGCCGCATCATCATCGAAGGCGTGCGCGCCGGCGTGCCGGTCAACGTGCTCTCGATGGCGATGGCCGGAGGCTCCTCGCCGGTCAGCCTCGCCGGCACGCTCGTCACCCACAACGCGGAGGTGCTCGCCGGCATCACGCTGGCGCAGCTCACGGTGAAGGGGGCGCCCGTGATCTACGGGTCGTCGACGACCGCCATGGACCTGCGCTTCGCGAGCGCGTCGGTGGGCAGCCCCGAGTGCGCGATGATCGGCGCCGGCGTCGCCTGCCTGGCGCGCTTCTACCTGCTGCCGAGCTGGGTCGCCGGTGCGTAGGGCGATTCAAAAGTGGCGGACGCCCAATCCGGTCACGAGAAGACTCTCACCAGCCTGCTGCCGGCGTTGGCAGGAGCCAACCTGATCTACGGGCTGGGGATGCTGGAATCGGGCGTCACCATCGACTACGCGCAGCTCGTCATGGACGCCGAGTTCGCGCGCATGATCAAGTACTGCATCCCGGGGATCCCGGTCACCGACGAGACGCTGTCCGTGGACGTCATCGCCGAGGTGGGTCCGTTCAGCGACTTCCTCTCGCACGACGACACCTACAAGGGCATGCGCGGGCAGTCGCGTTCGACGCTCATCGACCGGAGGGTCCGGGAGGACTGGGCCGCATCCGGGTCGACGAGCCTCTACGAGCGCGCCCTCGCGGAAGCCCGCAGGATCCTCGAGACGCACGTGCCCACGCCGCTGCCCGACGAGGTAGCGGCGAAACTTAAGTCGATAATCAAGGCGGCAGAGGAAGAATTAGGCGTGCATTGACTCGCTGGACGCGATACTGTTCAGTCCGTACCGCTGAGGCCATCGGCGCGCCCGCGCGCCCTGCGAGTCAGGAGACACGATGACAGACGTGAGCAGGCAGATCGGCGCCGGCCGGGTGAGCTTCCTCGAAGAGGAGCAGAAGCAGCGCATCTACGACACCGCGCTGGGCATCCTCGCCGACATCGGTATGGTCGTCCTCCACGATGAGGGCGAGGCGGTCATGCTCGAGGGCGGCTGCACGAAGGATGAGGCCGGCCTCGTCCACGTCCCCGCCGCCCTCGTCGAGAAGGCGCGCGAGACCGTGCCGGCGAGCTTCATGGTCTACGACCGCGCCGGCGAACCGGCGATGGACCTCGGCGGCCTCCGCTCCTACTACGGCAACGGCTCCGACGTCATGCACCTGCACGACCTCGAGACCGGCGAGCGCCGCCTCGCCAGGCTGGAGGACGTCAGCGAGGCGGCGCGTCTCTGCGACGCGCTGCCCGATATCGACTTCGTCATGTCGGGCGCGTATCCCGACGGGATGGACGCGCAGGAGGCGTACCCGCGCCAGTTCCGCGCGATGATCGCGGCGACCACCAAGCCGCTCGTCATGACCGCCGGCGGCGTCGAGACCGTCGATCCCATGTATCGCCTCGCCTGCGAGGTCCGCGGCGGCGCAGGCGCCCTGCGCGACAAGCCGTACTTCGTCATGTATAACCAGCCCGTCACGCCGCTCAAGCATCCCTTCGAGACCGTGGACAAGCTCCTCTTCTGCGCCGACCGGGGGATCCCGTCGACGTACTGCCCTTCTCCGGTCGCCGGGGGCACCGCGCCCATCACCACGGCCGGTCAGATCACGCTCGGCCTCGCGGAGGCGCTCTTTGGCCTCGTCATGCACCAGCTCCGGGCTCCCGGCACCCCGTTCGTCATCGGGCAGGGCCCAAACACGCTCGACATGGCGACGTCGCAGTCGTCGTACAACTCGCCGGAGTTCATCCGCGCGTACGCGTGCGAGGTCGAGATGGCCAAGTGGCTGGGCATCCCCAACTGGGGCTTCAGCGGCCACACCGACGCGCAGGTCGTCGATGCCCAGGCCGGCATGGAGGCCGACGAGATCACCAAGCTCTCCATGCAGCTGGGCGCCAATCTCAACCACGACGTCGGCTACATGGACTTCGGCCTCTCCGGGTCGCTCGCCGAGGTCGTGCTGGTGGCGGAGCTCATCGCCCGGAACCGGCGGCTGCTTGAGGCGATCGAGGTCTCGGACGAGACGCTGGCCGTGGACGTGCTCAAGGCCGTCGGTCCCGGCGGCGACTTCCTCGGCCAGCGGCACACGAGGCGCCACCTGCGGGGCAACCAGTGGCGCGCCCAGCTCCTGAACCGCGCGAGCTACGACCGCTGGCTCGAAGGCGGCGGGCTCGACGTCGCCGAGAAGGCGCGGCGGAAGGCGCGCCTGCTGCTGGCGACGCATGAGGTCCCGGCGCTGCCCGCGGAGCTGATCGCGCGGCTCGACGCGGTGATCGCCGAGCTTTGACGGGGCGGCGCGGTGCTATCCTTGCCGCGTGGATCCCAAGCCGCGGCCGAACCACCAACTCTACCTTGAGGCGCTCCGCCGGCTGACGCCGGCGCAGCGCCTGCTCAAGGCTTTCGAGCTCACCGAGCTGTCGCGTGAGCTGTTCCGCGCCGGACTGCGGCAGCGCTTCCCCGAGGCCGACGAAGCCGAGCTGCAACGCATCTACCTGGAGCGGATGGCGGAGTGTCACAACAGGCCCTCCTGAGGCGCATCGTCGAGGCTCTGGACGGCGCCGGCATCCCCTACATGCTGACCGGGTCGCTGGCTTCGAGCCTCCAAGGCGAGCCCCGGACAACCCACGACATCGACCTCGTCATCGACATCACTCCGGGCGATGTCGCGCGCGTGATACATGCGCTGTCGGCACCGGACGTCTACCTCGACGAGCGCGCGGTCGGAGAGGCTGCGCGCCGCCGCACCATGTTCAACCTCATCGACTCCTCGTCGGGAGACAAGGCGGACTTCTGGTTGCTGACCGACGATCCGTTCGATTGCGCGCGCTTCGCGCGCCGCCTGCGGGTCGACGCTCTTGGCATGAAGGTCAGCGTCTCGGCGCCGGAGGACACGATCCTCATGAAGCTCCGCTGGTCGGCGCAGGCGGGAGGCAGCGAGAAGCAGCTCGGCGACGCCCTGCGGGTCTACGAGCTGCAGGCCGGGTGCTTGGACGAGGAGTATCTCGACCAATGGGCCGTGGCGCTCGGCGTCGCGGCCACTCTGGCGGCGATCCGCGGGCAGGCGCGGGCGGGCTGAGGCCGCGCCTCAGGCTGAAGCGCCGCGCGGCTCAGGCCGGGGAGCGGCCAACGGCCGCATGGCGATGGCTTCGGCGGGGCAGCGGTTGCAGATGGCGTGCGTGTCGCCGGCGCTGAACCCCAGGTAGTCGGTGTGCGTGAGGCCGGCGCCGGCGGCGCAACCTTCCTCAACTCCAGCACAACACGCAGTTCATCTTCGAGGGGCAGACTGTTCTCAAGCCATACAACGGCAACGGCGGTCCGCCCCCCCGGCCGTCGGGACCCGACTGAAGTACGGTGTGCCCCCACCGAGTCGGTGCCCACTTGCCCGGGTGTTCTAC
>CAIOZS010000089.1 GCA_903862845.1 uncultured Thermoleophilia bacterium
TGCTGCAGCTTCTGGACGTGGAGGCGTTTGGGCTGGAGGCTTCGGTGAGCGCGGTGGCCGATTGCGTGGCGAGCGGTCTACGTGTGACGCGAGCCTATCCTGGTGAGGGCGCCGGCGCCTGGGACGTTGGGCCGTTCGACGGCTTCCTGCTCCTGATGTTCCTCGAGCACATGCCCGACCCGGGAGTGGCGCTGAGGGCCATCGCCGACAACCTGGTGGACGGCGCCGCCGGCCTCGTCGAAGTGCCGAACTTCGACATGGTCGTGCGGCAGACGCTGTTCTCGGAGTTCGTCGGCGACCACCTGATGTACTTCACGGCCGAGACTCTGCGGACCACGCTCGGGGTCAACGGGTTCGAGGTGCTGCGGGTCGATGAGCTGCGCGACGGCTACGTGCTCTCAGCCACCGTGCGCAAGCGTGGCAGGCTGGACATCTCCGGCTTCCGCGAGCAACAGCAACAGCTCACGCACGAGCTTCAGACCTACCTCGCCGGCTTCGCGGCGCGGCGGGTTGCGGTGTGGGGGGCGGGGCATCAGGCCTTCGCGACGATCGCCATGACGGGCATTGCGAGCGGGATCCGGTACGTGGTGGACTCGGCGCCGTTCAAGCAGGGCAGGTTCACGCCGGCCACTCATCTGCCCATCGTCGCTCCGGAGGCGCTCCGCACCGATCCCGTGGACGCCGTGATCGTGATGGCCGCGAGCTACTCGGACGAGGTGGCGGGGATCGTGAGGGAGCAGTTCGGCTCGAGACTCTCCGTCGTCATACTGCGCGAGAACAGACTGGAGCCGGTGTGACCAGGAAACAGGCACCACAATCAACAAGGTGGGGAGGGCGTTCGTGCAAAGCCTAGACGAATCCGGCGCACAGGAACGCCTCGAGAACATGGCACGGGCGCATGACCAGGCGATCGCCGCCGTGCTCTCGCAGGCGGGAAGTCTGCTCGCCGTGGCGCGTTTCATCGTGAAGGCCGCCGCCGCCGGCGGGAAGGTGATGACGTGCGGCAACGGGGGTTCGGCGGCCGACGCCCAGCACCTGGCCGCTGAGCTCGTGGGCCGGTTCGAAGGGTCACGCATGAGTCTGCCGTGCGTAGCTCTCTGCGTCGACCCCGCAGTCATCACCTCATTGGCCAACGATTATGGCTACGAGAACGTGTTCGCTCAACAGGTGACCGCCTTGGGCCGTCGCGGCGATGTCCTGATCGGCTTCACCACCAGCGGCACCAGCGGCAACGTGGTGGCTGCCGCACGCGAAGCGCGGCGCGTCGGGGTCGGCGTGGTCGCCCTCGTCGGGTCCGCGGAGGCCGCAGAGGAGCTGGGCGCGCTCTCGGACGTGATGGTGTGCGGCGGCCCAGGCTCGACGCCTCGCATCCAAGAGGCGCACGGCTTCGCCCTCCATGCCGTGTGTGAACTGGTGAGCACGCTTAGCACGGCCTGACGGCGCTGCCGCGAGGTCATGTCGACGGCGGCATTCAGAGCGTGGATCGGTACCAGTTCAGCGTGCGCCGCACGGCGTCTTCCAGGCCGATCTCGACCTTCAGACCGAGCCGTGCGACGCGAGACGTGTCGGGGATGTAGCGCTCCGGCGGGGCGGAGTCCGGTCCGGGAGCCCGAGCCATCCGCACGGGCGTGGTGCCTCCTGCGACGCGCGCCACGAGCCGCGCGACGTCCCCAATGGAGACGGGATCCGGCGAGCCGACGTTGTACGGCACGGCGTCTTCTCCCGCGAACAGGATGGTCCACAGCCAAACGGCCAGATCGGCGGCGTACAGGTACGAGCGCAGCGGCGTGCCGTCTCCGGACACCTGCACAGAGTCGGCGCGGACGGCGTCGCGGATGAAGTTCCCGATGGCGTACCCGGCATCGAAGTCCATGTACGGACCAACGAACGTGAAGCAACGCGCGATCTTGGCGCGCACCTGAGAGTCGGCCGAGGCTGCGGAACACAGCCGCTCGCCGGCTTGTTTGGCAAGTGCGTACTCAGCGTGTCGGTCCTCAGGTGAGGGCATGCCGCCGTAGTCCTCACGGAGGCGTTCACGGTCCCGCGGCTGCCCGCCATAGACGGCACCGGAACTAGTGAACAGCA
>CAIOZS010000090.1 GCA_903862845.1 uncultured Thermoleophilia bacterium
CCAAAGTCATCGCGCAGCACCCACCCGAAGAGAGCGAGGCGCTTGACCGCGCGCCGGCGACAGATCTCTTCCAGCTCGTGCTGTGCGAACTCGATGCGTGCCCGGCTCATCTCACTCCTCCTTCAGTCGCCCCGTGTTGCCGCGCCGCCATTGTCCGCCATCGGCGCGCCTTCGGCCACGTAGACGGTCTTTGCGTCGGCCAGCATCTGCTCGCGGATGTAGCGGATCGGCCTGCCGTGCATCACATCTGCCTCGCGCCCGAACAGCTCGGAAAGCTCCTCATCGAGACGGAGCACATCCCATCCTCGCGGTGCATTGGGCCCGAGCTCCACCATCATGTCGATGTCGCTGTCGGGGCCGAAGTCGTCGCGCAGCACTGAGCCGCAGAAGCGAATGCGGCGCACGTCGTAGCGGCGGCAGATCTCGTCCAGGGCGGCCATCGGCAACGGCACGCGGGGTGACACATCGGGCTCAGACGCAGGCCAGGCCAGCTCCTCATCGGAGTCATCGTCCTTGCGATACCGCCACAGCTCGTCCGGGGGCAACAGGGCCTCGAGAGCGTCCACGAGAGCAGGGAGCTCGCCGGTGGCGATCTCCCACATCACAGCGGCATCCTCGTGAAAGAGCTCTGGCTCGACTCTGTCGCGGATGCCGGCCAAGTCCCCCCAAGGTATCTCGGGGTGAGCCGCGCGAAAGGCTGCGGACGCCTTGAGCGGGCGTTCCGCCAATCGCATGAAGTGAAAGGCCGCCGAGCCGATGCGCAGCTCGTCGGTGATGAACTCTTCGCGCGACCGCCCTTCGACCGCTTCCAAGACACCCCGGACCTCGTCGCGCATCAAGGCTACGTAGAGCGTGTCGTCGTGGCGGGTCACACGCCCACCGCCCGCAGCTCGAGCTGCCCAGGCGCGACCGGCTGCTCCGGGCGCTCGAGCCACTCCCGTCCGTCGAGCGTGCGCCCCGTCTCTTTGCGGCGCACGCCACCCCACTGCTTGAAGTAGAACGGCACGCCCGCGGCGACGCACTGGTCGCGGGCGGATCGCACCCAGTCGATGTGCAGCGGCCGCGCGCCCGGCCCGGACTCGCCGCCGAGGATCACCCAGCCGACGCCGGCGAGGTCGAGGTCGTTGACGGGCCCGAGCAGCGGCTCGAGCACGAGGAACTTCACGGCCGCGCCCGTCTGGCGAAGCTGGTCGGCGCGGTACGCGTGCGCCGCGTCCTCCACCGTCGCGCCTGCCCACACGTTGGCGGGCCAAGGCAGGCGCGGGCTCATCTCGGCCATCCGCTCCGGGCGCTTGGTCAGTACGTGAAAGCGGTGCTGGGGCGCGCGAGCCATGGTTGCGAAGACGCTCCCGATGAACTCGTCGGGCACCTCGTCGTGGAACAGATCGCCCATGAAGCTGACGTAGACGAGGCGCGGCTTGGCCCAGTGCAGCGGCTTCTCGAGCAGGTCCTCGTGCGTCGTCACTTTGAAGCCGCGCGCGTAGCGCTTCTGGCCCATCCCTTGCAGCCGCCAGGCCATGCGCTCGGCCCAGCAGTGGGCGCAGCCGGGGCTCACCTTCGTGCAGCCCGTGGTGGGGTTCCAACTCTCTTCGGCCCAGCCGATGCCGCGATCGCTGCTCACGCGAGCGCTCCTTCGCCCGCCAGCGCCGCGCGAATCGTGTTCTTCGCGTCCCACGGATCGCTGATCTCGAGAAATGCCCAGCGCCCGAAGCGGCCGTCGTTGTTGACCGCCGGCACCCAGAGGCTGCGCGCCGTCTCCACCTTGGCGGCCTTCTCTGGCTTCGCCTCGCCGGAGACCTCGATGATCAGGTTGAGGGGCTCGCGGGCGGGGGCGCCGGCGGGCGCAGCCTGCCCGGCGCGCCGGCCCGCGTCCATGCTCATCTGCACGCCGTCAGGCCGGCGCAGCCGCACGATGAAGTCGGGGATGTAGTTGTGCGCCTCGCCCTCGTAGGTGTACGGGATGAAGAACTGCAGGTTGTGGTTCTTCACGTAGCTCTCGACCTCGTCCATGCCCTCCAGCGTCTGCGCCATCTTCTGCTCCCACGAATCGGTGTCGCAGACCACGTGCGAGATGTGGCACTTGCCCGGGTCGGTCAGCATCACCGGCCGCGTGGTGTCGAAGTCGACGTAGTTCGTCGATCCCATGGTGTCGTAGGGCTGCAGGATCGGCAGCAGCTTCTGCACGCCGGGCGTCGAGTCGACGATCGCCCGGTAGATCTTGTCGGCGGCGGTGTGCGCGTTCTCCACGAGCAGGAGCATCTGCGGAAAGCAGTCGTCCTTGCAGGTGAGGCACTGGCGACGCCAGGCGCCGGCCGCGCCCAGGATCTGCGGGAAGAGCCAGGGCTTTCTCGCCTGCCCACCGGCCGCGTCGTCCCCGCAGAAGTACTTCTCGTAGACGAGCTTGGCGAGCAGAAAGTCGACCTCCTGGGCGCGCCGCGCCTTGAGGTCGTCGAGCGTGTGGATCACCGACTCGCCGATGAGCGGCGCGTTCTCCACCATGGTCGGCACGTCCGCCGCAGAGAGCGACATGCCGGCGCTCCCGTCGAACACCACGCGCAGCTTCTCGCCGCCGAGCTCATATCGATAGCCGGTGAGCCGCGGAAAGGTGAGCTCGTGGGCAACGCGCTCGGGCAGCGCCCGCACCCGCGTCGCCTTCTTCGGCAGCACCGGCGTGCCGATGACCGGCCCCACCGGGATGAACGAGAACGGCACGCCGTACACCTCGGCATACTCGGCGGGGAACATGTCGTTCTCGGGGTTCGTCACGTAGGTGGTGCGGCGCAGCGCGCGGCCCACGACCTGCTCGCAGAGGAGCTGCGTCGAGAAGGCGCGGATGCCCAGCACGTGCGTCACCGTGTTGGCGTCCCAGCCCTCAGTGAGCATCGAGACGCTGACGACGCACTTGATCTGCTCGCCGAGACGCCCGGGCTTGCCCACCGTGTTCATGACCTCGCGCAGCAGATCCTCGTCGGTGATGTCCTCGGGGTCGCGCTCGGGAAAACGCTGGCGGTACTCGGCCTTGAACTCCTCGATCTCGCGGGCCACGATCCTCTTGAACTCAGGGCTGAGTTGCTCGCCCGACTCGAGCTGGGCCGAATCGATGAGGATGGTGCTCGGGCGCTCGGTCCACCGGCCGAGCTCCACGTTGCTGAAAAGCTTGAGGCTGCCGGGGGCGACGATCGTCTTTGCCTCGTCGCCCTCGCCGATCGTCTGCTCCCAGCCCGCGATCCAGTCGAAGACAAGCTTCGAGACGCTGGTGTTGTTGCACACCACGATGAACACCGGCGGCGTGAGGCTGCTGCCCTGGCCGGCTTCCTTGGCGGCTGTCGTCCACGCCTCGAAGTACTTCTCGTAGTTGCCGTAGAGGCTGATGAGCGCCGCCTCGAGCTCCTTGGGCAGCTTGGGCAGGCCGCCGGCCACGTCCTCGGCCTTGCGGCCTTTCTTCGGCAGGGCGTCCTTCACGTGCGGCCACAGGTGCCGGTACATCGGGATCACTGAGGTCATCGCGTCATCGGCCACCGGCACGCGCGGCACCTTGACGATCCCGCACTCGATGGCGTCGACCAGCGAGAAGTCGCTGACCACCCAGGGGAACAGCGTACCCTCGGCGTAGCCCGAGCCGCGCAGAAAGAACGGCGTCGCCGAGAGGTCGTACAGCGCGCGGATGCCGATCTTCTTCTTGATCGCCTCGAGACCGCTGATCCACACGCGGGCCTCTTCGTCGCGCTTCTGGGCCTCTCTGCGCTCGTCACCCTTGAGGCCCGCGGCGGCGGCGCTCGTCGCCGGGCCGCCGCTCCCGGCGCCGACACCCTCTTCCCCGGCCTCCGCCGGCCTGCCGCGGTAGCAGTGGTGCGCCTCGTCGTTGATCACCACGATGTTGCGCTTGCTGCCGAATTCGCGGCACACGCGGCGCACCATCTGGTCGGGGGTCTCGGTGAAGGGGCTCTGCGCGGCGGGGTGGCGGCCGGCCAGCAGGCGCTTGGTCAGCCTGCCGGCCGTGACCTTCTCGCGCAGCAGGAAGGTGTGGAAGTTGGTGATCACCACCTTGGCGCGGTTGAGCCTGTCCATCAGCTCGGGCGGCACGACGTCGAGCTTGCGGTAGTAGTTGTCGGCGTCGTTGGGCAGCAGCACGCGCAGGCGGTCGCGGATGGTGATGCCCGGCGCCACGATGAGGAACGAATCGCTGAACCGGGCGTCCTGCGGCGCCTCGACCTTGTTGAGCGCGTGCCAGGCGATGAGCATCGCCATGACCACGGTCTTGCCGCTGCCCGTGGCCATCTTGAGGGCCATGCGATCGAGCTCCGGGTTGGCCGCTTCGTTGGCCTCGCGCAGCTTGTTGGTCAGGTACTGCTTGCCCGACCTCGCCACGCACTCTGTGAGGTAGATCGCCGTCTCGACGGCCTCGATCTGGCAGAAGAAGAGCCGGCGGTCGCGATCGCGCCGCTGCCAGTGCTCCAGCAGGCGGCGCGTCGTGCGCGTGACGCCCGGGTAGTCGCGCCTGCGCCAGTCGCCCACGGCGGCGCGCACCTCGTTGATGTAGTCGTTCTCCCGCCGCCGGTCGTCGGTCCACTCGGTGCCGAGCTCGAGCTGCTGGCCTTTCTTCTTGGGCTGCGCCACGGGGATGAAGTAGGCGCTGGGGCGGCGCGATTCGACGATCTCGTCGGTGATGCCGTCGTCGGTGAACTTGAAGTGCTTGCCCGGCTCGAGGAACGCCGAGTTGATGACCGGGTTCTCGATGACGAGCTGACGCACGCCGCACCCTCCACGGTCTGCAGGCCCCGCGCCCCGGGCCGGAGACGCGCGACGCTCCGGTGGACGCCCGACGAAGTCTATCGGATGAGGGTGACGGAAAGGAGAGCCACGGCCCGCGAAGCAACGTCCACCCTCGTCACCCTCCCGCCATGGGCCGACGACTGCTACCGTCGCAGATCATGGCCCTTCCTCTTGTCCAGACTTAAGTGATGAGTTAACATGAAGCTCCATCTGGTGAGCTGCGGTCTCTGGACAGTGCTCGCCGTCTGCGCCGACGAGGAGCGCTGCGACGTGCGCGATCTTGCCAAAGGACTGCGGCGTGACGATCCCAGGGAGTACGCGCGCCTCATGCGCGCCTTCGCGCACGGCATCTTCGAGCTGAAGACCCGCGGCGGGGTGCGCGTGCTGTACTTCTTCGACGAAGGCCGCGTGGTGGTCTGGAGCGGGGCCTCGCTGTGGCCATCGAGCGCGCCGCTCGCACGCGGTGGCGCTATCTCAACGACAGGCGCCGCGGCGCCCTGCGGATCGTGGAGGATCAGTGACTGAGATCACGTTCAAACAGATGTTCGCAGAGGCGCGACGCATGCCAGAATACTGGGAAGAGGGCGCCGTCCTCGACTTCACCGAGGCGCTGTATATCGCCATGGAGGAGCAGGGGGTCACGCGCGCAGAGCTGGCCCGTCGGCTGGGGACCTCGCAGGCCTACATCACGCGCGTGCTCGGTGGCCACGCCAACTTCACGCTGAAGACCATGTCGAAGCTCGCTCTGGCGCTTGGGCTGCAGCTCGAGGTCGGCCTCGGGCCGCAGAGACTGCCGTCAGTCGCTGCGCAGGACGAAGAAGAGGACGCGCGCTAGTCCTCGTGCCGCTCCTTCTTCGGAGCGCGGCGGATGAGGGTGACGTACAGGAGAGCCACGGCCCTGAACGGCGTGCGCCGCGCAACGTATCCCTTGGCCATCACTAACGTCCACCACACGAAGTCATCGTGAGCCTGTGAGCCGAGCGCGTGGGCAGCCAAACTCGAGTGCATGCCCACAGGTCGCTTCACCCTGGAGTTCTACCGGTCGCCGGATGGCGACGAGCCGGCCCGGCGCTGGATGCAGAAGCGCCTCTCGGCCCCGCAGCGGCGCGCGCTGGACGCGGCGCTCCGACTCATCCTCGCCGTACACGGCGTCGGCGTCTGCGGCAGCGAGTACGGCCGGCACGTCGGTCGCGGCCTCTTCGAGCTCCGCCTCGACGAAGACGAGGCGACCCTGGTGCACAAGGTGAGCCCTGCGTCGGCGGCGCCACGCCCCGCCAGATCGGGAGACCGGATCCTGCTGCGCGTCTTCTGCCACGCCTACGGTGACCGCATCGTCCTCCTGCTCGGCGGCTACGACAAAGGCGCCGACCCCAGCCGCCGCAAGCAGCGCCTCGAGATCGCCCGCGCGCGGGCACGGCTCGACGACTTCCTGAGGCGGCGCCCTAGTGGACGTGCCGAGACCCCTTGACTGCTTATCGGTTCTGGCCGATACTGACCACAGGAGGTAGAAGCCATGACGACCTTTGAAGAGTTCCACGCCGAGGTGGTCGCAGAGGCCGAGGCCGAAGGGCCTGAGGCGGTCGCCCATCTGCACCGGCTCGAGGACCACTTCCGCCTCGCCTCCGATCTCATCGGCTGCCGGCTCACGCTGCACATGACCCAG
>CAIOZS010000091.1 GCA_903862845.1 uncultured Thermoleophilia bacterium
AGAGCAGTCGACTCATAATCGATCGGTCGCAGGTTCGAGTCCTGCTGGGCCCACCAGGCACCCACTCGAGTGGGCCCGTCAGACTGCTGGCCCGCACTTGTCGCCCCGCGCGGTCCGCCCTCCGGCGACGGCCCCTGGTAGCAGGGCTGCCACCGGCGGATCGAGAGGGTGGTCCTCGACTGTGAGAACGGAGTCGGCGTGGATTGCCCGGTAGAGGAGTGAGCCGGCCGGCGGGCGCGCCGACGCCGCTTTGCTCGCCTCAGCGAGACGCGGCCGGGACGGCGAGAACGGCCGCTCGCGCCTTGAGCCCCGAGTCGCTGCCGGAAGGGGCCAAGGGCGGCTCAGCGCCCGTTGCCCCTTCCGGCGGTCTGTTTCAGCGCAGCCGCACGATGTGCGGAGTGGTCTTCTCGAGCACTCGCGCCATCGCGCGGAGGCGCGCGTTGAGGACGGGTACCTGCGTCGCTCGCGCCTGCTCGAGTGACACGAGCGGCTCGTCGACTTGGCCGGCCTCGATCCGGTGGTACGCCAGGGTCAGGTCGATGGTCGGCGGCAGGTGGGCCTGCTCGCCGAAGCACAGCCTGTCGTAGTCCGGGCTCAGGATCCTGAGGTTGTAGTGAACGGCGAAACGGCCGAAGTTGACGGCGATCCAGTTGCGGTCGACGCCGGTGATCGCTTCGAGCGCCGCTGCGGTGTCCGGCGACGCTTGGTCGAGCGCGGCGATGGCGGCGTCGATGTACTGGATGTTCCACAGCACCTGCTGGTGCGGGTAGATGGTCTTGTCCCAAGCGTCCAGGGCGGTGAACTGGCCGAGGAGAAGCTTCTCGATCCGCAGCAACTCCTTGTTGACCATCGGATACCGCGCCGTGGGGATCGCGACTGCGCGGCCGGCGAACGCTTTGCACGCGGCCACGTAGGCGCCCACATCGCCGCTCAGGCGGGCAGCCAGCGCCGGCTTCACGCCCGCCGCGGTGAGCTCGTCTGCGTCCACGGTGGAGGCGAGGTCGTGGGCGCGCGCCTTCAGGTCGAAGGGCAGCAGGCCGCCGCCGAGCTGCCGCTCCATGCGGAACGCGAACTTGTTGATCTTGGCAAGGTAGCCCCAGTCCACGATGGCGGCGTTGTCGTACTGGGAGTGATACCAGTGCGAATCGTAGTACGGCGTGCTCGCGAACAGGGTGATCGCCGGCACGCCTGCCGCGGTGAACGGCCACTCGTCGTCCCAGCTGGTGACCGGGGTCTGCACAACGTACGAGTTTGGCAGCAGGCCCGGGTTGGCCTTGGCCGCATTGGTCGACCACCGCGCGAGGTCGACGGACGTGACCATGCTGAGGACGGCGTCGCTCTGGGCCATGGTCTCGAGATTGATCTGCCCGGCAATCCTGCCTCCCCAGTGGGGGTGCGCGTGGGCGACCGCCCACCACGCGCCGACCAGCCAGTCGTAGTAGGAGTTGTCCCAGCCGTACTCCTCGCCGGTCGTGAACAAGAACTTGACGGTGCGCTGCGGCCGGTAGTGGCTCATGCGCATGGCCTTGGCCATGGCGAGCAGATTGACACACGGCCCGGTGTCGTCTATGCCGCCGGGTCCCGCGGTGTCGTGGTGCGCGGAGAGGACGACCATCTCGCCGCGGTGCTGCTTGCCCGGCAGTTCGGCGGTGACGTTGTAGCCGACGCCGCCGTCTTCCCAGCGCGTCATCCGGACGTCGCATGTCATCGTCGCGCTCACCGGGTCGCCCGTCTCCAGCTTGGAGCGCATCCACTCGCCGTCCGCGCGCGGGAGGGTGACGAGCGGCACGAAGCGGCTGTCGGCCTCGTTGCTGAACACGCCCAGCGCGTCGGGCTCGGCCCAATACACCGGGTCGTCGGGGTTGAAGGTGTAGATGATGCCGACGGCGCCGCGGTCGGTCGCCTCGGCCCAGGGCCACATCTGCCACCAGGAGCTAAACATCTGGTCGAGCAGCACGATCTTGCCGAAGACGTCTCCGGCGGCATCGAACTCGGCCGCCGTGCCGCCGTGCACGTAGACGACCGGCGCCGTCAGCCCCATGATCGGCGTCGCCCTGCCGGCGTTGAACGCCGCGCAGCGCATCGTCTTCTCGCCGACGGTGAGGCTGGCGCTGCGAAACACCCAAGCGTCGATGGGCACCGGCTCGAGGCGCACGTGCCGCAGCCCGATCCGGCGCAGCTCGGCGGCGATGTACCTCGCCGCGGCGTTGTCGGCCGGGTCGCCTGCGGAGCGCAGGCCGAGGTAGCTCTGCGCGGCGCCGAAGGCGATCAGATCGTGCTCGAGCGCCTGCGGGTAGCCCCGCGCGAACAGCTGGTCCACGGCGTGGTCGTAGCTGGGTCTTGCGACGGCGGCCGGCGCCAGCAGCGCGAGGCACAGCAGTGCGATTGGCACGAGCCAGAGCAGACGGTTTCTCATCGAGGTCCCCCTTCGGTCTCCCTCCTCATGACGATAACAGGCTACAGCCGGTCTCCGGGACATACAACGAAGGTGTGAGGCCGTGCCGCGACGGACGTTGGCGGCGCTGGCACCGGGCGGCGCAGAGACGGCGGAGACCGACCGGCAGACGGCGCCGGCCGGTCGTCGTGCGGGACCGTTTCACTCCCGGATGCCCAGAGTACCGTCACCGCCAGCAGTGAAGACCCGGGCCGGCGACGAAGCGTCCCCGGCCTTTCACAAGAATGGAGCGTCATGGCAGTTCAAGTTGGTCAGCCCGCACCCTACTTCAGCCTCATGGGCGTCGGCGGCGGCGTAGAGGGCGTCGAGCTCGGGGTTCATCTGCGCCAGGGCGGCGTGGACCATGGCGTGGATGGTGCGCAAGGGGTGATCGTCCGGTGCGACGTCCTCGAGCGTGGTCATGACAATGAACCCGGCGTGCCGCTCTTCGTCGCCGCGCATCTTCCGCACCTCCCGGTCGCCTGCCTGGCACAGTGGCAGGTTCACAGGGCCGCAAGGGTCTTCGTGCGGAAGGCTTTCAGTGAGCTTGACGCGAGGCGTATCTCAGCAGCCTGCTGATATCGGGCAGACGCTTCAGCTCGCATCGTAGGTTCGAGTCCTGCTGGGCCCACCAACGTTGTCAGAATGGCGATGTTTCCCCCTGTGAGCAGCCGACTTCTGCCTGTCCGGTCGTGGCGCAGTCCAGCAGGGAGCAGGGGCACCTGTCCGGCCTCACATCGGGGTCGCCGCTGTCTCGCTTTCGAGGCTCACGCCGCCCCGATGATCCTGTTCGCTGCGTAGATCCCTGAGATCGCTGCCGGCTCCATGCCCACGCCGTTGTGGTCCCCGGCCATGTAGAGGTTCTCCGCCAGGTCCTGGTCGAGGACGACGTTCGGATTCGTGAACAGCGCCTTGGGCGAGTGCACTCGCTCCACGACCCGATGGGCGCCGAAATACTCCCCGAGGTCGATCTCCCTCTCGGTGAAGACCTCGTACTCACCTTCCTTGCGCCTCGCGACGAAGATGATCGGGATGTCGTCCGCGAAGATATGCACGATGTGGTTGCGGTAGCGAGCCTTCAAGCTGACGTTCGGGCTCTTCTCCAGGGCGTCCTTGTCGCCTGCCTGGCACAGTAGCGGGTTCACAGGGCCGTGCGGGGCCTCCTGCGGAAGGCTCACGGTGAGCTTGAGACGAGGCGTATTTCAGCAGCCTGCGAGCGCCTAGTGTTGCATATCTTAAATGTCTTGTAGTAGGATTCCCTCATCCGGTGGCATCACCGAAGGAGGCCGTCCATGGCTACAGCGCGGAAGATCGAGCTGACGACGGAGGAGGAGCAGACCCTGCGCATGTGGACGCGCG
>CAIOZS010000092.1 GCA_903862845.1 uncultured Thermoleophilia bacterium
CCGCCGCCACGCCGGCCGCCGCGCCCGCGCCCGGCGCCGCGCCGCGCACGGCCTGGCTGCAGCTCGGCGTGGTGTCGGCCGGGAGCTTTGTCACCTGGATCGGCTTCGGCGCCATCATCCCGTACCTGCCGATCTTCCTGAAGGAGCAGGCGCACAGCTCGATGCTGATGATCGGGGTGGTCGCCTCGATGTTCTATCTGGGCACGCTCCTCTTCTCGTCGCCCCTGGGCTGGCTCAGCGACACCATCGGGCGCAAGCCGGTGATGATCGCCGGCGCCGCCCTGTACACGGTCGCGCTGCTGCTGTTCACGACCACCACCGACCCGTACTGGTTCGTGCTCTTCCGGCTGCTGGAGGGCATGGGCACCGCGGCGTTCGGGCCGGCGGCTCAGGCCTTTGTCGCCGACATCACCACCGAGGAGAACCGCAGCAAGGCCTACGGCTTTCTGACCACGGCGCAGTTCGGCGGGCTCATACTGGGGCCCGCGATCGCGGCGCCGCTGTACAGCCTCGTCGGCGGCGGCAAGGGCGGCTTCTACGCGATCTTCTACGTCGGGGCCGCCCTCTCGGCGGTCTCGCTGCTCGCCGTCATCTTCTTCGTGCGCGAGCCGGCGGCGCTCAAGGTGCGCCGCGCGCAGCGCCGCCAGGACATCGAGCGACCCGGAGGCACGGGCAAGGCCGCGCGGCCGCCGATCCGCACCATCATGACTCCGGCGATCATCGCCTTCGTCATCATCGCCTTCACGAGCCACTACGCGATGGGCGCCTTCGACGTCGTGTGGAGCCTGTGGCTCGCGCATCTCGGCGCCTCGATGACCTTCATCGGCCTCACCTGGATCGCCTTCAGCGTGCCCATGCTGCTGTCGTTTGTGGGCGGCGTAGCCGCCGACCGCTACAGCCGCTACTGGCTGTTCATCGGCGGCTACGCGCTCTCCGCCGTCGCCTGGATCTTCTACGGCGTGACCACGAACATGACGCTGTTCATCATCGTGAACGCCCTCGAGGGCCTGGCCATCGCGTTCTCGTACCCCGCCAAGCAGGCGCTGCTCATCCAGGCCAGCCCGCGGCGCTGGATCGGCACCGTGACGGGCGTTGAGTCGACCGCCATGCAGGCTGCGGGCCTGCTGGGCTCGCTGACGGCGCCCATCCTCTTCGGCTGGATCTCCGGCTACATCCTGGCGCTCGCCGGCGCCATCAACCTACTCGGCCTCGCCGTCGCCGCGCCGATCCTGCACCGCGAGTGGAAGCGCCTCAAGGCGGCCGGTCCGCTGCCGAGCCAGGCCGAGCTCGAGCGTCTCGGCGATGAGGCGCGCCCCGCAGCGGCCAGCCAGCCGCCGCACGGGATGGAATAGCGGCGGCGGCAGACGTCACTCTTGAGCGGCAGACCGTCGAAGGGGGCCGGAGAGCGGTGCTCGAGCAGTGCAGGGGGCCGAAGCCCCCTGCACTGCTCTTGACGGTCGAACGGGCGGGACGGTCAGAAGGAGCGGACAGCACGCACCCTGCCGTACTCGTCGGACTTGAGGTTAGTTTCCTGGTTGTAGGGGAAGCGGCAGTTCTGGCACCACGCGGTCCGCCCGCTGTCCTCGGAGGAGCTCCAGTAGTAGCCGGACACGAAACCACCGATCGCGTCGCGATTGATGTAGAGCTTGTTCAGCTCATCCTTGCTGGGCAGGTACCAGTCGCGGTAGCCGCCGCCGCCGTAGGCCCGTGCCAGGCCTGCCGCGTAGGTGCTGTTCATGCCGTTCTGATAGGTGATATGGGTCGTGTTCGCTGCGCCGGTCCCGATGGCGGTACCTGTCCCTCCTGGTACGGAAGTGGTTTGGTAGCTTGGGAGCGCCCACATGATTCCCCGGCCGCCGCCCTGGTCGCCCGTGGCGGCGATCAGGCCGTGCACTACGGTTGCGCTGTAGCCAGGGTCTCCACTTTGCAGGATGTAGGCGACCACGCCGCCGCCGTAGGCATCGCCGATGGCGAGGCCGCGGACCGTGACCACGTAGTCCTGGGTCGAGGCGTCGGCGGCGGTGACCGTGTAGGTGACCGGGCTGCTGAAGTCGTTGGCCGTCGTTCCGCTGACCTGCGGAGTGCCGCCGACCGCGACCGCTGCTCCGGTCGTGGTGAAGGTGGCGACCAGAGCGTGCAGGTCCGTGGCACGGGGAACGGTGAGGGCGATCGTGTGCGCCGCTTCATTGATGACGCCGGTCACCGGCGGGGTCAGCCTTCGGAAGCTGAAGGCGGTGATCGCCTTGGCGGGACTGGCCGTCACGGTGAATGAGCCGGGGCTGGTAGCAGAGGCCCTCCAGGGAGTGAGGCTGTCCGGCCGCCAGGCGACCTCCGCCTTGTAGCCGCTGCCCACGGGCACGTTGAGCTTGAGGCCGGTGGTGTAGCTCGCGGCGCCGCTGGCGGACACGAGCTCATAAGTGATGACCTCCTGCGACCCGCCGCCCACCCAGACGCCGAACTCGCCGTAGGCGACGTCGTCTCTGGTCGTCCAGCTCACCGTGAGGGTGCTGCCCTGCGCGTAGCTTCCCGTGCCCGTGGGGGCGGTGACCGTGATGACGACCGGCGGGTAGGTCACGGTGAACGATTTCGCGCTCCATGCGCTGCCGCCCGGGGTCGACACGCTGATCTGGCCGCTGCGCGCGCCGCCCGGCACGGTGAGCGTGATCTGCGCGTCGCTGACTACGTCGAACGCAACTGCGGCGCGCCCCAGCGCGACGCGGGTGGCGCCGCTGAAGCCGCTGCCTGCAAGGGTGACGACGCTGCCCTCGAGGCCCCTGTCCGGGGTGAAGCTCGCGATCGTCGGCGCGGGGACGGCGGCCGCGCCCGGAGAGGCGGCCGCAGCGCCGGCGGGCAGCGCCAGGGCGAGCGTGAGCAGGATGAGCGCCAGGCCGAAGAGCCTGAAGGCGCGCCGCCGAGCGGGCGGATTGCCGATGAGCATCGCGGACTGCTTCATGTGGTACCTCTCTGTGAAGGCGCGACGCCGGGCGTCGCGCCGCTTCGAGCGAGCTCTAATCCTACATTCTTCGACCGCGGCAGCGGCAGACTTGAGTCGGCATCGAGGGGGTCGTCACGCGGAGCAGCACGATGCCGACGCGCTCGAGGTCTCGGCCGGGGACATGCCTCTGCTCACGAGCGGAGTCCCCGGCCGCTGCGAAGAGCTTCAGGATGAGACGGCCGACCTTGCTCTTGAGCGGCAGACCGTCGAAGAGGGCCGGAGAACGCGGCTCGAGCAGTGCAGGGGGCCGAAGCCCCCTGCACTGCTCTTGACGGTCGAACGGGCGGGACGCTCAGAAGGAGCGGACAGCACGCACCGCGTACGTCCAGCCCTTGAGGTTGCTGCTCTGCCGGCCGCTGCTGAACCACTGGTAGCACGCGCCCGAACCGCCGAACTCGGAGGAGCTCCAGTAGCAGTAGGACACAAAACCACCGACCGCCACGCGGTTGGTGTACAGCTTGTTCAGCTCATCCCTGCTGGGCAGGTACCAGTCGCGGTAGCCGCCGCCCATGTAGGCCCGTGCCAGGCCTGCCGCGTAGGCTACGCCTGCGCCGTTCTGGGCGATGATCTTGGTCGTGTTCGCGGCGCCGGTGCCGATGGCGGTACCTGTCCCTCCTGGTACGGAAGTGTCTTCGTAGCTTGGGAGCGCCCATCTGATGGCGTCGCCTTGGTCGCCCGTGGCGGCGATCAGGCCGTGCTGCACGGTTGCGCTGTAACCAGGGTCTCCACTTTGAAGTATGTAGGCGACCACGCCGCCGTCGCAGGCTTCGCCGATCGCGACGGGGGCGACCGGAACCGTCACCGTGACCGTGTAGTCCTGGGTAGAGCCGTCGTCGGCGGTGACCTTGTAGGTGACCGGGCTGCTGAAGTCGTTGGCCGTCGTCCCGCTGACCTGCGGCGTGCCGCCGACCGCGACCGCTGCTCCGGTCGTGGTGAAGGTCGCGACCAGAGCGTGGACGTCCGTGGCACGGGGAACGGTGACGGCGATCGTGTGCGCCGCTTCATTGATGACGCCGGTCACCGGCGGGGTCAGCCCCTGGAAGCTGAAGGCGGTGATCGCCTTCGCCGCCGATCTCGCGGTCACGGCGAACGAGCCGGGGCTTGTGGCAAAGGCGCCCCAGGAGCCGATCTCGGGTTCGGGCCGCCAGGCGACCATCACCTGGTAGCCGCTGCCCACAGGCACGTCGACGGTGAGGGGGACTGTGTAGCTCCCGTAGTAGCCGGCGGACACGCGCAAGCCGATGTTCCAGTCGCCGGCGGGGCTGCGCACCCCGACGCCGAACACGCCGTAGTCGACCCCTTTGCTGATCTCCCACCTCACCGTGAGGCTGCTGCCTTGTGCGTAGCTTCCCGTGCCCGTGGGAGCGGTGACCCTGATGATCGGCGTCGTTCCGCTCACGGTGAACGTTTCCGCGCTCCAGGCGGTGCCGCCTGGGGTCTTCACGTCAATAAAGCCGCTGCGGGCGAAGTAGGCCGGCACGGTGAGCCTGATCTGCGCGTCGCTGACCACGGTGAAATCGGCACGCCAGCGCCCCAGATCGACGCGGGTGGCGCCGCTGAAGCCGCTGCCGGTCAGGGTGACGAGGGTGCCCGGGGGGCCCTCGTCCGGAGTGAAGCTCGTGATAGTCGGCGCGGAGGCGGCGGCGGGAGAGGCAAAGGTCGCGGCGCCGGCGGGCAGCGCCAGGGCGAGGGTGAGCACGGTGAGCGCCAGGCCGAAGAGCCTGAAGGCGCGCCGCCGAGCGGGTGGCCGATCGGTGAGCGACGCGGACTGCTTCATGCGGTACCTCCGGTGAGGGCGCGACGCCGGGCGTCGCGCCGCCTCGAGCCAGCTCTACTTCTCCATGAATCGGCAGCGGCGGCGGCAGACTTGAGTCGGCCGTGAGGCAAGACGTCGGGCCGCGCGATGTCGACGCGCGTGAGATCGCGGCCGGGGGCGCGCTTCTGCAGATGATGCCTACAAGCAGTGCAGGGGGCCGAAGCCCCCTGCACTGCTCTTGTGACGGTCGAACCGGCTGGACGGTCAGAAAGAGCGCACAGCACGCACCCGGTAACTGCTGTCCTTTAGGCCGGACCAGAGGCCGCCACTCTCGAAGGACTGGGCGAGCGCATGCCCCCGCTGGCTTTCGGAGGAGCTCCAGTAGCGGACCCCTTCACCGACGGCGAAGCCGCCGATCGCGAGGCGATTGATGTAGAGCTTGTTCAGTTCATCCTGGCTGGGCA